>JAYVUT010000018.1:0-143606 GCA_043787675.1 Candidatus Altimarinota bacterium | reverse complement strand
GAGCAATAAAATATAGTTATCTGATGCAAGATAGAGAGAAAAATGTAGTATTTGATTGGGATAAAGCATTAAGTTTTGAGGGTAACAGTGGCCCATATATACAATATGCCTTTGTTCGATGAAAAAAAATATTAGAATGAGTTGATATAAACAAGGAGTCTATCATAGACTCTGATGCATATACTCTCACTGAATATGATAAAAAACTCATCCAGTCACTGATTCGTTCGGATGAAGCAATCGGCGAAGTACTCATTAAACACAAGCCCCATATATTGACTAGATATGCATATGAGCTCGCAACGGTATTTAATTCATTTTATGCACATACTCCCAGTATTATAAATGAACCAAATACAGATCTCAAAGGACTTCGAATCCATCTCGTATCTGTATTTACTGAAAGAATAGAGGAGGTATGGAATCTACTAGGTATGAGGATGCCATCAGAAATGTAAAATAGGAGTACATGTCAATATATATTCTTCATACTAAATTTGCATTTAGAAGATTTATACATATATACAATATATGTATTTTGCTGAAAAAAACATATCACGTCGTCGCTGAAAAAAAGTCTTTGAGGGTTGTTTTCAGGCTTCATAGTATATGTATCTTGAAAACAGCCCTCACGGGGGCTGTTTTCATTTTAACCAACTTAACTTATGAAGAACCTCCTTACCATAACGGATCTATCCAAAGAAACAATAGAGCATATATTTGAGCTCTCAGAAAAGTACTATCACCCTACGAATCAACTACAAGGAAAAAATATCGTATTTGCCTTTGAAAAGCCATCTCTGCGAACTAAAATAGCTACAGAAGTGGCTATCAGTCAGCTTGGAGGACATGTGATACATATCGAGCCACAAGTATTTTATGGATGAAAGATTTTTGCCAATGACGATGAGAAAAAACTGAACGAATGACGAGAAGCTCTCAAAGATACCGTCAAGAATATCAATGAATGGTGTGATGCTGTATTCGCGAGGGTTTTTTCACATCAGACACTCTTGGATATAGATAGCTACTCAGAACTCAAGATCGTAAATGCCCTCTGTGATAAGCATCACCCTATGCAAGCACTGGCTGATCTCTATACAATTCGAGAAATATATGGTAATTCAAAAGTCACTGTCGCATTCATTGGCGACTCAAATAATGTTGCATTTTCCCTCGCTGAGATATTATTAAAATTCGGTCATGAAGTAAGAATCGCTAGCCCTGAGGTCTATAGCTTTCATCTGAAAAAGAGAGAGCATCTTCACAATCTAGCTAAGCAAAATAATACTATTATTATCTTTACAGATAGTTCACAAATTGCAGTATCTGGAGCAGATTGCATATATACGGATACATTCATATCAATGTGAGAAGAGAATCTCTATGAAGAAAAAAATAGACATTTTGGCCCATATCAGGTCAATAACGATCTTATGGGTATAACTGGGAAAAAATCTCATTTTATGCACTGTTTACCCGCACACAGAGGGGAAGAAGTAACTGATGATGTCATAGATAGTCCATTATCTCTTGTATATGCTCAGGCACGCAATAGGATGACCGTATCTCGTGGTGTATTCCTGACATTGTTCGATATATAGATTCCCGTACAACTCCTGTATACAATAGGCAATGCAAATCCTTATTTTTCATAGGGATTTTTGTATGTCAAAAAAATATATCTCTCACAGCTCTCGTATCGAGGAAAGGCAATATAGTCAGAAAACATAAGAAATCAATGATGATAAACTTAAAATCACTCCTGAACAATTAGAAAATCTAAAAGCAAATATAATAGCCAAGAATGAATCATTCAATCTTTCAGACTTTTACTACTTTGCTGAAATTGGAATAGAAGCAGGTAATCGTGGTAGTGATATTGCTGGTAGTTTATATCGTGCACAAATCGAATCAGTTATTCAAAATGGTAATGGAAGTATACTAGTACGCACAACCAAAAAAACTGATTTACCATACAAGTGGTTTCTAAAGATGTGATATATTCCCGTTTTTAATTATAATGATCAGCAAGATCGAGTTATACTTATAAAACAATATACAAAATGAAATCAATAGAAATATTGCCTTGAATCTATTTATTCGATTCATGAAAAACATGAAAAACTACCACAATCATGGCAGGAGTCCATGGGAACGAAAGATCAGGAATTATTATACTTGAAGAGTTATTAAATACTCTAGAAGTTTTTCACTGAAAAATTTATCTCATTACACAAGCAAATCCTCGTGCAATAGAACAAAATGTTCGTCAAACTGAAAAAAATATGAATCGAGCTTTCCACACTATAGCACAATGAGCTACTTATGAAGATACGAGAGCCCAAGAGCTCATCCCTATTCTTAGACAAAGCGATATTCTCCTCGATGTACATAATACACTCAATACAGAAAACTCTGTACCATTTCTCATATCTGAGCACCCTGAGTGGAATAGATATTTCCCAGTAGATAGAATTATATCTGGACTAGATAACCTCCATCCTGGAGGAAGTGACGGATATATGAATAGCATTGGGAAAATTGGACTCTGTATAGAAAGTGGATCTATCTATGATCCTCGTGGTGTGAAGATGGCACGAGAATCAATCATGAATTTTCTCCGTGCAACTGGTAATATAGAATGAATTCCTCAAGTAAGAGAAAATCAAGAGAAATATAATCTTGATACTATCATAAAAGCAAAAACTACAGATTTTCGATTCATCAAAAAATGGCTAGATTTTGAGAAAATCCAATCTGGAGAACTTATCGGATATGACGGTGATGAAAGGATATTGGCACCATATGACGGTGTGATAGTTTTTTCTCATGAAACAAAAAATATAGGAGATGAGATGTGTGTATTCGGAAAGGTGGGGTAATTCCGATCACAATATGTACTCAGCTCCATGATAAAAATGCTATTTCGCATCAGAATAGGTAGTATGTCAAAAATATCTGGTCTCCTCAGGTACCGACAGGACGGGCAATATAGTCAGAAAACATAAGAAATCAAGGAGAGAAAATAAAATCTAGTTGACGATAGACAATAGATAGGATAAAATACATAGGAATTAAATACTAAACTATACTCCATATGAATTCTATATTTCATATCAATGTATTCTCACAGATTTCTCTTTCCCCAACTTCACCAATCGAGTGATGAGGAGATAGGGTAGTTGCACTAACTGAAGAGTGAAGATCTGGTACGAGCAAGATTCTTACCGCTGTAGCAACTGGACTCCTTGCTCTATCTATCTCAACTGGTGCTCAGGAGCGTCCCACTACAACAGCTATGGCAGATACTCAACCAATATTGGTTGCTCAGGCTAGTACTCAAGAAACTGATGGAAAAGTATATACAGCAGAGGTAATCCAGGTAGATGGAAGCAAAAAAACGATAATCTACTATAGAAATATAAAATGAGCGGTAATTGCTCCTCCTGTGATAGATGGCAAACTCATAGATGGTAGTACTGCTTCTAGTAATCCTGTCGAAGCGAGAATAGCACAAAAAGATATCTTGGTAAAATATGATAAATGAGCCTTACTAGTACTCGCGATGGTAGGATCAAAAGATCTAATAAAAGAAGCATTTCAAGATATTAAAATAGTTTCAGACCTTGCAGAACAAGGAAAAGTTATCACAAAAGAACATATAAAAAACAGACTTTTCGGTTTATATATCCTTACTCTTTCCTGACAAAAGGTAAATGAACAAATGAAGCTAACAGATATAATTGCCGTAAATCAACTAAAAATGAGTAATGCTGAGTTAGCTCAAATGAAAAAAGATGCAGAATCAAAGGCTATAAACATATGGAGATGAGCTACTGGAGCTGTCGCAGTAGGTTAGTTTTTGCAAAATAAAACAAAATATGATATCGTAATGGTATCATATTTTTATAATGCTTGAAGATCTCAAATCCATTCCTACGATAGAATGAAAAGATGCACCGAAAGATGCTATTTATGAATTGAGTAAAAAGCTCTGAATCAGAGATACTATAATAATAGAAATCAATAGATTATCACAAGAAGATAAAGAGGAAGTTGAAGTTAGTCTAAGAAAAATACAAAAAGAAGTTGAAGAATGAAAACTCTGACCAACAGATCAAGATCAAAAAATAAAAAATACTCTTGCAGGAAAATATGGAATAATTGTTTTAAAAGATGACATAAATAAAAGTTCCAAATGAGAATCACCTACAATTTCTAAATTAGAATGATCTACATTCAGAGAGAATAATGAATCAGAAAAACGAGATAAAACACTCTGAGAAAGGCTAGCAAAAGTAAAAGAACTCGATCCAACGATCGTCTCCGAAGAACTCGCAAAAGTAAAATCAGCAAAACCTCTTACAGAAGATGTCAAGCTGACTATCGCAAAGTCCAGTAATATCCCACCAGATAAGATAGGCGAGATTATCAGAAAAGGTGATAATCCTCAGGTCAATAATCTGATAGATACCTATTATCTCTCACAACAAGAGACTATAAATGCTATCAAGGTAAAGCTTCCTAAGGGAAAAATAACAACTGAATTCCAAGAACTTCGTGCCAGTGCAAGAGAGTTCTGACTTCCCTATACAGAGACAGTCACTAATATGAAGAGTCTTGTTCTCGACAAATCTGATGCAAACCAGTCCAATATAATCAATACAGTAAATTCCCTCACTCGTTGATCCCAATATACACTCGTCACTCGTACGGGTGATCGTCTCACTTTCTCAGATCCTAGCAATGAGAGATATAATTATGAGATAGATATGAATAGGCAACCCATGAAGCTCGCCAAAAGACTGAATGGACTCTCCATCTCTCGTGAGATAGCACCAACTATAGTAGATCCAGCTCGAGAACGCAATGAGAACAAGCGAAATACAGTAGCACAGATAGTCCCAACGATATCTCGAGATACAAAAGAGATACTCAGTAGCAAGATGGCGGATGGGAGTGATATCACTTCTCCAGAGATAGGAGGTATGCTCGATAATACTCTCTCCCATATCAGTCTCAGAAATCAGCAATCTGCGAAACTATCACGAACTATGATCGAGACAACCTGATCTATATTGCGTATGGAGCAAGGTCGTATGAATACGCTCATACAAGACAAGAGCAAGATCGATCCTCTCGATCCTGATATATGAGCAATCAAATGAACTATCATCAGGATCACTACTCTGATAGAGTCACTCCAAAAGATACAAGAAAAAACTCTCATAGAAGAAGAAAATCCTCAAAGCAATACTCTCCTCTGGGACAAGAATGCAAGAGATAATCTCTCATGGCTCACAGATAACTATTTCGATCGTATGGGACCGGCTGCTCAAGAGGCTATCGATCGTATCATAGCACTCGTCAATAGAGATAGGACTCCATCGAACCAGATACAACTCTGAGAAGCTCTCACGCCTATGAGCAAAGATATCCTAGAGAGATCTATCATCAAGCTCTGAGGTACTCCCGATGTTCTCACAAGTGGGGATCGTCTTCCTCGTTTCCAATCTCATATCACCGAAGCACTCCTATACAAGTCAGGTGATAGGAGCATCGAGGGACTCCTCCAGAAAACATAAAAAATCCGATTCTCTTAACTAGAGAATCGGATTTTTTGTACTGATAGCTATTGTCTCACACATCTCGCATTCGCGAGTTCTCCTGTCGTCGATCTCTGGAGCCCTAGTCCAGTATCTGTATATGCCCACTGGTATCCACTATTGACGTATCCATAATCTGTACCTGTCGTTGTATATCCTGCATAGGTCGATCCGATGTGCATAACGGTCGGAGTGCCACCATCCATCGTCGATGTCCAGTAGCTCGCACTCACTATTAGACGAGAGCTGATGGTCACATCTCCAGCAGAGTTGCGAGACGCCTGATAGGCACTATTGGATTGGAGTCATATCAGATTGGCTATAGTAGAGCTATTGGCTCTCGCATATGACTGGAGCACTTCCCACTCTCCACGATTCGGGAGACGATATCCACTTGCACATGGTCCCGTAGTCCAGGCACTCGTCTGAGTCTGCTTGCCCATCCACTCGAGAGTTG
This sequence comes from Candidatus Altimarinota bacterium, assembly GCA_043787675.1. GTDB lineage: Bacteria > Patescibacteriota > Gracilibacteria > BD1-5 > UBA2023 > JABFSX01. The sequence continues at coordinate 137,540 of JAYVUT010000018.1, read as the reverse complement.
TGTTGGATCCATTGTATGAGGTGAATGTCGACTGCGTATCTCCAGCAAAGAACCATCCAGACTTGCTCGTAGATCCTGCATTGCGGTCGAGTACATTGCATGATGCCCATATCTGCCCTCCGATCACGATATCTGCAGATGAACAACCAGGATAGGTAGATGATACTGGTCCATAGCTATTTTGGCTACATTGATAGATGTTGCCTATGACTGTACATATGAGATTGGCGTTATTCTGATTATTGTTCGTATATATAGGGGTATTGTTGGCAGTAGTATTGATTCCATAGTAGTAATAATACCCTGGTGTAGGACTCGAATAATATACATATCCCTGAATATAGTTGGGAGAAAAATAATATTGACCCTGTTGTGTCGCATAACTGGTAGTAGTCTGTGTAGGAACATTGCTATAGTAATAGTATCCAGGGGTTGGGGTAGTATAGTATGTATATCCAGCTACATAATTCGACGAATAATAATATGTACTCCCGGCTGATGTAGGATATACCTGAGTTGGCTGCGAATAGTACGTCTGATATGCCGGTGTTGGGTAATATGGAACGGTAGATCTGATTTGAGTATTTCTCAGCGTTCCTCGGACACGAGAACTCGCATCAGCTAACTGAGATAGAGTGAAAAAAAGAAACACAACTGCTACGAAACCTACAAGGAGCTTGTTCATAAAAAATGAGTTAAAGTGAATTCCTTATACTCTTATTTTATAATTTGTCAAATACAAATTCTGTTTTCTTATAAAAAGCCAGTTCAAATACTTGAGCTGGCTTTATATCATTATCTTCCTGCTGCGGCCTCTAGCTTGGCTGTCTGATCTGCGATCGCGAGAGCATCTAGGATATGTCCGAGGTCTCCCATCATGATGACGGGGAGATTTGGGAAATTTGCATTGATACGATGATCCGTGAGTCTGTCTTGAGGGAAATTGTAGGTACGAATTTTCTCACTACGATCTCCTGATCCGACAAGAGCAAGGCGAGTAGCTCCTTCCAGTTTGGCCTTCTTTTCTTCCTCTATTGCATATATTCGCGACTTGAGGACGGACATAGCCGTGAGCTTGTTCTGGAGTTGAGACCTTTCATTTTGACACTCAGCTACGACACCCGTCGGGAGATGGACGATACGGATAGCGGAGTTTGTCTTGTTGACATGCTGTCCACCTGCACCGCTCGCTCGACACGCAGATATCTCGAGATCCTCTTCTCGAATGACGATATCTATCTCCTCAGCCTCGATCATCACAGCAACAGTCGCTGTAGAGGTATGGACTCGTCCATTTTTCTCAGTTTCTGGAATACGCTGGACTCGATGCACTCCTGACTCATATTTGAACCGAGCATAGGCTCCGGCTCCTCCCTCGATTTTGAATATCCCCTCCTTGTACCCTCCAGCATCGTTCCATGCCTCACTCATGACCTCGAGTGTATATCACTCCTTGCGAGCAAACACCTTATACGCTTCAGCAAGTTCATAAGCAAACAATCCAGCCTCATCTCCACCAACTCAGGCCCTGACCTCGAGCATGATGTTCTTGCTATCATTGGGATCCTTTGGGAGGAGTGCGATCTTTATTGCCTCTTCGAGCTCAGGAATACGCTTGTCTGCAGCTGCGATCTCAGACTTCATCATCTCGAGCATCTCAGGATCTTTTTCATCAGTGACAAGAGTCTTGAGTTCATCATAGTTGGCATAGAGCATTTTATATTCACGATAGAGCTCGACCGTGAGTTGTATGGATTTTTTCTTCTGATTCGTGGCTTTGAGGCGGGCGAGATCAACATAGATCATTGGATCCATGAGCTCAGTTTCGAGAGATTCGTATTCAGTGATGATATTGTCAAGGGAGAATTTCACAGGAAAAAAGTTTAAAATTATGGTGCCCAGAGCGGGACTTGAACCCGCAATTCTTGCGAAAGAGGATTTTGAGACCTCCGTGTATACCATTCCACCATCTGGGCAAATATATCTGGATCTATTTGTATTCTCCATGTACCCCTCTCATGTGTCGCACCGATTTCATCGGATGCTCGCATTCGGGAGTATGGCTCTCGAATATTCGCTATCGCTCATTTCGAACCGCACATATACCATTCCACCATCTGGGCAAATTACTGGCTTATAGTATAAAAAAATGCTCATAAGTCAAAGTCAATCTATTCGCAAATACCAACCTCGACAATTCTCATTTTTTCGTATACTCGAGAGTATATTCTCCTATGCCTCGCACAAAAAATCCATCTATGTCCTGACTCTGGCTCGATAGAGTCAATCCACCGCTCGATGAGATCGATGCGGTGATGACGAAGTACGATTTTCATGAGCTCGACCGTGATGCGATCCTCGAGTCCAATCAGTATGCTCGTCTCGATGCCTATGATGACTACATATTTCTCGTACTCCATTTCCCAAAATATGATCCGAGCTCAGAGCGATATATCCAGAATGAGCTCAATATATTCGTCTCACACGAGTATCTCATATCATTTCGCTACTACCAATCATCGACCATGCGACGCGTATATGACCGCTATGAGACTGATATCAAAAATGGAAAAAAAGAGTCTCCAGCACTCATACTCTATTCTATCATCGAGGCATATCTCGACAAGACAATGAAGATGCTCGAACGATTTGCTCGTGATCTCAAGGCACTCGAGAGAGAGCTCTTCTCAGCTCGTGGGACGGATACGATCCGTAATATCATGACAAAAAAGCGAAATATCATCACGCTCAAACATATGATGAAGCCGCAGATACTCGTACTACGGATGATAGAGAGTCAGATGAAAAACCGATTCTCAGATGAGGTAGAGCTCTACTTCGAGAACCTAGAAGACAAAATGAACAAGATATTCTCAGAGATCGAGCTCCTTCAGGAAAATATCGACTCCATGGAAGATACGCTCAAAAGTATATTCGAACTCGAGTCTAATACTACGATCAAATACCTCACTACTTTCTCAGCATTTATGCTGCCACTCACGCTACTCACTGGTTTTTTCGGGATGAATATAGCGAGTCTCCCCTTCTCAGATCATCTCGTATATGGAGCCATATCTCTCACGCTCATAGGACTCATCATACTCACCATCATTCTCAATAAAAAAAAGATAATATAATCCACTCCAATTACTATGTACCTTTTCCGATTTGTCACTATATCTTGTGCCATCATATCCTCATATACTCTCGTCATGGCGGGTAGTAGTGGTCAGGTGACTCCTTCACCATACAACATAGTGAGACCCAGAGCAGCGATACGACTCCCTATATTCTATGCAGACTCGAGTGTACTCAGATTCGTCAGTCGCACGACACCACTATCAGATAGAGGCTATGCTCCGTCAGATCTGGTCGCGATATCTGGATCACTCATCAATGAGGCAGGACGCAGGAGTCAACTCCGCCAAGAGGCTAGAGATGCACTCTGGAATATGGCATCTGGGTTCACATATGATATCTGAGTACCTCTCACCGTCATCAGTGGATATAGGAGTGCTATCTACCAAAAGCGTCTCTGGGATCTCGGGAGATGTAGCGACTCCCTCTGTGCTCCACCTGGCTATAGTGAGCATCAGCTCTGATTCGCTGTGGATCTATTTGATGCAAGTAGCGAAAAAGAGTTCACGAGTAATACGGCCTATCGCAAATACGTGAAATGGCTCGAGAACAATGCCTATCTCTATGGATGGACTCAGAGTTATCAAAAATGAGTCGAAATCGATGAATATCAATCAGAGCCATGGCACTATAGATATGTTGGTATCCCTATGGCTACTCGGTTGCATACTCTCGGTTGGACCTACACAGAGTTCGTCAGATTCCAGGAGGCTATATCACGACGATAGAAAAAACACAGCTATGAAAGCTGTGTTTTTTGTTTGTATCCTTTATTGCACTACTCGTTGCACCTGATAGGTACCGAGATATTGTGAGAGGAGTGGAGGAGGAGATACGAGTGCACGATTGGAGTATGTGAGGATAGTTCCGGTTGTGAGTATATCATAGGCTCCTGTTGCTCTGGCATAGAGTCGAGAGGCAAACAATGGAGTTACATTCCCATAGAGAGTTCCCTCGATACGCAGTATTGCCTGAGTCGTATTATTTGTTCCTACTACATAAGTAAATTGTCATCCACTTGTTCATTCTTTGACCGCTACATAGACTCCTGATAGATTCGTGATAGCACCTGATGAGAGCGGGCCAGTACCATTCGAGACTTGGATATTACCACCCTTGGTGATCCATGCCCAGCTAGATGTTGAGTCAGACGAACCATATACAATATTACAACGGACAATGAGATTACCAGTTACGATGACAGTACGTACACCAACCATAGTCCAGACTGTTGACCCTGTTGGACAAGTGATCGTGAGATCTCCTATAACAGAGAGGATATTTTTGTTACCATTGACTGCATATTGTTCGAGAGCTGCAACTGAATCAACACTACCACCTATTTTTCCTGGGAGAGTAGGAAGAGTACCGATCGTAGCTACTCCTGTAGTATTGGAACTAGTAGTAGAAGTATTGACAATCACTGTTGTACCGAGAAAATCGGCAAAGACATCACGACCATTGATGAATGATTCAATAGCTCGATTCGATGATGAACCAATAGATGAAACCATGGCACCTGATACACGCACAGCGAGCTTGACAAGATCTATACCAGTGTCTGTGAAGAGACCAATAGTACTATCATTACCTGTTGTTCTACCGAAGAATGCACTATTGAGTGTCGGTCACATATTACCACTTGGCATCTGATACTGTACGCTTCATTTGAAGAGTGGAATATTATTTGGATTACTCACCGCTATAGACTCATATGAGTTATCTGCTTTTCGTGATTGATATTCTCATTGTCCGAGTACTACATATCGCTTTCCATCAATTCGTGTCCAAATCATAGATGTAGGAGTCTCCTGTCCAAATGTTGTACAGAGTGTCTCTGAGTTGAGAGATGTTCATTCTGATTTGATACAAATACGACGATCTGCCTCGATCATAAGAGGGATACGATACTGTGTACGGATACCAAATCCTACGGTATCAGCAAGAGTGAATGCTTTGGTACCAACTCCGAGAACCATTCTATTATCACCAAAAGCTACTTTCCCTGGGATTCCATCGAGCCAATTATATCCAAGACGCTGAGTTCCTGCAAGCATTGGAATCGTCATCCAGAGATCTGTGATAGGATTAGCACCTGGGGTTGTTGAGAGATTGATTTTGCATGATACACACCATGGTGCACCGACTACATCACACTCTTCTCACTGACTCGATCCAAGGACACCATCGCCACATCGTCCTCCTCCGCCGCCGCCCCCTCAACCACCTCCTCCGCCTCCTGGACCACTACATACAAGTGTGTTCGCAGCTGCACAGGCTACTGACTCTGTATAACATGTCTGACCAGTGGTAAGAGCACACCCTGGAAGAGAGTTATGGATCTGAGCAGAACATGATCTGATACCATTGACACAAGTAGGAATATAGTATGTCGATCCTCCGCCTCCACCACCTGGAATCGTGAGAACTGCTGGATCAGAGTTGAGTGGATCACGAGTACATACTGCACTATCAGTAGCTGGCATAGAGCCATCGGCGTTACATGGATTAACTTCGAGAGGATTAGTCACTGCTGCGATATTGGTCACTGATTGTCCAGCGGTTGCTGTCACACGAAACGGAACTGTAATATCTGGATAGCTAGCACCTGAGGCGACTATGAGAGTCGAGCTACATCTGATTGTCACACCTGTGGCGCTACATGACCAGCCTGATCCTGATGCAGTCCCATCGAGAACCACTCCAGTTGGGAGAATATCCTGAACCGTAGTCGTACCACTCGATGTATCTGGACCTGAATTCGTCACACGGATAACATAGGTGAGAGCTGCAGCAGTACTGACCGAGAGAGCACTACCTGGTTGAGCATCATTGATACCAATATATTTCTTCAGTGAGAGATCGAATCAGGTACCAGTGACCACAATACATGCTGGATCTTTTTGGCTATTTGGATTCGTCTGATTACATTGATTTGGTGGTGGTGGCGGTGGCGGATTGATAGTACCACAGATGACTTCACCATTTGGACCAGTTGGACTAGCAACCATATTGGCAGCACATACATAGGCGATATTCTGCATATTGACGGATACTGGTGCTGTACTCGATAGAACTACTGGAACTGAGAATGTATAGATACCAGAATTTGCTGGAAGTGGAGTATTTTTGGTGAGAATGAGCCAGATACGAGGAAGTGTCTCTCCAGTGAAGACGCTAGATCCAGTGAGAGTATTCCAATCACTCGTAACATCTACTCAGGCTGGATCAGTTACTCGAATAGCTCCAGAATACGTCAGATATGATGGGAGTGTGTCCTTGACGACGACACCTGTAGCAATGACAGAACCTGTATTTTGGACGATATAATAATAATTGAATGACTCACCTCGAGATACCGTTACTGGAGCTGATTGCGTATCTCCAGTAGCACTTATAGATTTGACGTATTTTTTGATAGAAACAAATGGGGTATTTCCTGGAACGATAGTTGTCACAACTATAACCGCTGGATCAGTGTTGTTGCTCGTTGATGGATCATTCGGATTCGTAACAGTAGCAGTATTCGTGAGATAAGTTGGCTGACTGACTACATTCACGGGGATCGTGATTGTTGGGAAAAATGCCCCCGTAGCGAGTCCATCATTTCGTTCACAAGAGAAACTCGTTGCCCCAGTAGAACCACTACATGTCCAGCCTATACCACTCGGGAGTCCGGTCAATGTCACACCTGCTGGTAATGGATCAGAGATGGTTGTACGAGATGCGATAAGCATACCAGTCCCTACATTCTGTACTGTGACAGTATAGACGTAGTTAGTTCCACTCTGGATACTTACTGCTGTGGCATTGTTCTGGGCATCTACAGTATTTACATATTTTTTGAGAGCGAGATCTGCTGGAACTGGAGGTGGGGTATAGTTCGCACTACATGATATTGCTTGTCATGCGTTGTTACATGACCAAGCATAGTTCGTAGTAGATCATACCACTGTAGCACCAAATGTAGCAACGCTTCCGATACTACAAAGACCAGGAGTAACTGATGATACTGGGAAATCTACTGATCCACGGATAGTCGAACTACATACTGGAGCTGGAGGAGGTGGATTGACAGTCACATTGGTAGTACAACTTGGGCTTGTGATAGATCCGTTGACTGTACATACAGGAGAATATGTGCCACCAGCAACATATCGACATACCCCCGCTGATGAGAGATGAGTTGTGCCATTTCCACAATCGATATGGTATGTAGAAGCATTGGTAGCGTTGCATGATACTGCTACATCGAGAGGGGCTGTACCAGATGTTGGAGTAGCAGTGATACTATTACAAGTAGTCACTACGGGAACTGTACCTGTACAAGAGCTGTTACACTGTCCAGCTTGTCCATTGGCACCACCTGCATCACAGACTTCTCCGTTTGAGACTATACCATCACCACACCAACGAGGAGTGATAAATGCACATTCTCGGTGCACACTACTTGCCCCAATAGCCCGAGAAACAAAGTCATAACTACGAACACTCGTAATATACTCAAATCTGAATGCCGGACGACTCGCATCAGCTCCTGCAGATACTGCAGTGAGGAGAACTCATCCGTTCATCTGAGCAATAAGAGTAGCTGTTCCTGCGAAAAGAAGAGCTACATCTTCACCGCTCTCAGTGAACCAGAATATAGATGATGGAAATGATACCCCATAGTCTGAGCTCAGACCAACAGAGACTGCTGATTGGAGTGTAACAGGACCAGCAGAGAGTCATCCATTGCGAGCAATGATGAGATCATCTGATGATGTATTGATGAATGTATCAGAAAAATTCTTGGCGATAGCATCACCAACATAATCTGTACCACCATCAAAACACTGATTACAAGAAAGGGCATCATTACCATAATTACTACAAGCTACTTCAGATGCTGATGATGGAGCAGCGAAGGAGGATGAGATATATACAGTAGAAACTACTGCTGATATGATGAGAGCGTGAAATATGTTACGCATAGGAAAGAAAATAATGAAATATGTTAGCGTATGGGCTGTACGAGAGATCCTGATATAGTAGTGATAGATCATGTCTTGACTACTATCTCTCCTGAATTATTCGCGACGGTAGGAGGTGGAGCGATATGAGTCGATACTGGATTATTTTGCCCTGTACAAGATGCCAGCAAGAGAACCGGAACAATGAAGTAGAAAATTCGCATAAGAGGAAGGATTAGAGATTATTTCTTGAATGGGAAATCGTTACTAAGGAGGAATTGGATATAGGATGCATTGGTTGGATATTTGCTTGAGTCATATTTCCACTGAGCAGACTCTGGAGAGTTCCAGATATCTTTATCAGTAACAGGACTCTGAGTATATGCATTGACACCATTCATACTATCTGATACTGGATTGTGGTTTGTCACGCTATATCCTGGTGTCACTACCTGGTATGGAGCTGTCACAGATGCTGACACTGATAGGGTGATGGACTGTCCTTGGGTCAGTGCTATTGCCTGAGTTCGAGTGAGACTACTGAGGGGTATATTTGTCTGCGTACCTCCTGTATTGACTACTATAACTCTATTTCCATTGATTGTCTGGATATTGTTTGGTCATACTTGTACATCTTGTGTCTGTATCTCTGTACGATAATTTGTTTTTGTTTCTGGTGGTATATCTTTCTGAGGATCCTGTCCTTCGTATCATACTCCGAGATTGATTCCAGTATGTCGTGTACCAAATGCTGTAGTATAGGTATCTACAGTTTCTGTTTTTACGACTACTTCGGATGCTGATATATCTACTGACGATACTCACTTGTTTCCTGGTATCGGTGGAGTAGAGATACGACCTGCCTGCATAGTAACACCTGGGTTGGTACAGTCACCATAAGCACAGAGTCAGAATTTCTGTCATTCCATCTTGATAACTCGACCGTTGATAGTTGCTGTTCCGGTGACCATGAGATCCTTGAGGTTTGCAAATGTTACTTTTTCTAGAGAGGTTCCGAGTGTTTTTGCGATATTAGTTCTGAGACTCAGGGTATCGAGAGAAGTAGGGCTCAAAATAGTATCAAATATCTTAGATTTTTGATCTAGAGATACTGTGGCAGAAATGTCTCTGGTAAACTCTTGAGTTCCTGATTGTGCAAATCTGACTGTACCAGATGGCATACGTGCCATATATGGAGCATCTGTCTTGAGAGATGCAATAGCACCCATGATTCCCTTTTTCGGTGCACCGAGGGTGATCTTATCTCCACTTCACACTATCATACTCGCATAGTCAGAAGGACTGATACCCATTTGCTCAAAGAGTGATTTCATCTTTGGATTATTGATCATAGCATCAAATCGCTTCTGTGTATTTTGTATTTTTTCTGTCACGAGAAGAGATCCATCCTTGGAACGAGAAACTGTATTCGCTTGATTCTCATCCATCATCATTGCTCATCGGATATCAAATAGTGCTGATTGGAGTAGTTTTGCGTCTGTCATTTGTGAGAGTACTTTCACAATTCCTGAGAATTCTCGGATAGCTACAGGTTTGGTAACGAGTTTGATGAATGCTGAACGTGTCTCCTCAATAGATACACTATCACCAATATGCTGGAGCATATTCGCAAATACATTTGCCTGAGGTTTTCGAGTAGGGTTATTCCATAGATGAGAGAGAGCCTTTCGTACTTGAGGATTGGAGAGAGCCTCTCCGATACTGGCTATACGATCGAGAGATTCACTATTGATATCTGATGCTTCTACTCATTTTGTCTCAGTCGTTGTAGCACTCGTATTCACAGGCAGATTGGTATATGCCATAGTATATTTGCCATCTGGAGAGAGTTCTATTTTTACTCCATTATCTTTTAGGCCTGTTACTCCAGTGATACTCTTTGTAGTTCCATCCTGTAGCCAAGTAGCTCCTGGTGGAAGCATAGTGTTTTTGTCAGTCATTTTTGATCCTGCAGCAAGGGGGAGACTATATTCTTTTGTTCCCTCTTTGAATGCTGGCAGACCAAACAGTGTTTTTGTATCAATATCTTTCTTCTCTCGTGTGAGTTCTCGAGACTTTGAAGTCTTGGTAATCTCTGTGATCATATCTGTCTTCGCAAAACGGAATCCTGGTATAATATACGCTATACCGGCAAGCTGTCCGAAGTTGATTCCAGCCTGATCAAGTACCCATCCCATATCATTTTTTTGACGATAGAGACTCAGGAGTTCGATATTCATCGCTTCCATGATTGATGATTTCATCACTGTTTCTTTTACGATATCTGATGAAGTAGGATCATATTTATTCGCCTCAAGAAATACTTTGAGATTTTTTGTCATAGATTCAGCAATATCTGGATTCGTGACGATTCACTTGAGATCAATTGCTGCAATAGTCTTGGTTTCTTTGGCAAGTTTAGCTACAGCCTCTGCTGATTTTCCAACTTCTTTTTGGAGCTGAGCATCTTGGTCTCTATTGCTACCAACTCGGAGTCCAGTATAGATATTGACACCGACTGGATTCATCGTGATCGCTGCCATGACATCCTGATATCGTCCATGTACTCCGAGAAATGGGAGGAATTTGCTCGCATAAGATACTCCATAGTGTACCCCGAGTTCAGCACTCTCAGAGGCAAATATCTCCTTAGTGAATGAGAGAGCAATGAGGGATCCCATCTTTCATCCAAACTCTTTGGAGAGAGAGCCAGTGAGTGCAACACTATCAGCAAGGCTCGAGTTGATTTCTCGACCAACAGATACTCCTCCACCTACACGACGATTGGTGACAGCCATCGCTGACTCGATCGAGAGAGCTGTGAGTCTATCTGGAGCACTGAGTTCTGCGATGACTCGATCTATCTTGGTTGTTAGTGATTTTTTCTGTGCATCAGTGATTTTTGGATCTTTTGCGATAGCATCCTTGGTAGTAGCAGCATTAGCCTCGAGACCTGATTTGACAGCAGTTTGCATCTCAGCAGTTTGCATCTTTTCTATGAGTTTGGTACTTGTTTCTGTATTGAGACCTGCTTCGAACTTACCAGTTCTGAAAAAAGCAGATCGATCGTTCGAAAATGCCACAATGTTGAGCCCCTTGATATATGCGGATCGTAGAGTAGGATCTGCATTCATAGCTTCATCAACTTGAGCGAGACTACTCGCATTGGATGATACTCCACCAATTTTGAGAACAGTATTGAGACGAGAGAGAAGATCTGCTTCTGAGAGTCACTTGAAATAGGTAGAAAGTTCTCCTGGTGCATATGGATTGAAATAGGAACGATCCTTCGTTTCTATTTTACCTTTTCCTGTTTTGAAATCTACAGTAGAGAGAGTTCAGTCTCTATATTCTGAGAGTCACTTGATAAAAGTATCTTTATTATATGTAGTTATGTCTTTTGACTTTTGTAGAGAAGAGAGATAGTCCTCGGTTGTCTGACTTGCATCATAGAATGATGATACTTTTTTTGCGAGAGTAGTGATAGCAGCCTTGTGACTAGGATTACTTGCAAATTCCTGAAATAATGCAAGAGCCTTGTGCTCTCAACCTACCATACCATTGGATGTATATCCAACTGGGGTGAGCTTGTTCTGTTCCATGGGCATACCTCTACCGATCCACTTCATCATACTTGCAATGTTGAGGTCAGCAAGAGCAATATATTGATCACCATTATTATCTGTGGTGAGACGAGAGAGGAGTGCTTTCGCAGAAGTATCAGAAGAAGCAAGGATTTTGAGGGATTCTACAAATGCCTCAGCTTGACGTGGATTATTATCTTTGTCTTCAGCCGATTCCTTGAGAGTTGGTTTCTTAGAATTAGTAGAGCTCACTACAGAGGGGTTTGCTAGGACTGCCGCAGCAGTAGCCGCTGTATTTGTAGCGGTAGTAGCTTTTACATCACTTCTTGCAGTAGCGAGATTCTTCGCTGCAGCATCATACTCAGCCTGCCAGACATCGAGTACTTTTTGGAGATCTTTTTTGTCCCCATCTGTCGGATTACCATACTCTCTATTATCCCATTCTGCCTGAGTACGAGTAGGCTTCGCTATCTCACTTGTTACAAGACCTATGATTTCATCTTTCTTGGTAGTATTTGCTCGAGCAGCTTTTTGTATGAGCTCCTTGAGTTGTTGAATTTCGGTTGATTTACTGAAGCTACTTTCTCGAATTGCTTTTATGAGTTGCTTTGCTGCATCAAGAGGATCTTGTGGAGCACTTGCTTGACTCTGTTTATCAGGACTGGCAAATTTTATATTTATGTCACGAGAAGTGAGAATCATGCTATGACGAATAGTAAACATATATGAATATGATTAGAAAATAGATTTACTCCTTCAGGGTATCATATTCAAAATAAAAAAGCAAATATATGGGATATCGGGAATATAGACGAGATAAGAGATGATTTGATAAGAATTATAAGGAAACAAGATGGTATACATCTAGGGTGAAATTTCAGATATTTTATAATTTATATATGTATTGTCAAGCAAATTTTCGCAAAAAAATACTATCTCCAATAGGAAGATAGTATTTGAAGGTTGGACTAATCTACATATATATATCCATCGATTGCTGGGTGATCGATCGGTACCTTGCGAATGGTAACCTCATAGAGGCCTCGATAATTCATATCTTTGACAATGATATTGCCTCACTCGATAGCAGATACGATACCGACATGTCAGTAATACTGATTATATCATGCTCATGAAAACTGTACGATAGCTCATACTACTGGAGTTTGTCATGTTTTTTCTCCAGCAGCTCGAGCATTTCTCATCCAGGAGCTCGCATTCCCACGCCATGTAACTGTTTTATTCTGAGCGACATACCAAGTACAATTTCCTCATACGAATCATCTTGATTTACCAGTATATTTGACAGCATATCGATCTCTGAGTCATGTCTTAGACGATATAGAGACTGGAGATTGTTGTTCGATTCGAGCATCATTTGTATCCCGTTTTTGAGTGGCTCACTTGGAGAGAGCCACCTTGGTGGTTTCTGTATCGGCTTTTGCTATACGTGCTACTGATCGCGATATGGCTCCAGGGATCATGAGATCCATACCAATACGTATACTTGCAGCATCTCGGAGATTGTTGATAGATACAATATCTCGAACATCGACACTATATTTCGCAGAGATAGCAGAGATAGTATCGCCATCCACAACATGGTACACTACTCCAGAGATAGGTGGTATCTTGAGAATCTGTCCGATCTTGAGCTCGTCAGTACTCTCGAGATCATTGGCCCAGAGGATAGCGTCTGGACTCACTCCATATGCATCTGATATACTTTTCACACTCTCGAGTGATTTTACGATATGTTTTTTGATATTTTTGCTTGCTACCTCGCTACTCACAGGACTAGTGACAATAGTTGTAGTATCTTGCCCAGAATTAGCACCTCATATACGGATGAGTCCTGTATCTGAGATATAACCATCACCTACAACATCTCAGAGATCACTATATGCCGTGATGATAGTAGATTCATCATAGTCTCCGGCACGCACCGTATCCCCCGATCCGAGGAGCGAGAGAGATGGATATATAGGAAATATGATGACGAGTGCTAGAGTGAACCACTTGAATCTACGAAATGTATCCGATACCGATGGAAGATCGATATTGGATCTACTGGCTCGTGCGTGACGAGCTCGATGGTTAGGGCGTATGGGCAATCTAGTATTTTAGGGATAAATATGCCTCTATAGAGGCATCTCTACTTTCTATATTCTTGATGAATCGATAAACTTATGCAATAGCAGTCACTGTAAGTCGAGTCTGGTACGCACGGAATCCCTGAGTTCGCATATAGCGTTTTTTTGATTTTATTTTAAATACTCGGATTTTATCAGCTTTGAGATGCTCAACAACTTGGAATGAAATCTGAGATCACTCCACTGTAGGAGTACCTACCTGTACTGTCTTACCATCTGCACTCGCAATGAGGAGAGCTGGAAGAGTCATAGTTGTGCCAACATCAGCTGCTTGACGATCGACCACGAATGTCATATCTTTCTCGACTGTATATTGTTTACCACCGATTTCTACTACTGCTATCATAAAATGGGAAAATTAGGCTCATATGAGGGAGTTCGCCACGGCGAATTACTTGGAGTCCTCATAACGAAGCGAGATAAAAACTGGAGTCATATCCAGAAAGAATCATCTTTTGGGAGAACTGATTCTGCGACATGAGAGAGATATTCTATGAATTTTTGCTCAAAAGTCGAGCAAAACAACTTGACGAATGAGTCCCTGAATATACTTGGGATGAGGGATTGAGTATGGTTGGGGATGAGGGATTCGAACCCCCGAATGGCGGAGTCAAAGTCCGCTGCCTTACCGCTTGGCGAATCCCCAATATTGGAATTGGGTGAATTATAGTGAAAAGAGAGAAAAGTCAAAAGAAAAAATGGGAGACTAAAAATTGCTTTTTTCGACTTTTTTGAATATACTCTTTTTAGATATTTTTTGGTCTTTTTTTATCACCTATTACTCATGGCTGCACACAAAATCATGGTCGAACTCCTCTCAGATATAGCACATATCGGCCGCAAATGAGCCATTATCGAAGTATCGGCTCCTCAAGCTCGCAACTCACTCATACCAGGTGGACTTGCCAGAGAAATCACTCCAGATCGCCTCGCAAAAATCGAGATAGATAAGAAAAAATCGGGAGATCAAGCGAGACAACGCCTAGAGCAAGCATTCGAAATACAAAAGCAACTCGATGGACAAGAAGTAGAATTCACACTCAAGTGAAAATGAAAAAAAGTGTTTGGTGGCCTCGATGAACATACTATTGGATCTCGTATCCATGATAAATATAGTATCAAATTCGAGAAAAAAGATATCAAACTCCCGAATGGTGTCCATATCAAAACCGCAGGTCGTCATCTCGTCTATATCCATATTACCCGTGATACCCTCGCAAAAGTATTCATAATAGTCACTATAGATGAAAAATAGTATCATCAGTATCGACTATGGCACACGAAAGAGTTGACTTGCTTATTCTATTGAGTGATTTTGTTTTGCGTACAAGACAGTTGCAACAGCATCCCTACTCACCATATTACCAGAATGGATAGAGGTGAGAAAAGCGAGTATGGTCATCGTCGGTATGCCCTATAATATCGATGGTACGATGTCAAAACACTGAAAAAGAGTGAGTGAGTTCGTAAAAAAACTCCAAAAAGAAATAACCATACCAATAGTATATCACGATGAACGGCTCACGACAAGTGAAGCGTTGATGGGATTCGATGAAGACGGTATCACGGATGGTGATATCGATGCGGAGGCTGCGAGACTGATACTCGTAGACTATTTGAGTCAAAAATAGCACCAAATTTTCGTCTCGCAAACATTTGCAATTATAGCAAATATGACTATATTGCGGATCTATTTTTGTTTTCCATATCCTCATAATATACTATACATATGTCAGAATCACGTGTTACAGAGCCTCGCAAACGATTTGTCGAACTCCTTTCTCAGAGTAGTCGTATCACTTTCTCGGATCTACGTCGAGAACTCGTAGGAAAAAAATGACAACCGGGAATGAATCTCGCAACACTCTACCGCATTGTAGATACATTCAAATCGCAATGACTCATTCATGAAATGCTGATTGCTGGAGAGAGGGTCATATTCGCTTGTCAATGTGCAGATGGACGACCAGATGATGTCATCACAATCAGTTTCTGTGAGAACTGCGGAGCTATACATGATACCCATACTCGACTCTCTGGACAACTCACGAGCTCGTATACCTATCAGCAGACGAAGGCTTGTTCTCTCTGTGTTATTAGATAACACCACATCTTATAAAAACTCATTGCTATAATTTGCAATGAGTTTTTTATTTGACTTCACTCTGTTTATTCGTATATTTTTGATACTTAGTATCAATTATGAATATCGAATCTCTACTCAAATCACACTGAAAAAGTATCACAAACGAAAGAATGGATATATTCCAATTCTTGCGAACAAAACATCTTTTCTCAGCTACAGATATTCTCGAAGAATTCCCTCAGATTGGACGAGCAAGTATATTCCGAACTATTCGACTATTTCTCGAAATTGGCATACTGCGTAGAGTCACTCTTGGCGAGAGATGAGAATCGTATGAACTCAATGATACAAGTCATCATCACGAGCATATGAAATGTACTATTTGTCAAAGTATTATGAGTTTTGACTCCCATAGTATCTGTCATAAGATCTTCGAAGAAGCCAAGAAACAATGATTCGCTATACAACAACACTCTCTCTCTATCCTCGGGAAATGTCAAAAATGTACTAGAATCTCTGAAAATGCTATACAGGCATAATACCTATGAGAGTCAGAACAATACAATATAACTCGCAATATCACCCCAAAAATATATATGAAAAAACTCATCCCTGTGACTATACTCTCTGGATTCCTCGGAAGTGGTAAAACCACACTCCTCAAACACATACTCGAAAATCGCAAATGACTCAAGGTGGCTCTCATCGTCAATGATATGGCAGAGATAAATGTCGATGCAAGTCTCATCAAAAATGGAGTAAAACTCTCAGAAACCCAAGAAAAACTCGTCGAAATGCAAAATGGCTGTGTCTGCTGTACACTCCGCGAAGATCTCCTCATCGAAGTCAAAAAACTCGCCGAAGAAGATAAATATGATGCTATCATCATAGAATCAACCTGAGTTGGTGAACCAGTACCAATTGCTCAGACATTCACCTATATAGATGAAGAAAGTGGCATCGATCTCTCGAAACTCGTACGACTAGATACAATGGTCACCGTCGTAGACGCTCGAGATTTTCTTAGTAATTTCTCATCTTCTGACTTTCTGAGTCACCGAAAGTGGGAAGTCAACGAAACAGATGAGCGAACTATCGTCGATCTTCTCGTCGACCAGGTGGAGTTCTGTGATGTCCTCATAGTCAACAAAATCTCTGAAATATCAGATACAGAGAAGACAACTCTGAGGTCCATACTGAAGTGACTCCAGCCAACTGCTGAATATATAGAGACTGACTGGGGGAAAGTAGATATGAAGCAAATTATAGATACATGCCTCTTCTCTATGGAAAAATCTGAGAATAGTCCTCTCTGGATGCGAGAGCTCCAGTCTGGATGACATGCAGGACATACTCCTGAGACGGAAGAATATGGTATATCATCATTTGTCTATCGTCGTACTCGACCCTTTCATCCGGAAAGATTCCTCGCACTCGCGAATCAAGAATGGAGAGGAGTAATCAGATCAAAAGGCCTCTTTTGGCTCGCCAGTAGAAATGATATAGCTGGTACATGGGGACAATCTGGAGGATCCACGAAAGTTGATCCTGCCGGTCGATGGATTGCATCAATTCCTCCCGAAGAAGCTGTACTCTACCCTGAGTATCAATTGGAACTCACTACATATCAGGATCTCCTCTACCAGGATCGTAGACAAGAACTCGTCATTATCACTATCGCGAAAAATCGCGAAGAAATAGAGGGATTGCTTGATACTACTCTCCTCACGGATGATGAGATGATTGGATGACCAGAGATCTGGAAAAACTATAGCGATAACTTCCCAAAATGGGAAATATATGGAACTGAGTAAAAATGAACAAGCATCTCTAATAAATATCCTCGATAATCCCGAAATCGAATGCATAGGGGTAGTCGATCCGAAAATTCTCAGAAAAAATATAGAGAGTTTTCAGTGAGTACTCTCTCAATATAGGTTCCGATCTACAATACACTATGTAATGAAAGTGAATCAATCAACGATACTCCTGAAAGAAGCAAAACAATCATGATGTCGAGTAGATGTCTCATCATATGGGGAACTCATGGGAGCACTAGAAGCATGATATCGTCATGATGCGATAACTGCGAATGGTCCTAAAAATAAACGATTCCTCGAGAAGTGTATAGATATAGGCTGTAACATAGCCGTCGATAGTATCAGTGAATTAGAATCTATCACAGCAATTTCAAAAAAATATCCGAAACGAACACCAGTCCTCATACGACTCGGAGGATTCCAGGTAGCGAGATCTACTCGATTTGGGGTTATCCGCGAATACTGGGAAAAATCAATAAAAATACTCTCTGAGAGCAGAGAATACATAGAAGTACTTGGTTATAGCTTCCACATTGATACGAGATGACTCCAAGTACGCCAAAGCATATTCTGGGAATCTCTCGAGTACTATAGACTCCTCATAAAATGAGGATGGCGTCCTAGAATCATTGATATATGATGATGATATGGTGCGAGATACCAAGATGATACTCATATATCTGGGAAGGGTTGCTCTCGATACCATCTCGGCTCTAGGCTTTATCCACAAGATGACACTCCCGTATGATTTGTATTTTTGAGAGAATTTCTCGAGAGTTCATATGATACAAGGGGATCAATAGGCAAATTCCTCGAAGAAAATGTTGTAGAACTCTCTATAGAACCAGGACGATCTCTCCTCTCTCAGGTATGATATATAGCTACGAGCATCATAGCCACAAGGAGTGATGGCGATAGTGAGTCGCTCATCATAGATACGAGTTCATTTGCTCTCGGGATGCGAGAAGAAGAACTCCCTACCAATCCAATTCTCCTCTGAGGTCAATCATGAAAATCGCATGCATATAGTCTCCTCGGGAATCTCTGTCTGGAAAGTGATATCATCTACTGTCGACGAGTAGAACTATCAAGAAATGCAAAAATCTGAGATATTCTCGTATTTCCTGATATAGCTGCGTATCATATGGATTTCTATGAGACTCGTTCCCTACAACATCCGAACAAATTCAGATACTACAGAAAAAATGATACCTTATTCCTTGATCTATAATTATTATGTGACTTTTTACATCTATGAGCCCCCTGCCAGTATCGAGTGTATCCGAGTGAAACTATCTCTGAACATCAGCACAAAAACTCAAACTCCAAAAAACCAAAAGGATACATGAAATGCTCGGTATAATAGCAATCAAAAGACCGGAACTGGAAAGCTGTGATCCGCTCGATATATCATCAATATATGGCTACATTGCCCGAGAAAATCTCGAGTGTGCTATATACTGTGATCCTCAAACTCCTGTAGTAGAAGTGGCAAGACTCTGTCAGATAGTTCGCTGAGATATCAAGAAATGAGAATACATACATATCTCTATACATCCTAACTATACAAAAGCGAAAGATGAACTAAAAAAATCTCCTCGAGATCTCCTCGCATACTTTGAAGTACATATCCAGGAAGTCATCCAAGATACTCTCACGGCCAATTCTCATGTCGCCGAATTCAGGACACAGTTTGAAATAGCCAAAACCCAAACATCAAACACATGATCATAAACAATATAACAGAGCTAATAGGCAATACCCCGCTGCTTCAAATCCCTGAACTCATACATGGATTTGTATGAGTAGAGATTTTTGCGAAGCTCGAATATATGAATCCATTCTGATCGATAAAGGATCGTACTGCTCTCAGCCTCATAGAGTGAGTTGGCAATAGAGAATATATCATCGAATCATCGAGTGGTAATACAGCGAAGGCTCTCGGACTCCTCGCATCAATACAAGGAAAAAAGATGATAAGTGTCACAAATAGAATCAAACAAAAAGAAGTAGAAGATATCCTGCGAATCATCGGAGTGACTATAGAATCATTGCCCCCCGGATCAGAGTGTCCTGATCCAAATGATCCCAGTTCTCCATTCCGAGTGATACAATCAATAATCAATACCAATCCAGAGAAATACTATTGGACAGACCAATATACCAATAGAGCAAATCCAAATGTTCATTTTAAAACCACTGCAAAAGAAATCGATGATGATATTTGAACTCCACATTATTTTTTCTCATGACTTGGTACAACTGGCTCAAGTCGAGGAATTAGCGAATATTTCGAGAAAAAGTGAATGATGAAATCTATTGGTATCATCACAGCAGGTGGATCCTATATACCATGAATTAGAAATAGCTGAGAAATGGGAGAAGTCGGGCTTTTTGAGAGAAAGCACTATATTGACTATATAGCAGTAAAAGATGCTGAAGCTATAGACGCTATGCTCCTCCTCATACGACATTGTGGTATGCTCGTATGACCAACAACATGAGCCACCTACCATGGTATGAGAGAATATTTGGGCAAACAAGATCCAGAGAATCTGAGGTGAAAAAAAGTAGTATTCATAGCCTGTGATAGAATGGAGCCATATACGAGTTATATCCGGGAGAAACGACCAGATATATTTGCAGAATCCTGAGAGGATGAGAAATCGCCGTATATTTGAGAAGCTCATATAGTAGATAGTATACCCCAAGATGTATCTCATATTCTCACTATCGATATGAGGTCATATGCATCATATGCCCTCTGACACATAGTATGAAGTATATCATTCCCTTTCACAGAACTCAGTAGATATACCAAAGATGGATATCTGCCATTCCCGAGAGAAAAACAACTCATATTCGTCTGTCCATTCGGCGAAGAGTCACTCCTGATGAGTCAAATAGCAAATTGACTCGGATATATGAGTTCTTCTCTGGGTAGAGGATATCTCACATATAGAGAATCTCATCCCGAAATGATAACTCACTGAAATAAAGTATAGATATACTTGCAAACGATTGTCTCCCTTCTATAATTGATCTATGTCTATCAAATCACTTTTTATCATCACACTCTTTGTTCTATCAGGTATAGTCTATTGCACAGCGTGTCCAGTTCCTCCAGATATTCTCAATGAGTTCAGACTTGATACGAGTGGATCTAGAGTGAAGATACACTATACCCTCATGGGGTGGAAAAATCTCCATCCGAAGATGCTTGATGAGATACAAAAAAATACTTGACTCAAGATAGTCGATAAAAATCTCGAAGCTATTGCTCGAGACTTTTTACTCACAGGGAGCTCCCTAACAATCAATAAACAACCAATCAATCTCCAATATATAACTGGAAGTATTGTGGAATATAACTCATCAGATCCAGACTATAGCTACAATCCTGAGCCGCTGATCGAGCTAGAGTTCGCAACTGATATCCCATATCCATGGAGAGGCCCTACCGAGGTGAGCCTCATATTCGACAAGACCCATCTCTATGATGTGAGTCCTCTCATACATGCCTATATATATAGTGATATAGAGAAATATGGCCAGTCTCAGAGCTATGTACTGGGGAGTGATAATAGGAGTTATTTCCCATCATCTCTGAGTGGTCATACCTATGGCTTTCGCAATGATCTCACTGAGACAAATACGATCAATACATTTGTACTCTATATAGAGCCTATGCAAGATAACAAACTCTTGATGGATAGTGTAGTATCTCGCCCTGCATCATCGTCAAGCCCGCTCACTGGATGAGTGTGAAGACAGAGTATCTGGAGTGTTGGATGATATCTCCAGCAATATATCCAAGGGAATGGTGGAATCTATCTCCAGATCATATGACTCATTGTTGCTATATTTGCTGGTATGATCCATGGACTGCTCCCAGGACATGCAAAGAGCCTGATTGGTACATATATGATTACGACGACAAGAGTCGGATACAGAGATATTCTGGTACTCGTGGGGAGCGTCACATTCTCTCATACCATATTCATATTCATACTAGCAACCATCATAATAACGCTCGAGAAATGAATTGGTACCATGACAGCCTATGTAACCATGATGAGTGCGATATGTTATATAGCATTCTGAGTATATTTTTATCTCAAATGAACTCGACTCCTCAAGCATATCGATCACAAGCCTTCACTCTTCACAATAAAAGAACTAAAATCCGTAGACTGTGACTGTAGTAGAGGAGTCTCACGGAGTCACTGACTACGGTGAAGCACTCTCTCTGGTATCCTTGCTGGAGCCAATCCATGTATTGATGCTCTAGCACTCTTCATATTTGCCGTGAATATAGGGAGTGCTGGATATGCCTTTATGATTATAGTCTGCTTTAGTCTATGACTCTGACTGATGCTTGCTATACTCGCATTATTGGTCACTCGGAGCCGAGTACTTCTCGAAAAAAAGTCACACCAATTTGCTGAGAGAATCTCAGCTCATATCACTATACTCGCAGGTATCACTATCATCGTTATGTGATCCTATACCCTACTCCACTAATACTCTCTTCTAGACTATGTCATCAAAAATCCCTATCACCATACTCACTGGTTTCCTCTGAAGCGGCAAAACGACTCTTCTCAATCATATCATCAGAACTGCAAATGGTCGTAAAATTGCTGTAGTCGAAAACGAATTCGGATCTACTGGTATCGATGCAGAACTCCTTGAGCAATCAACAGAGGAGATAGTAGAGATTTCTGATGGTTGTATCTGCTGTAGCGTTCGCAAGGACTTCTTAGAAGCAATAGAACGACTCCTCGCGAGTGGACGACCAATCGATCATATTATTATCGAGTGTTCTGGGATGAGTGAGCCACTTCCGATCGCTCAGTCTTTTCTCATGAATGATATGTGAGGTCGTGTGAAACTGGACTCTATCATATGTCTCGTCGATGCAGAAAATCTCCCTGATAATCTCGCATCTAATACTCAAACTGCTCTCGATCAGATCGAGTTTGCCGATTATATAATCATCACAAAATGATATGGTGCAGATCCTATAATACTGAACTCTATCGAAGATATCATCCGTCGAGTGAACACATATGCTCCCATCCTCAATATGCCTACATGAGAGATTCCTCTCGATGCCCTGCTGGATACAGATCGAATATCTCTCATCGATGCTGAGAAAATAGCAAATACCGAAGATATACATACTCATAGTGCCAGTATGAATCATTGTGTACATCGTAGTGACTATATATTCGACCATATATTGCTCTCCGAGTTTTTCCGTGAACTCCCCTATGAGACGTATCGAGTCAAGGGATTTGTGAGACTCGCAAGCGATCCAGGCAAGATTTTTCTTATACAAAAAGTTGGAGCCAGATTCACTATCGAAGAAATACAAGATCCACCAAAAGATCAAAAAAATGTACTCGTATTCATCGGTGAACAACTCAATCCATTCCTACTCAATATAGATCTCGCGAAATGTCGATCAAAATCTATCTAATTCATTACTAACTATCATATGTTTTTCCCTCTTTTTCTCCTCACACTCATATCCCTCTCAGGACTCTTGCTCTATATGCAAAAATCCATACCGAGTAGAGTACTCTCGCTCCTTATCGCACTCGGTGCAGGATCGATGCTGGCAGTATCAATCGTACATATACTTCCAGAGGCACTTGAAGAGACTTCCTTTGCGATCTATGCATTTATCGCGGGATTCCTCGTGATATACCTCCTAGAAGAGATACTCACTCCTCATAGTCATGACCACGCTCATGGAGATCATGCCCACGAAGATCCACATGAACACTACGACCATGTAGCTGTTGTTTCATTTATCGCCATATTCGCACATACGCTCTTCGACTGACTCGGTATACGAGCAGGATTCGGGATATCAAGTGAAGTAGGCTATGCAATACTCGCCTGAGTCGCGATCCACCAGATCCCAGTATCTCTCTCACTTGCTGCGATATTTCGCGGGAGCAAATTCCAAAAGCATATTCAGATATCATTTCTCATAGCATTTGCGTTCGCAGCAGCGATCGGATTCGCTATATCAGATATCATCCTCTCGAATGTATCTGCATTGTTCACGGGAGTTGCGACTGCATTCGCAGGTGGTTCACTTCTCTATGTCGCAACTGCTGATCTCCTTCCTGTCATACACGCTCAGTCGAAGCAAAAATATCTCACTGTAGCAGTATTTCTCATAGGATGTATCGGTATGACTCTCGTGAAATGGTTCGAGTAACACAAAGAAATTCGTACAAAAATCAGATATAAAAAAATTCGCTTTCAAGCGAATTTTTTATATAATTATAGAACTCTACTTGTATTATTTTTGCTATGTCTCAACTTTCACGACAACAATTCACTGATAAAGTTCAAGACTATATCAAACGTATCAATCAGATAGCGGAGGAACAAGGATACTCTGTGATGATGGCATACTATATCGAGGGGACAGATGAAACACCCGATGACTTCATCATAGACTGGAGAAATATGAATCTCAATGACAATATCTACGCTCTCTCCCGTTGGGGGCAAGATATCATGAACAACTTTGATGAAGATGCAGATGACGAGCTCGATAGATTCGATATACGGACTCCGAGTTTTGAGTAATATTTAGAACTGTTCCCAGAATATCTTCTCGTTCGCGATTCATAGTAGTTCGAGTTTTTCTCGGGCGCTCTTCACCATAGCAGGTGATCCGCAGAGATAGAATTCTCTATATTTTGCTATATTTACAGGAGTGATCCAGTCTATCACATAGCCCTGAGTGAATCCTGCGATCTTCTCACGAGAGAGATATGGCACATATGCAAATTCAGATAACCTCTCACCGAGTTTGCTGATCTCAGTAGTATAGAAAGTATCTGAAAAGTTACGAACTCAAAAAATAAATGCGACTCATGGAGAACGGGTATCACATCCAAGCATCTGACAGTAGAGGGGAGCAAACCCTGTACCAGTACCGATGAAGCACTTGGATACTATCGTGTCCCTGAGGGTAAAGTGCCCGAGTGGAAGCATACCAGAAAATATCTGACCCATCTCTGCATCACAGATGATGGAACTGCCTTTACCTGCTGCAACTCGCTTGATTACGAGGGTGAATGTACCCATCGTAAATGCAGCGATTGAGTAGGATCGATTAAGTCCTGGAGAGAGCTGGAACATCACATATTGTCATGGTTTTGGTATATCCCGAGCGAGATCGGAACAACTATAGATAAGTTCATAGACATCATGTGTGAGTTGTTTTTTGGATATAAGAGTGAATGTAGTTTTGAGCATATGAGGAAAAAATCTCCTCGATTATGAGGAGATTTATATTTTTTACAAGTTGATTTAGTTTTGAGTGCCTGTTTTGAGTGACACAAATTGTGGATCATTGGCAGCTGCAGCAATGACTCTGAGTTGTACGAGATGAGCTGCATATTCAGCCTGAGATCATCATAGCTCTATACCGATAGATCCGAGTATATTACGAAA
The DNA here is from genome assembly GCA_043787675.1 of Candidatus Altimarinota bacterium. Classification (GTDB taxonomy): domain Bacteria; phylum Patescibacteriota; class Gracilibacteria; order BD1-5; family UBA2023; genus JABFSX01. The sequence goes on along the minus strand of JAYVUT010000018.1, from coordinate 112,319 downwards.
TAGTGCCCCAGCTCATTGTGATGTCATACCTGCTTTACCAAATTGTGAACGAGCCTCAGCAGTAGATATAACATTCATAACTGCCGATCGTGTGTCTCCTGAAAATACTACATTATCTGTAGATAGAGAAGCAGTTAGAGAAGATAATGTTTGGGTTGTTTCTGACATAAAATATTTTACAATATTATTGTATCATACTTATACTATAATGCAAACAAATTATTTCTTGGCAGCTCTCACTGCTGTCTCGATTTCTTTCATAATGATAGGATTCTCTTTGAGAAATATTCGAGAGTTATCACGACCTTGTCCGAGACGAGTCTCACCATAGGAATAAAATGCTCCAGCTTTTTTCACTACACCACGATCCGATCCAATATCGAGGAGCTCTCCTGCGAGCGATATTCACTCGTTGAAGAGCACATCGATCTCGACCTCACGAAAAGGTGGTGCAATCTTGTTTTTGACGACCTTGACTTTCACACGGTTACCGAATGCCTCCTTATCATCTCCAGTTCCTGATTCGAGTTTTTCTTTTCGGCGAATATCGAGACGCTGAGAGGCATAGAATTTGAGAGCATTACCACCTGTAGTTGTTTCAGGACTACCGAACATCACTCCGATCTTCATACGAATCTGATTGATAAATATGACCGTAGAGTTTGATTTATTGATGACACCAGTGACCTTGCGGAGAGCCTGAGACATGAGACGAGCATGGAGCCCCATGAATGAGTCTCCCATATTTCCCTCGATCTCAGCCTTGGGCGTGAGGGCTGCCACTGAGTCTACAACAATCAGATCTACAGCACCAGATCGGACAAGTGCATCGACGATCTCGAGTGCCTGTTCACCATAGTCAGGTTGTGATATGATGAGTTCATCGATATTGACTCCGATTTTTTTTGCGTAGGCAGGATCGAGTGCATGCTCAGCATCGACAAACGCAGCCGTACCACCGTTTCTCTGAACCTCAGCAATTGCATGGAGTGCAAGGGTCGTCTTTCCTGATGACTCAGGACCATATATCTCCACAATACGACCCTTTGCATATCCACCACCAAGTGCATCATCGAGTGCAATGGATCCAGATCCAGTCGTCTGTACATCCATATGGATTTTGTCACCCATCTTCATCACAGAACCAGTTCAGAACTGTTTCTCGATCATAGCGAGGGCGGAAGCGAGTGCTTCTTTTTTATTATCTGTCATAGTAGGAGAATTTAGGGTTTAGAGTTGAAAATTGGTAGAAAAATAGACTAATGAAGTAGCAGACTATATGTTCGATAGTACAGAAATCGAAAATGAAATCAAGGTAAGAATTATGAGACCAAGGAGAATACGATTGAAGTAGATAATCATGTTATGTGGGTGGTAAATGTTAGAGGAATGAGATAGCAGTAACTATCTAGGCAAAGAGGGAACCTGGAAATGATCGGATAAATATACCTTGGATCGAGAAGCTATCTGAGAAGTCACCGAGAATAATAGGTCTATGTTTTGGATTATCTGAGTGAGGTATCAGGTATGCTAGATCTCCTTGATGACGGAACTCCTTGAGAGTAGCCTCATCATTGATGAGTGCTGCCACAATCTGTCCATCACGAGGTACATCTGTCTGTTCTATGAGAACGAGATCACCATCATCGATTCCCTTCTGATTCATAGAATCTCATTGTGCTCTGAGAAAAAAATACTTTTTTGAAGTAGATATGAGTCGAGTAGATACTGGTATCTCAGTCTCAATATTCTCCTCAGCAAATATCGGCATCCCACAAGCGATCGTACCAATGAGTGGAATCATCCTGACCTCATGACTATCAGAGCGAAAGTCTAGAGATATACGGATCTGATCCTGGCTATCTCGGTAGATCCACCCCTTGGTGATGAGTTGATCTATGAGTACTGATATCGAGCGAGGTGAGGCGTATCCGAGAGCTGTTTGGAGTGCTCGGATCGTCATCTTCTCACTACGAGAGATGAATTCTCTGATCTCGTGGAGGACAAGTTGTTCCTTATTAGTGAGTTTTTCCATACAAGGAAATAAAAGAAATATAAATACATACGATGTATACAAAATAATATATTCATAATTATTTTGAATGCAAATTTATTTTGAAAAATCCCATCATTTCGATGGAATTTTAGTGTTTAATACATTTAAACTCTCTTTCTCTCATAGTGTTCCTTGAGCCCCTCAACTGTCCCCATAGCTACTCGACGACTATGGCATATAGGACACTCGTGGAGAAATTCGCGAACTTGCTTACCTATTTTTTGTGGTTCGAGATGAATCGGCTCGACTTGCTTGCGACAATCACGGCACCAGTATGCCATCTCTCAGCGTTCGGGGTTGAATGTGGATTCTCGCTTTTTCCCAAAGGATGGGACATTCACGAGATCAAGATAAGCAGTAGACATACTATGAGTATATTCGAAATAATGGAATCCCCAAATCAAACTATTGCACCTGAGCTCGTAGTGCTGTAACATATGCCATATCTATAATAGTCTGTATAGAGGTACCTCGAGAAAGATCACTCCAAGCTGCAAATTGAAATCCAGTCAATATTGGACCAATAGCACTGTATCCACCAAATCGTTCCATATTTTTATAGAACATATTACCAGCATCAAGTGTAGGAAATACAAGAATATTTGCTGGACCAGAGAGTCGTCATTTTCACTTAGTTTTTTGTCTATAGATATCAGCATCGATAGCTGCATCGAGTTGTAGTGGTCAATCAGATTCAATATCTGGATATTGACTATGAAAAAAATCAAATGCGTTTCTCATCTTATCAACGGATTCTCCTATTCCACTCTCATATGTAGAAAATGAGAGGAATGCTACTCGAGGAAGAGTATCTGGGAAAAAAGTAGTATGACTCTCGACAAGTGAGGCTGCTATATCAGAAATCTGTTCTGCTGTTGGATCAGGATTCACAGCAGAATCACCAATAGTATATATCTCATTTCTGATAGATTTCTCAGATGGTACCATGAGAAATTCTCCAGATATACGACGTCCAGGTGCCAATCCGAGACTATTGTATCATACTCGAATTACATCCTTGGTATCAGCTAGAGAACCTGCTACAACACCGTCCACATAGCCATCTTTGAGTACCGATGCTGCCTGTACAAGATCTGATGGAAACAATCAGACATTATCTGCTATCTGACCTCATTTTCTCTCTGTATAGAGAGAGACGAGTTGATTTTTAGGATTCTCATCAGGAGAAATAATCTCAATTCGATGCAAAGTACTGATATCAGTATCACTGATATGGCTAAGGTTATACTGTTGTCTCTTTTGTTTATCAGAGATAACACCAAGGATACGACTATGATTTCCAATCAGTATAGGCTCAACTATACCCATAGTTTTGAGAGTGATAGCAGCAACAAGAATACGGATATCACCTGATTCAGGAAAAAGAATCCGAGGTTGTCCCTTTATGCGATCGAGTGGGAGTGAATAATTCATATAAAAATTCTTCAAGAAAATAAAATATATTTTATTTATAAAATAATATATGTCAATATATTTGTTGCACTCTATCCACCAAACAATTCTTCGAGCCATCCCTTTTTCATCTTACCTCACTCAGACTGCAGGAGTGCCTCATAGAGTTTTTTTTGGTCGCCTGATAGTTTGGCCGAAATATCGATCTCAATATGGATGATAAGATTACCAGTTCATCACTTGCGATCCAGTCGCTCCATTCATTCACCTCGCAATGTGATCAATGTTCCATGCTGTGTTCCTGCCTTGACCTCGATATCTCGCTTACCAAGTATCGGGAGATCGAGAGTACGCTCGATACCCAGTGTTGCCTCAGCAGGAGATATAGATACACTATAGTGGAGATCGGCTCCATCCCGAGTCAGCCCACCCTCACTATTTGGCACAGTGAATTCGATATAGAGATCACCAGTACCATCATTTCATTTGTTTCCTTCACTTCGGATTTTTATGGTCATACCATTTTCGATTCCCTTTGGGATATCGATAGTCTTTTCTATTTTTTCTTTGAGTTTTCATTTTCCATGACAGTGTCCACATTTGTCTATAACTCGCTGTCATGTTCACGCACAGGCACTACATGGTCGAGCCTGTTCCATGACACCGAATACTGTCTGTACCCGTTCACGCACTTGACCTTGCCCACGACATGTTGTACAGGTCTCTGTAGTCCCTCATTTGCCACTACAGTGATGACAGGTTGTAGTACGGTCAAACTCGATCTTGCGAGTAGCTCATCGGATCGCATCCTCGAGCGATATACGGAGTCGCATCTCGATATCCTCTCATACATCAGCTCGAGACCGAGAGCGTCCCCCACCACCCATCCCTCCACCAAAAAATGATGAAAAAATATCACCAAGATCTCCAGCATCAAATCCTCACTGAAATCCACCAAATCATCATGATTGTCCATGGTTATCCATAGTTCCATGACGGTCATAATGAGCTTTTTTTTGGGCATCAGAGAGTACAGAATACGCCTCATTGAGTTTTTTGAATTCTGCTTCTTTTTGCTTATCACCACCATGACGATCTGGATGGAGATCCATGGCTTTTTTGCGGTAGGCTTTTTTGATCTCATCAGCTGTCGCAGTCTGATGGATTTCGAGGAGCGAATAGTATTCGAATTGCATAGGTATTGATTATAAGCGAAAATTTTGTCACTCACCGCAAGGCGAATGACAAAATTAAAAATATGATATAGAACTAGGCGTGTTTGGCTATAGCTGTCTCAAGAATTGATACTTCTTGAGCACCAACCCACTTCTCTACTGGTTGTCCATCCTTAAAGAGGATCATCGTCGGAATAGACATGATGCGTAATCCACTTGGAATCGTTGGATCACTATCAACATCATGCTTGGCAACTACTGCCTTGCCCTCTGTAGATGCCGCAAGTTGCTCAAGACGAGGGAGCATCATCTGACATGGACCACACCACTCGGCCCAAAAATCGACGAGAACGAGACCCGACTTGGTGATATCTGCAAATGTAGAATCAGTAGAAACTTGGAGAGCCATAATTGTAATAGTTACTAGGATATATATGAAAAGTATGAAAACTTTATACAAGACATTCTATAAAAAAACTCATGAAAAGCAAGAGAAATAATGAGAATGATTCTCATTATTAAAATAACCTCCAAATTATTTGGAGGTTATTTTAATTATTTATATCTGAATTATTTTTTAGCTGTACAACTCATACACCAGTTATACGTCTCATAGAGAGCTGCAAGACCAACGAGGATATATACAACCATAGGGGCACCAGCAACACCACCCAATACTATTTCTACAAGATTCTTATCGAATCATCCGACAAGACCCCAATTGAGACCTCCGACCAGAACGAGAATGCGAGCAACCATATTCAGGGTAGCCATAAAAAGGAAAGTGAAAGGGTAAATGTGCAACTGCACAATTCTAGTATATATATGTACCATTATTGTGCAAATTTTTTGTGCAAAAAATCGCATCTTATGCTCTGATATCAGATCGCTTGATAATCATGATACTATCATCGAGATCTGTTTTCTCTAGAGAAAATATGATGTTATGAGTATCGAGATATTCGTACAGATCAGGCATCTTGTCTGCAAACTTCTCGACATCATCTATGATAATGAGTGCATCGGTAGTGCATTTGGGGAGTATAGCGAGAAGATATTGGAGATATTCTTTTTTCATCGCATCGATATATACGAGATCAAAAAAACTATCGGAAAGTACTGGAATAACTGCCTTGGCATCTCACCAGATCGCATAGATATTTTTGAGTTTGCAATTGCGGAAGTTCTCGACTGCAAAGTTATGCATATTCCATGCATATTCGATCGTGGTGATATAGGAAGTCTCGGGGATCACACTTGCGAATTGGAGTGTCGAGTATCCATTGGCAGTACCGATTTCGAGAATATGTTTTGGATTTTTTTCTTGGATTATTTTTTTGAGGAACTCTGCATTTTCTAGAGTGATATTAGGGATACTATGTTCGACTCAGATTTTTTTGAGATTCTTGAGAGTGAGAGTGATGATTTGGGACATTATTTTTTAGCTTAGTATTCTACTTTATTATCGCGAAGGATTCATGGACGATAGTGATGATTTTGACCATATGAGAGGAGTATTTCACTCAATTCTGATACAAAACTCGGAGTATAGATTGGCTTGAATGTAAGAATCAAAAAAGCGAGCTGCTCTACTGGAGTCATCACGCCAAATACTGTATGAAAATCATCATGTACATCTCTCGGAATCCAAAAATAGTTCCTATCATGATTGATCCCTCATCGACTTTTTGGAACAATATGATGTTTTGTCAGATCTCTATCAGTATTTGGCCAATAGGTATCCAACGTACCATACTTTCATCGTAGTGATTCTATACCAGTATCTTTCCTGATAATTGGTCTCGTACGGTTTTGGAAAACTTTCCGAAAGCTTTCACGAAAATGATCTGTAAGAACCTGATAATTAGTTCATTGTACAACCTGTAGTCATCGTATGAGGAATTGACTTCAGACCATTCGCTTGAGTGCGAGGCGTGAGTCTTCACCCAAGGTTTGCAATACTCTTCAGTGAGTATTATGATATAATTCAAGTAATTTGAGTGGATTATCTTGTGTGATTCGAAAATTTGGTTGAGATGATGTTTTACTGGGCTCTCTGCAAGAAAAATGAGGATTTTTTTCCATAGAAATAAATTGTGATTTGATTCTATTGTATCTATATAATATATATTACAACTCTTTTTTATTTTTCATCCACTCCTCGATATCCCCTCTGATATCTGCTATGAGATCAGTATCTCGTAGATCAGCAAAGTGCATATCTGGAACTCCTGATTGGCGTACACCATAGACCTCACCTGGTCATCTGAGATCGAGATCAATCTGAGCGAGTTCAAACCCATCGTTCGTTTCCTCCATGGCTTGCAACCTCTCTGATTTGTACTCTTTGGTGGTGAATAGATAACAATATGACTGATCGTGACCTCGACCGACACGACCACGGAACTGATGGAGCTGTGATAGACCGAATCGTTCGGCTGCCTCGATACACATCACTGTTGCATTGGGATTATTGACCCCAACCTCGACGACTGAGGTAGAGGAGAGTATTTGGATTTTATTTTCATAAAACTCCTGCATAATTCGGTCTTTCTCTTTGCCTGACATCTTACCATGGATGAGTCCGATAGAAAACTCAGGAAATATCCCAGAGAGGATGTCTCGCATATTGGTCGCTGATGCTATATCAAGTGTATCTGACTCCTCGACGAGTGGAGATATCCAGTAGACCTGTCGTAGAGCCTTGACCTCTTCTCGAACCCAAGCATAGACCTCATTTCTTTTTTCTTCTTTGACGACTTTCGTATGTATGGGGAGTCTCCCTGCGGGATACTCATCGAGAACTGAGATATCTTGATCACCATAGAGTGTGAGAGCGAGCGAGCGAGGGATCGGTGTTGCTGACATATTCAGTCGATGTGGCACGATGACGCAGTGACTACAATAGTCCTCTAGAGTTTTGCGTTGTTCGACTCAGAATCGGTGTTGTTCATCTACCACGACGAATCCAAGCCGTAAAAATGAAACGGAGTCCTGAATCAGAGCATGCGTCCCAAATATGACATCCGTCTGGCCACTCGTGAGTCGTGATCTGGCATCAATCTTGAGTCTGGACGTGAGAGATCCGACCAGTAGATCCGAGCTGATTCCCCACTTCGCGAGCCAATCCTCTTGTCCAGAGAAGTGTTGGCGAGCCAGTATCTCCGTGGGAGCCATGATGGCTACTTGGATTCATCGTCACCCTGGATCTCTGGATCGACTCACGAGTATAGCATGCACACTGGCGAGGAGTGCGACGATCGTCTTACCTGTTCCGACATCTCACTGGAGCATGCGAGCCATCGCATGTGGCCTCTCCATATCCTTGAGTATCTGAAATAGTACAATCCGTTGCTTGTTCGTGAGAGGAAATGGGAGCGATGCAATCAACAACTTCATGATATCTACATCAATCTGTAACTCTGGTGCGAGCCCGAGAGAATCACGCTCGAGGGCATATTTTTTCTCGAGTCCCTTTTTTTGAAAATGATAGAGTTCTTCGTAGCCGAGTTCTTTTTTTGATCTCTCAAAATCCTCGATCGAAGTCGGAAAATGAATCGATGATATATTCTCGCCTCGAGTACGGAAGCCATGTTTGGATCTGATCTCTACTGGAACGGTATCCGAGAAAGTCCCAGCGAGATATAATCTCAAAAGTATTATCTTCTCACGGATCCATATCCCAGGGATATAGTTGAGATCAGAATAGACTGGGACGATCTCACGACGAGTAGCTTTCATATGTTCTATCTCAGCAGATGGGAAAGTGAGTCTCCCATACTCATACTTTGGCTTGCCATATATGATGACAGTATCTCCAGATGCAAATTGTTGCAATAGATACTTTCGGTTGAACCATATAGCCTCTGCATATGATCCATCAGCATCGACAAGAACAGCCTTGATAAGGAGTTTTTTATTTCTCGTATACTCTGAAGTGATGAGCTCTATTTTGCATTTTACCACCTGTTTCTCTACGATAGATACCTCGGCAAATCGCTCACACACGTCACTCTTGTCTTCGATATCTCGTGGGAAATAAGAGAGTAAGTCAGAAACAGTTTGCATTCCAGCTTCTTGGAGTCGCTTGATATATGCATCTGTAGTATGGAGGAGGGATTTTGTGAGTTGCATATCTGGATTATATCCAGAGGGTGTAAAAATGAAAAAGAAAAAACCGCCTATTTAGGAGGATTGAGTAATATCATGAGAATTTTGTGGATCTAGGAGAGAGTGAAACTGTTTTTGTAGTCTCTTAACTTCACTATTATATCTTTTAATTGCATCTTTGATATATTGTGTAGATGTTGGCAAAAATTGTAAGCTATCACCTACTCATGTATAGTGTTCTCAGCGACGAAATTCTATAGAAAATCATTCTGCTGTTTTTATATAAATCTTGCCTTTCTGATGATACATTTCAAATGATGTAACATTGATATTCATACCTGATTTTACGAGTGCATCCATGACTTTTTTCTGGATAGTTGGATCTTTGAGATTATTGTATACTGGTCCTTCATCTGGGCTCGGAGGATTACCCATCTCAGCTGTATATATTCAATGAGTCATATCTCTAAAAGTTAATGATAATTATGCTGCAAGAGCGAACCGCTCCTCATTGGCAGCTGGTCGCACAGCAAAAGAGGTACCAGATTCTTGTATCTGCACTCGCATCCCATCGTATATCAGAGTCTTACCGATGAGACTCTTTACTCCGAGGAGGAGACTCGGTCCAAATCCACTGATACCAAATATTCGCTCAATATCAGCAATAGTATCAGTTGTTTCGACTGTATGAGATCTCGGACTCAATACCGATTGTACAGCACTCGCAACTGAGGATTTGCGAGATACTGCAGCTGATAACTCATGTGTGAGACGGGTCTCTGGAGCACCATGTGTGAGAGTATTTGTCATAGTCAGAGATAAGGGATAAATAAAGCTACCAAATCACTATGTCACAATAGTTTTATTTTTGCAAATATTCTCATCACTTTTCTTTGCATTTTATTCACTTTCATCTATACTCGTATGAGTTTATATCTCCGATGAGCTCGATTGGCACCGAGGGAGGAGATAAACACAATGAAGTTGTTTTCCTGAGTACTCGGGAAAAAACTTGGGTGGAACCGTCCAAAATAACTCATATTTGGACCCCAAGAAAGTATCATTACTTTTTTGCGGGTCTTTTTTATTTTCTTACTTTTTCTATCATGTCTACTGTCGAAATGTCTACCCTCGTCACCTACGCAAAAACCAAAGGATTCGTCTACCAAGGATCTGAGATCTATGGTGGCCTTGCTAATTCTTGGGACTATGGCCCACTCGGAGCAACACTGAAAGAAAATATCAAAAATCTCTGGATAAAAGAATTTGTCCAGAAACGAAAAGATATGGTACTCCTTGATGCAGCTATCATGATGAACCCCAATGTGTGGGTAGCATCTGGTCATGTGGGATCATTCTCAGATCCCCTCATGGAATGTCGTGATTGTCATACTCGTCATCGAGCCGATAAGCTCATTGAGGAGAAAATCGAAAAAGATGCAAACTTCCCTCTTCCTGCAAACTGGGCTGGAGACAAAACTCCACTCGAGGATCTCAATGCCTACAATGCTGGGTGACATCTTGCGTGTCCAAATTGTGGAAAGAAAAACTGGGGTGATGTAAAGAGATTCAACCTCATGCTGTCAACGAGTCAAGGAACTACGGAAGATGCGACAGCACTTGTATATCTTCGTCCAGAAACTGCCCAGGGTATTTTTGTGAATTTTTCGAGTATTGCTCGTTCAACTCGCAAGAAGATCCCATTCGGAGTAGCTCAATGCGGAAAAGCATTCCGAAACGAGATCACTCCGAAGAATTTCATATTCCGAACCCGTGAATTCGAACAAATTGAAATCGAATATTTCTGTAAACCTGGAACTGATGCTGAACTCTTCGAACAATGGCTCATCGATGAAAACAAGTTCTTCATAGATACCCTTGGATTCAAGTCAGAAAATGTTCGATTTGTAGAAATTCCAAAAGAAGGACTTCCTCATTACTCCAAAAGAGCTGGAGATTTTGAATACTTATTTCCATTTGGTTGGGGAGAGATCTCGACCCTCGCGAATCGTACTGATTATGATCTCAAGGCTCATATGGAACACTCGAAAGCGGATCTCTCATATTTTGATCCATTCGATAATACCAAGTATATTCCCTACGTGATCGAGCCATCTATCGGACTCTCTCGTCTGACACTTGCTGCGATGTGTGACGCCTACGACGAGATCCCAGGTGAAGAATGAACATCCAAAATTGTGATGCGATTTGCTCCGCAGGTTGCTCCAATCAAGGCAGGAGTCTTCCCTCTGATAAAGAAATTCGCAGAACCAGCGAACGAACTCTATTCCCTTCTCTCAGAACACTTTGTTTGTGAATATGATGAAGCGGGAACCATCGGAAAACGGTATCAAAGGGCTGATGAGATAGGTATACCATACTCTATCTGTGTAGAACCTGAGAACTATGATCAAGGTCAAGTCACTGTGCGAGATCGTGATACTGGAGAACAAGCGATGGTGAAGATTGTAGATCTTGTTGAATATTTTAGAAATAAGGGTTGTTAGTGTATCGGTCATTCTGACGAATGAGGAATCTGCTCCATAGTTTTTTCGTTATTCAGGATTTGCAATCCTGAATTTGTATAGAGTTAATTCCATTATATCGATGATACTTTTTTATACAAAATATGTGATTCGCCTACAAGGTCTCTCCCCTCCACAAGTTTCACTTCATCACTTTTGCGATATCTGGGTGGGTAGATATATTTTCTCGCTCCTACTATGCAGATATCATCATAGCATCACTCGAGCACTGTCGGCAAGAAAAGTGACTCCATATACACGCATGGTGCCTCATGACGAACCATATCCATCTGATTGTCTCAACACAAGGAGAAGAGAGTATATCAGATATATTTCGAGATATGAAAAAATATACCTCAAAAAGAATCCGAGAAAGCATGAATTCTCTGGAGCTCAATGAGAGTAGACGGGAGTGGATGAGTCGATTATTCGAGGAATTTGGTTCCATCTGGCAAGAGTGACTCCATCCTGTCGTACTCGAATCTGCCAATTTCACCAAACAAAAACTCGACTATATCCATATGAATCCTGTCGTTGCGGGATATGTATGGGAACCATGGGAGTGGAGATATAGCTCTGCGAAGGACTATATGAAAAATCTTCCCTGACTACTTCGAGTAGAGAAGATAGAGCTATAGGGATATAGTATTGAGTATTTACGGGAATCAAATTGAATGATTATTGCTTCGGGATTGCAAATCCCGAAGAACGGGAATACCCAAAGTTTTCTTTAGGTATTGTTGGCATTGAAGCGGTTTTATAAAGCTTGTATGATCTGAATAAAGCATCAACAGACTCCTGCATATTTTTTGGTTCATTTTGAATACCATTTAAGAACCTTACTTTTACGTTTCCAGCATGAGCAGACAATGCTAAAACACATAAAAATATTGATAATAGAATTTTTCTTAATTGCATTCAATTACTCCTGTTTGAAATACAGAAGAGTATTTTTTATCGTTAGAAAAGCTTAGAGCGCTACGTTCTCTTGTATTTTTTGTTGCATAAGAAATACTATCTGTTAATATCTCTTTCTCAGATTGCGTTAATTTTTGCGTTAAACAAAATCTTTCCTTGAAAAGATTACTATATTCTTCTTGAGAAGCTATATTCTCCGTAGCAAGTTTGTTCTCTATTTGTGCAATTCGAAAAGTAGTGCCGCTATAGGTGCTCGCTTTAGAAAAAGAAGCCACGAGTATTTCTACATCATCCCTCACACCATTGTTATTGGAGTCAATTCCTTTAACAGTCGAATCATTCACTGCTTGATCTGGCCTTGATGGAATTACATTTCCATTGATTGTTTGCCCCGTTGCGGTCGTCGTGGTGCCTCCACCACTTCCCCCACAGCTCGTGAGCAACAACCCACACGCGAGAGCGAGTGTGGAGAGTGTCAATATTTTTGGATTTATCATAGTTTGATCTCCCTCTTGGGATTAGAGCCCATAGTACGTATTTCTTAGATTTTGCAAGTCAATCATGCATTATCGTCAGATTTGAGGGCTCATTTTGAGGGGGGGGGGTACGTATTTACCCTTACGAGTCAAGTCTCACCCACTCCAAGCCCTGCTCACGCCCTACCTCGATGGGTACAGGTTCTCGGCTCGTTGCTCGTCTCATGCGTCCACTCTCGAAGTAGCCTTTAGACGGGATCAATACAGGGTGTTGGTTGCCACTCACGATCAACACTTGATCACTTGCCATAGTGCGGATTATTATTGCTTCGGGATTGCAAATCCCGAAGAACTGTATAAAATCAATCTACATCTAAAAAACTCTCTCATGCACTCTCTTATCGATTCCTTGTTTCATTTTTTCTCCACGATAGACTATACTGCGATATTCATATTGATGACACTCGAATCATCGATATTCCCGGTCCCATCAGAACTCGTGATGATCCCAGCAGGAGTATCTGCTCTAGGAGGACATATAGATCCAGTACTCGCAACACTCGTCGGTGGGATTGGGTCAGTTGTGGGTGCCCTTCTCAATTATTATATTCTCGGGAAATGGCTCGGTAAGCCCTTTCTCGAAAAATACGGTCAGTATATCCTCATCACTCGGGAGAAATACCAAAAATCCGAAAATCTATTTCTCCAAAATGACAGAGTCTATACATTCGTATGACGACTCATCCCTGTAGTACGCCATCTGATATCGATTCCTGCTGGTATATTTCGTATGCCACTTGTTCCATTTGTGACGATTACTTTTGCATGAGCAACACTCTGGTGTGCTATATTGGTTGCTCTTGGATACCATTTTGGTGATGCAGTAACTGGTTTTATCAGTCAGTATAGCAATGAGGTATGATATATGTCAGTAGTACTAATCGGAATATATATTTGGTACAAGATTTATCGGAAATAGTATGCAAAATACCTATATATTCATTCCTGGAGGTGAGAGCTTTTTGACAGTACCAGAGTATAGAGACTTTCTCTCGACGACTCTTGTAGAGTGGAATCTGGATCCCTACGCTCCAAGAGAGCCTCAAAAAAAGTGGAAAACAGAACTCGCTCGCCGCCTGACAGAAGCAGGTCATATTGTATATATACCCAATTTTCCGAACCAGATTGATGCAAAATACAATGACTGGAAATTATTTTTCGAAGCATGGATACAAAAAATCGAAATCTATTGAAAAATAATATATATCGGACACTCTCTTGGTGGATGTTTTCTTCTGAAATATTTTTCAGAAAAACATATAAATTTTCCTCATCAAATCCATCAGATACACCTCATAGCTGCTTGTATTTCTGCAGGAGATTTTTCTGAGCCAAATAATTACGAATATTTGCAAGAGATGAGCTCTCATATACATATATGGCACGCCGAGGATGATATGGTTGTACCTTTTTCTGAAGCAATCCAAATTGCTCAATATTTTCCAAAAGCAGTACTACACTTCCTCGAATCTGATCTATGATATGGTCACTTTCACGGGATTGAGAGATTGCGTGAACTGGAAGATATAGTATGACAAAAATAATCCCGAATTATCGAGATTATTTTGCTTGATTTTTGCCCCACCAGTCTGCCAATTGTATCAATTGTTTCGAGAGATCTTGCCCGAGAGGAGAGAGTGAGTACCCTGAATCGGGAGTATTTTTGAGGAGTATGCCCGATGTGACGAGCTCAGTGAGACGATCTGTGAGGATCTTGGTATTTGCCTCACCTATATCACGGCGAATATCTGTGAATGTAGTAGCACCATGATCGAGTGCCTGGAGGATAAATAGTACCCACTTTTTCCCAAGGAGTGCAAATAGTCACTGAGCATGTGGACAGCTACACTGTGGAGAGCGAACCATATTGAGGTATAAATATACCAAGAGTATAGTCCATTTCTTTTTTAAAGCAAAAAATTTGCTTTTCTCTCTGATTTCAGTAGTATACTTTTACTTTATTTTTTACACTAAAATTTATGTCTTTCCTTTCAAATTTGAACTGGCGATATGCTACCAAACAATTCGATACAAATCGAAAAGTATCTGATGCTGATCTCACCCAAATAGTCGAAGCAATCCGTATGACTCCTACGAGTTTTGGTCTTCAGCCATATCATTTCTATATAATTACCAACCAAGAAATCAAGGATAAAATCCAAGCTGTTGGATGGAATCAGCCACAAATTGGTACCGCATCTCATCTCATAGTATTTACAGCTCGTACCGACTTCATTGCGAACAATGATGAGTACTTCGCACAGATGAGTGGATGAAATTCTGATGTCCGAGCAAAACTCAAGGGATTTGAGGATATGCTCGTAGGATTCGCTACTGCAAAATCTCCAGAAGACTATCTCACTTGGGCATCTAAACAAGTCTATATTGCTCAAGGATTCGCTCTCGCTGCTTGTGCAGAACTCCAGATCGACTCTTGTGCGATGGAGGGTGCAGACTTCGATGCAGTCAGTCAGATCCTCGGACTCCCAGTTAATCAAAAAGCTCTCGTCATGCTCCCAATCGGATACCGAGCAGAGTGAGAGGCTCCTCGTGGACCAAAAGTCCGATTCTCAAAAGAAAATCTCTTCACTGAAGTAAAATAATCTATCAATCCTCTCTCGAATATCGAGAGAGGATTTTTATATGGCTAGACTCTCTCATTTGGTATTTCTTTGACAAAATTAAAATTACCCTATAATTTAGTATAGAAATTTTATTTCTGTTTTACTTTTTACTATTGTAACTATGGCTAGCATAAAAGAAACGGCTCAGAAAATCGGACAAGAGGCTGAGATAGCTCGCAATACAAAGTCGACTCGCCTCTGGTTCCTCCTTCTCATTGGTGCAGTATTATTTGTCCTCTGGTGGATGGGCAAGATCAAGACAGCATTTGCTATCGGACTCGGTGTAGTACTCCTAGCCGCTATAGGTATCCAGACTATGGACTATGATCTGGACCTTGGATCACTCTGGGCAGGCAACAGTATAGCTGATTCACGAGTTCAGCAGACCAAAGATGGTATCAGACTCATGGGGTCATGCGTCAAATCACAAGGAAAAACCATAGCTGATCTCAACTGTAATAACTTCAAAACACAGGAAGAGGCTCAGTCCAAGTATGATATGTGTGCAACTCAGATCGCCTCATATAATGCTGGGAAAACAGCTGCCGAAATCAAATCTCTCGATATCTATGGTCTCGATGGTAACAAAAATGGGGTAGTATGTGAAGCGCTTCCTCGGCTCACTCCTGCAATATAATGGCAAGAGATACAAAAAAACTCTCTCCAATTTTTGGAGAGAGTTTTTTGTATACTGAGACTATATCATACCATAGGTAAATATATCTCCTCTCTTAGTCGTGATGATGAGGTGCATCGTCGGACCAGTAGTACCTGCCATGAGTCGGAGTGCCTGAAGTGAATAGGTAGCACCATCGATAGCAAATGCATTCTCGAGAGTCATCGGCTCTCCCTCACAGTACATCATAGTACTGGCAAGTCACTTGGTAGCTATAGTATTACCTGAGAGCGTATACGATCCAAACATATTGTTACAGAACTTGGCAGATATCCTCTCTCACTCAAAAGAAATTGTATATCCTGTGCTCGTTATCGAAGTCGAGTTATACCTGAGGAGTGTCCACTTTCCAAGAAGAGGATTCTCTATAGGTTTTTGTTTTTTGGAAAGCATACGGATAAGTGAGTATGAGAGTGATGATCCATCGGCAGGAGGATTCTCGACCTTGGTCTCGAGGACGAGGAGACGATAACTATATCAAGGGACGAATTCCCATCCAGATATAGAGGCATAAAAATTCTGCCATGTTTTCTGCCATCCTATGCGTACCTGCAAACACTCCATCGGTGCAACACCTGTACATGGAACGCGTTCTGGGGCGATGGTCAGTATGCGAACTCGAGATTCCCAAGGACGGATACATTGCTTCGCGAGAGGACTCCATGAGTAGCCTGCAGATGCCCGGCACCCGTGTATATCAACGTCACCTCCGACAATAACTGGAGGAGTTATCACTGATCCATCACACGCACCTATTGTGACATTTGTTGCGTGAGATACATTTGCCATACATGAGTTGGAGAATGTCTCTCTGACAGGAAGACATGGAGCGGTGATACACTGTACCTGGACAGATCCACACACTGGAGTATAGTCTGCAGTACAAGCAGTAGTATCACTCGCAGCTGAGGCATACGACATACCTGTGAGGATGGATATTAGTAGTGAGAAAAGCAATTTCATAAAAATAAAGTTAGATAAATAACAGAAGTACTCTATGGTAGAATACCGAAAAGGCAAGACTCCTCACGTGAAATTCACAAGATAGAGATATCTCTATCTTGTGAATAGAGCGAGTATTTGATCTCTCTATTGCTCGAATAGAGATTTTTCTATTCACACAAAAATCGCATAACAAAGTTGCATCGAACTCAATTGTTTCTATACTCTCTCCATACTAACCAATTATTCCTATGCGTCGTCTCACTCTCTTGCTCATATCCCTCTCCTGGACTCTATCAGCATACGCAACTCCTCTCGACTCCCATATCCATATCACACTCCCTACCGGGCTCAGTAGTACAGTAGCAACTACTCTACAATCTGAGATCGAGAAAAAGATATCCAGAGAGACAATAGTACCAGAATCCGTATCAGCGAAATCAACCACACCCACTGTAGCAACAGTAATGATGGCTATGGATACTATCGATCCAACGAATTGGGAACAAACTATTGATGTCACACGAGTATACTCTGATGTGCATATCACCTCACTCCTGATAACTACGTACGAGTATAGCGGATGAGCCCATGGATCGACGAGCCGTACGGGACTCGTCATAGACAATACTACTGGCAAAAAAATCTCACTCGGAGATATCTATAATGGATCAAAGCTCGCCATACGACTCTCCCGAATCTGGCAACAGCAGATACTCACTCGTCTGAGATCTATACTCACGAACACTCTCACAATAGACGAGAAAAACTGGGTCCGAGACGGTACACGAGGGATCGACCAATATCAGTCGTTTGTCATCACCGACAAGATGCTCATCGTCTACGGACAAGAGTATCAGCACAATGCATACGCATATGGTACACAGACGCTCCTCTACCCCCGATACAAGATACAAGATATCCTGAAAAAAACTAAGTAGCATTTGCTCGATCATAAAAAATCATCTATCTACCACGAATGATTTTCTCTCTCAGTCTGTCTGCAGATGCCTTGAGTCATGTACGCTCCCTTGATCATATAGGGAGAGTCATGCCCATACCAAACTTGGCAAAATCTCTTGTCTCTCTTTCAGCACTACTAAATTCTCTTTCTACCTCATCCCTATCGAGAGGCAACCAGCGATTGAGTCTGATAGAATTGAGAATCATATAGAATATATCGATTTCGAGAGCTCCTGGTACTTCTTTGCTCAATAAACTACTATGCCGAAGAATCTGTCCATCTGGACGGAGTATGAGGAGATCTTCTGAAGAGAGTTGTCAGCTTGTAGTAACATCATGATAAGCAATAGCGATAACTCCACCTTGCCCATAGAGCGTCTCTGCCACTGTAGAGGCAAATCTCTCTACCAAGAGTTCGAGCGTGTTTCCTCATGCATCGCCATAAAGTCTATGTGGCTCTGTATGGAGGAGATACTCTGCGTTCAGAGGATGCATATGACTGATATATTCTGAGCTCTGACTAGACATAGGAAAAACTAATATAAGTATACTATATACATATATTATCTCATAATGCAATAGTATGTTGTGGTGATTTTAAAAATCTCTTCAAAGTAAAGGGATTATTTATCATAGTGAAAGTTCTCTAGTTCAGCTCTTAAGTTAGTAAAATTACTTTCCCTTGGAATATTATAAGAATTTTTTAAAAAACCATTGAAGAAATTTCTTAATCTCCCATTATATAAGTCACCAAATGCATCTAGTATTTCTAACAAAGATTTAGTGATAACTCTACAGTCGCTTATGTCTATTTCATCTGGAATTATATGTAAATTTAGAATATTTGAGTTTCTTTTATTTGAGGCAAATTTCATAATCATAGTATCAAATCAAGCTATCTTCGGAGTATACAACCTCTCTCCATTTACTACTGAAAATCAATAAATATGATTATGTTCAATGGCATCTCTTACTAAATAAATTTCATTTATATAACTAAAGATTTTACCATCAACTTAAGCTGAATTGAGATCTTTTTCAAGTTGATCGATCATATCTTTTCTGTTAGAAAAAGTAGTAGCATCCTGATAGATAGTTCTGGAAATTGCGGACTCTAAAATGATTCAAGTAAAAATAGGAATGGATAAAATATATCATCTCTTATACTCATTAAGAGCAATGGATATATCGAGGCTTTCAATTTCAATCAGCTTTCTTACTGAATCTATAAAAACTCATTTTATATCCCCCATTATTCTAGTAACTCCTTCCATATTAAATTATTAAAAAAAATAAAAAAATCCCCAACAAAACTGTCAGGGATTAACAAACTACTTCGTCTCCTCTACCTCCGCCTCCACTGATCCATCATCATTTTTCTTCTCTTCTGTTGGAGCTGCAGCTGGATCTCCTGCATGAGCATAGATCGCTTGTCCGATCTTCATCATCACATCTGAGAGGGCCTTAGTAGCTGATTCGAGTTCATCTTTTGATGCATCTGCCTTGGCAAGAGTGGTCTTGAGTTCCTCGAGCTTGGCTCGTGCCTCAGTTCCATCAGCTTCTTCGTACTTATCCTTGTTCTCATCGAGAGTTTTCTCTGATTGATAGACGAGTGAGTCACCATGATTGCGAGCCTCGATAGCTTCTTTTTTCTTCTTATCTACTTCTCGATTGGCCTCAGCTTCTTTGATGAGCTTCTCCACCTCAGCATCAGACATACCCGTTGATCCCTGTACAGTGATCTTCTGTTCCTTACCTGTTCCCTTGTCCTTTGCTGTCACATGGAGTACTCCAGAGGCATCGATATCGAGAGTCACCTCGATCTGAGGAACTCCACGAGGTGCTCCTGCGATACCTGAGAGGATAAATCTCCCGAGTGACTTGTTATCAGTTGCCATCTCACGTTCCCCTTGGAGAATATGGATCTCAACAGAGTCCTGATTGTCAGCGGCTGTTGAGTAGACCTGAGACTTGGAACTTGGGATCGTAGTATTGCGTTCGATCATACGAGTCATCACACCACCGAGTGTCTCGATACCAAGAGATAGTGGAGTCACATCGAGGAGGAGAACATCTTTCACATCACCCTGGATGATACCAGCTTGTATGGCTGCACCGAGTGCAACAGCCTCATCTGGATTGACGGTTTCGTTTGGTTTTTTAGCAAAGAATTGTTCTACCTTCGCTTTCACCATTGGTACACGAGTTGAACCTCCTACGAGAATCACCTCATGTATCTGAGATGGTTGGAGTCCTGCATCTGCCATCACCTTGCGACATGGCTCGATAGAGCGTTCTACGAGATCAGTGATGAGTTCTTCGAACTTGGCACGAGTGAGAGTGATATTGAGATTCGATGGAACTCCGTCATTCATCGCGATAAATGGTTCGTTGATCTCAGTTGATGTTGCTGATGAGAGTTCTATCTTAGCCTTTTCTGCTGCAGAGCGAACACGCTGGATTGCCATAGCATCCTTTCGGAGATCGATACCAGTCTCAGCCTGGAATTGCTTCATCACATATTCGAAAATCGCCTGATCGAAGTCATCACCACCAAGATGAGTATCTCCGTTCGTTGCGAGTACCTCGAATGTACCCTCAGATCCGATTTCGAGGATCGAGATATCGAATGTACCTCCACCAAAGTCATATACTGCTACCTTCTGATCTTTGTTCTTATCGACACCGTAGGCGAGAGCGGCCGCAGTCGGCTCGTTCACAATACGCTTCACATCGAGACCAGCGATCTTACCAGCATTGATAGTTGCTTGACGCTCAGCATCGTTGAAATATGCAGGAACCGTGATAACTGCCTCAGTTACCTTTTGTCCGAGGAATTTCTCAGCATCTTCTTTGAGTTTTTCGAGAACCTTGGCAGAGATCTCTTCTGGGCGAACTGGAGTTCCATTCCACTCGATCATACATCAACCATCAGATCCCTTAGTAACCTTGAATGATGTATTCTTGAGTTCTTCAGTTACTTCTGAGAATTTACGTCCGATAAATCGCTTCGCAGAAGAGATAGTATTGGCTGGATTCGTGACCGCCTGACGACGAGCTGGCATACCAACGATAGTCTCACCTTTTTTAGATGCAACAACTGATGGGGTGGTTCGTCCTCCTTCTGAATTCGGGATTACTTTTGCTTGACCACCTTCCATGAAGGCGACACATGAGTTGGTTGTACCGAGGTCGATACCGATAATTTTTCACATATTATTATAAAAGTTAGAAAATATTTTTTATAGAGGAACAGTAGTATATTATCATTTTTTTTATTCCTGTCAAAACTTTTTAGCACTTTTTATATTAGAGTGCTAATATTGTATATTTGTTACTGTACCACTATTATTTTTGACAAAAAATATGAAATATGAAATACTATAGAAATGGATTGAACTACATCTGACATCCGTGAAAAAGTAATCTTAGAAATGGTAAATGATTATAAAATCATATTTGAATTGAATACTGACAATACTCAGCAAGTACTGAATAATTTGAGAACTATGGATGATACATGACTCGCACGAGAAATACTATTACTACAATACTATCATAGTGATACTCAGGCTATTTATATGAGGGGATTGAGTAAAACTCTAGAAATCGCATCCGAAGAAGAAAAAATAAATAATAATGCAAATCTTATTCTTAATTTCTAAAATATGGCAAATGATGTAATGAAAGTGGATGAAACATACTCTGCATACGATAAGACAAAACAGTTCATACTCTTACCTACATTTGAGAATTTTGCCAAATCCAAATGACATAATGAAAAATCGATTGCTCAAGCGAAAGAAGAAATAGCAAAAAGATTTGGTCAGTTCAATGCAGAATGAATGAATGATCAACGATTCAAAATACTCTCTCGTACGATATCAAATATGGTAGAGAGTGAGCTCTCTCGAGCAAAAAGTAAACTCCAGGAACAATCCGGAGCTATGGTGGGCATAGAGCCAATGACAATACCAACAGATATGCAGCCTCCTAACTCTCTCCCTATTGCTACTGTACAAAAATCAAATGATAAAATAAATCTGGGAACTACTATTAGGGCTATAAATACAAGAAAAGAAGTACTTGCATCACTATAAAAATAACTTTTTATATAAAAACTTGAAAAAGACAAATGCATGAATATAGTAATTTCATATGAACAACTCTCCCCGAAACATACATACGGATTATGACCCAGATGAGATAACAAAGATTTGGGAAAAACATGAAGCATGGAAAATGGCTCAAAAAATAATAGAAAATATCAAATGGAGGTCAGAATATTATTACTATTTAACCTCATTGGAATATCCAAAACAAATAACACAAGCAAATATGTCAAATATTCTTGGCTGGTATATAAAAGAAAATGCACGTGAAGAACAATTGTGTCGAGATATGGCATGGGCAAAGACAAAAGTAGGCAACATTCTGAATGTTATTCATGCTAAAATAAAAATACAGCCTCCTGACAATAACTATATATAAATCTTACTATGCTTTCATCCCTACTCTCCACATCTCCTCTCACGCTCCTCTACTTCTACCCGAAAGATGATACACCAGGTTGTACGCTCGAGGCACAGGATTTCACGAGACTCGCAGGCGAGTTCGCGAAGCTCGATATACAGATTATCTGAGTATCAAAAGACTCAGAGTCATCTCATGCGAAATTCTGCAATAAGTATAATCTCTCTATACAACTCATATCAGATGAGGATGAATCACTACATAATCAGTTCAGTGTAATAGGAGAAAAGAAAAACTATGGCAAGGTCTATATCGGTGTGATTCGTTCCACATTTCTCCTCGACTCCTCATGAAAAATCCTGAAGGAATGGAGGAATGTGAAGGCAACAGGACACGCAGAGAAAGTATTGAGGGAAATCAAGGAATTCCTTGGATAATATAAAAAGATTGGTATACTGAAGCGTAACCAATTTTTTTATGCCCAATCTTTTTAAACTCAATTCTCCATACAAACCAACAGGTGATCAGCCGAGAGCTATAGACAAGCTCGTCGAGTCTATACGGTCTGGCAATGATTTCCAGACATTGCTCGGCGTGACAGGATCAGGGAAGACTTTTACGATGGCCAACATCATAGCAGAACTCCAACGACCAGCACTCATCATGGCACACAACAAGACTCTTGCTGCTCAGCTTGCTCAAGAGTTCAAAGAGTTTTTTCCAGATGCTGCAGTACACTATTTCGTGAGCTACTATGACTACTACCAGCCAGAGGCATTTGTCGTGAAAAGTGGTACCTATATAGAAAAAGAGGCTACGATCAACGAAGAGATCGACAGGCTGCGTCATGCTGCAACAGAGTCTCTCCTCACCAGAGATGATGTCATCATCATAGCATCAGTATCATGTATATATGGTATCGGTGAGGTAGATCAGTATGAGGCTCAGTGTCTCAAATTCCAAACGAATCACGAATATGTGATCGAGAATATCATCCGAGAGCTCGTGATGGTACAATTCACTCGATCGACGGCGGATTGGAAACCTGGGATGTTCCTCGTCAAGTGAGATACAATCGAGATCTGGCCATCATCGAGTGAGTCTATTATTCGCCTGGAGTTTTTTGGTGATACTCTCGAGCGGATATCTCGTATCGAGCATCTCACTCACTATCTCATAGATGATATGGATGAGATAGTGATATTCCCAGCCAAGCACTTTGTCACAGAGAAGTGAGTCATCGAGTCCGTGATACCTCGAATCAAATATGAGATGGAAGAACAGGTAAAATTTTTTACAGAAAATGGCAAATTGGTCGAGGCTGAGAGAATAAAAATGCGAGTCGAATACGATCTCGAGATGCTCACCGAGACAGGGTATGTAAATGGTATAGAGAACTATTCGATGTATCTCGGCAATCGCAATCTCTGAGAGCCACCTGCTACTCTGATGGAGTTTTTTCCGAAGGGGTTTCTTACATTTGTCGATGAGTCACACATGACAATACCCCAGATCGGTGGTATGTATGCGGGCGACCGAGCCCGAAAAGAAAATCTCGTGAACTATGGATTCCGCCTCCCATCCGCTATGGAAAATCGTCCTCTCCAGTTCCACGAGTTCGAAGACAAGATCGGACAGACCGTATTCGTCTCTGCAACACCATCAAAATATGAGGCAGCACATGAAAAAGTAGTAGCTGAACAAGTCATCCGTCCAACAGGACTCCTCGATCCAGAGATCCAGATAGAGGATATGGAGTATATGGTAGATAGTCTGATGCGAAACATCGCATTAGCAACAGAGAGATGAGAGAGATCACTCATCACGACTATCACAAAGAAATCATCCGAAGATCTCGCGACTTATTTTGCGGAACATGGGATCAAAGTCAGATATCTCCACTCAGAAATAGAGACACTCGAACGACTCGAGATACTCCGGTCTTATCGTCTCGGTGAGATCGATGTGATAGTAGGGGTCAATCTCCTCAGAGAAGGACTCGACCTCCCAGAAACGAGTTTCATCGGTATACTCGATGCGGAGAAGATAGGATTCCTCAGATCCAAGACGAGTCTACTACAGATCATCGGACGAGCCGCAAGAAATGTGAATGGCTACGTCATCATGTACTCAGCAGGCTGCAAACAATCGGTCGCAATGGTAGACGCGATAGCCGAGACCAATCGTAGACGAGAAGTACAGATTGCATATAATACAGCACACAATATCACACCTCGCACCATCATATCATCGGTGAAGGAGATATCTATCCCATCGAAAAAGACTGAGACATTTGAGTGAAAAGCAGTGATGGGGGATGTGAGTACCTATATCAAGCGACTCGAGCTCGAGATGGATGTAGCAGCGGCGAATCTGGATTATGAGAAGGCAGCACAGATCCGAGATGAGCTCATAGGAATCAGGAAGAACAAGAGATAGTATGATTGGCTGAAATAATAACCCTCAGAAATTTCTGAGGGTTATTTAATAAAAAGCAAACAATGTGAAGATTAAAAATTTCATTAGTAGTTATTTTAATAATTTAGTTGAAACACATTTCTTATTTCTAATTAGTTCTCATTTCTTGCATTTTAATACAGAAGTAACAATCTTCTTACAAGAATTTGATAATGCATCAAAAGAGTATCAAGTCTTACAATAGCACTTATTATCAACTCATAAGTATCAATTGACTGTATCGGGACAAATAGTAGGTTGTACTTTACAATCATAATTATTTGAAATATCAGGATATTCCCATATATAGCCAGTATTACAAGAACATTTTCAGGCTTCAGATGGACTTGAATTTTTTCCACAAGTTATTACTTGCTTTTTAATACATGATTTTCTATCTAAAGACCATTGGTATCATGTCATACAGTTACAATTATCTCATCAAGTTGAAACCGAGTAGATTCAATATGACAAAATACAAGCTTGATCTGCTGTTATTTTAGGCTTACAATCATAATTATTTGATAAACTAGGATATTCCCATTCATATCACGAAATACACGAACATTTATTATCAGAATTAGGACTTGAATTTTTTCCACATGTTACTGAAGTAAGATTATTATAGCTTGATGATGTATAAATAGTTGAATTCGTAAAAAGTAACTCATAAGTCTCGGATATATTATCTCGGATACTGTCGTAATTTAATAAAATATATTTAGCTATTGAAGAGTTAGAGGGATTATTATAAGTGTTTACTGTAAGATATCCATAAAATCAGCCATCGTAATCTACAAGAACAGGAGGATATGAAGCATACTTATTATAAGGAGAAGTATCTGAATACTTATCTCAATAAGATCAATATTTATTCCAAATAGAGGAATCATCATACTTGGAACAATTAATACAACCTAAAAAAACATCTTTATTTTTTCATCCATAAATCAAGATAGCATCAGATGCAGATGCTACTGAAATATACGCAAAAAGTAGCATCAGGAACAAAAGAGTTTTTTTCATATTCGTATTAATCTTAGAAAATAAAGTAAACAAAAAGGGCAATCTATACGCCTTGATGTTTGCAATAAAAAAGTCCGTTTCTGGACTTTTTCTCTGCTATTTTTTGTTTGATTCGATTTTTTCTTCCCATTCTCACTTGTGCAGTAGTGCATTCTCCGCTGCATCTTGCTCTCATTTTTTCTTTGAGCTTCATTTTCCTCGTCAGAGTTCCATACCGTAGAGAGATACGGTGATGATATAGGACTTGTTATGATCAGCTCAGACCTCATCGATCACATCATAGATGGGCGTGATACCCCATACTTCTTGGGTGAGTTCTTGGAGTGCGGACTTGGGATCTACAAAGAGGGACTGTTCGAGAATATGAGGGAGTGTCGAGTAGACATGTATGAGGATGAATTCTCTTGCTCTCTCGAATCCCTGATCGAGATAGAGAGCCCCGATGATGGCTTCTAGCGTATTAGCGAGGATATAGGGATTCTCATGTCACTTCGCATTGTATTCTCCACGAGAGACCTGTATCGCCTGAAAAAAGTTCAGTCTATGAGCAATCTGAGCGAGATTGCGTCCTCGCACCAGTGCAGATCTGATATCTGTGAGCTCGCCTTCAGGTTTGGTAGGGAAATCATGGAACAATGCCTCCGTGATGACGAGTTCGAGAACAGCATCTCCGAGATATTCGAGTCGCTCATTGGACTCACTATATCCATCTGTCACCTCATTGAGGATGGATCTATGGACACAGGCAAGGTTATATAGATCTCTATTGCGTGGTATGATAGAGAGGGAGAAGAGGAGCTCTGCAACATGAGATTCAAAATCGGGACGAGCAAATCGGATAGAAATACGAGACATAAAAAATATATATTATAAACTCTATTCTATAGAATTTTTCTCATTTTCAAAACACAAAAATCTCACACTTTTATAGAAAATGAGTATCTTATTATGCTGTTTTGAATATTCGAAATGTACCGTCAACCGCCTTGAGACTCAGTGCATCTTTTTCTTTGAGAAATGTAGCGAGAGCCCCGTTGATAAATAGTTTACCAGAGTCATCAGAAAACCTCTTGGTAAGCTCGATAGCCTCATTGACTGAAACTGATGGTGGAATAGGCTCCCCCGTCCAATACATCATCTCAGTGAGCGATATCATGAGTATGAGTATATGCATCGTTGGGATCGTCTCGAGCTCGAACCGAGGAGCTATGAGCGATATGAGTCCGATGAGAGCAACCTCATATTCTAGGAGAAGTTTTTCCATACCGTCGAGATATGTCATATCCAGTGAGAGTGAGTGATCTCAGAGGAAATATGCACCATAAAAAATACCCCGATCAAATGGTGAAAGATGAACTCGTGCATAGAGAGTCTGCAAGAGGTATTCACGCGTTTGACGACGAGATATCATAGGGAGTATCGATTAGATAATATGGATGCGTATGTTAAGGTGAATACATATCACGCTACTCGTGTTCATGTCTATCTTCCTGAAAAGAAACAGAACAAAAACTATGCTCGGATTTTTGTAGGAATTTTACCACGACCCGTCTTGATACGGATGACTTGACGACCCTTGTATTGTCCAGTGATAGGAGAAGCAAAATGAGCTAATGCCATAGCCTCACCTGCAGCATTATACTGGAGAGAGATACCATCTTTGAGACGCTTTGCATTGAGCTTGAGCCATGCAGAATATCTTTTCTTTCCTCGGACTTTTGAGAGTTGTTGTTTTGGAGCGAATGTCATATTATTGAGAGTTTAGAGCTTAGAAATCAAATACTCGAGAATGAAACCGTATCTTATTATATAAGTTTTCGGTTCTAAATATCAAGGTCTAATAGTATTATACTACTGATACATAGAGATCACGGAATATACGACCATCGAAGCGCACTCGACGCTTCTCAGCAAATGATACCATACCATCTACTGTAGCAAAAAGCGTGAAATCTCGCCCCTGCTCTACACCAGTACCTGGCCAGAATTTATTTCCTTTTTGTCGGATGATGATATTGCCAGCAATTGCTGGTTGTCCACCGTAGATTTTTACGCCAAGTCTTTTGGCTTGCGAGTCACGACCATTAGAGGTCGAACCCATCGCTTTTTTATGAGCCATATTCGGTTGATTAGTTAGTGAGAGTTAGGATCCTTGGAGAGAAGAGACTATCTGTTGTTAGCATAACGAGCAAATGCTTTGTTTGCCTCAGCCATTTTATAGACATCGAGTTTCTTTTTGACAGCAACTCCAGTCTCTGTAGCAGCATCGATGAATTCCTGAGCGAGAAAATAACAAAAATCTTTTCCGTCTTTTCCACGAGCAGCTCCAAGGATCCAGCGTGATGCCAGAGCAAATGAACGACCAGGAGGCACATCCATTGGTACTTGGTAGATAGATCCACCAACTCGCTTTGGACGACACTCGACTTTTGGCATAGTATTATCTATTGCCTTGTCGAATATATCTTCAGGATTGTTATATCCCTTTTCACGAAGGATATCGAAGGTATTGTTGAGGATCTTGTGTGCAAGAGTTTTCTTACCATTCTTCATGATATAGTTGACGAACTTTTGGAGTCGTTCGTTTTGTGTTGAGAATGATACACTTCCTTTTGTACTCATATGAGTTGTAGTTAATAGTTGATTTTTGGTATTGAGACGAGATATCTCAGCTTATTGCGTATTATCGCAAATATGCTATTTCTTTGCTTTTGGTTTCTTTGCTCCGTAGAGAGATCGAGACTGATTACGCTTGTCGACACCCTGACAGTCGAGAAGTCCTCGTACGATATGATATCGTACACCTGGAACATCTTTCACACGACCACCTCGGATCATCACCACAGAATGCTCTTGGAGATTATGACCCTCACCTCCGATATAAGCAATTACTTCGTAGCCATTGGTAAGGCGGATCTTCGCGATTTTTCGCAGAGCCGAGTTTGGCTTTTTTGGAGTACTTGTATATACCTTGAGACATACTCCACGACGCTGAGGAGCCGAAAGTGGAGACATTACTTTTTTGAGAGTATTCTTGTTGAATTGGAGAGCTGGAGACTTACTCTTTCGAGAGTTATCTTTTCTTTTAGACCGAACGAGTTGACTGATTGTAGGCATGATAGAGAATTATGGAGAGAAATGATGAATCGAGAAAATATATTAACGTTTTGACCAAGATCCAGCCTTACGAGCCTTATGAAGACCTGGTTTCTTTCGCTCGACTTTTCGTGCATCACGAGTGAGCATACCTGCACCCTTGAGTGCCTGACGGAGAGCTATATCTGCAAGAGTGAGTGCTCGAGCAATACCATGGCAGATTGCCTGTGCCTGAGCTGACTCACCAGAACCAGCAACGATCACATCGAAGTGGAAGTTCTCATACATACCGACCGTTTTGAGCGGTGAGTAGATAGTTTGGAAGAGATCTGCACGCTTGATATAGGTATCAATAGGAAGTTTGTTGACTGTTGATGCCCCCTTTCCAGCGTAGAGACGGACCTGAGCTACTGCTGTCTTACGACGACCGATAGCGTATGAATACTGTTTTGTAGACATGAGTGATAGTTATTAGATTTGATTGGAGTAGGGAATCGAATTAGATAGAGAGTTCCACTGGCTTCTGAGCCTCATATTGATGAGTAGCACCAGGTACAACTCTGAGTCTCTGGAGCATACCAGCTTGGAGCTTATTTTTTGGAAGCATACCCTTGATCGCATGCTCGAGGATGTGAGCAGGATTTTTGGCTCGCATCTTGGTGAGATTAGTTTCTTTGAGACCACCGAGATACTGTGAATGAGAGTAGTACATCTTATCAGTTTCTTTTGTTCCAGAGACTGCTACTTGAGCAGCATTGACAATGACCACATAGGCACCATTGTCTATATGAGCTGTGAAATCAACACGATCTCTCCCAGAGAGCTTGCGAGCAATCGTAGTTGCGAGGCGTCCGAGATTTTTACCAGCTGCATCGACAACGAACCATGGACGGTCTGTAGATGAGATTTGTGTTGAGAAGAGAGTTTTCATAGGTATTGAATTTTAGGGTTCTTATCTATTTTGAGTGAGAAAAGAAAGATTATACGAGTTCGAGCTTGACGAGGAGTGCGCCATCACCAACTCTATGTTTGAGAGGAGTGATACGAGTATATCCACCATGACGATCCATATAATTCGGTGCGATTGCCATAACAGCACGAGATGCTGCTTCTGTGAATACTTCAGGAGTAATATATCTGATCTTATTATATTCTGTAGTAGGACCCTTGGCTACCTCGATAAGGCGATCGATGATACCTACGATAGCAAATGCTCTTTTATTGGTAGTGATAAGTGATCCATTCTCGAAGAATGATCATACAAGACTACGTACAACACTCTTTCGGTGTGCTTGATCTTTTCATTTGAAGTGGAGATTTTTTTTGACTCGGTGTCGCATGGGGGAAAATGTTAGATTGTTGGAATAGCTGGTTGTATTGGACTAGTCATCTCAGAGAAGCTTGCAACCCTTGGTAGCGAGAGCCTCTCGTACTTCTGTCATTGCTTTCTTACCGAATCCTTTGATTGATGAGAGTTTTGCTTCAGTACATTTGGTAAGATGTTCGATAGAGAGGATATCTCCATTGACGAGTGCATTGAGTGTACGAGGAGAGAGTCCCATGATTTCGATTGGAGTATAACTCTCTTTTTCGAGGTCTGCTTTGACTTCTTGTTTCTCGCGTTCGATCACTTGACGTATATCAGCAATGAATTCACCTCCAACCTGGAGAGCATCTTCATTGAAGAGTGCAAAATATGATTCGAGCATCTTTCCGGAAAATTTGACAACATCAGATGGAGACATAACACCGTTTGTCTTGATAACCATATCAAGAGAGTCAAGATTGGTAATCTCACCATAGCGAGTATCTGTAACATCATACTTGACGCTGATCACTGGAGAGAAGTTGGCATCAACGAGGAGAACTGCAGTATCATCTTCACGATGCTTGAGCTCATCTATACTCACATATCCGACATTACGTTCAATACGGATTTCAGCAGTAAAATCAAAACTTGCATCAAGAGCAGTAATATACATCTCAGGATTGTGTACAGTTATACCTGCTGGACACTTGATATCAGCTGCAGTAACCATTCCACCTTTTTTCTTTGAAAGAGTGAGCCATTCGATACCTGAATCAGATTTTTCGATGACAAGACCTTTGAGATTGAGGAGAATATCGATGATAGAATCGTGGACACCTGGGAGAGTTGTATATTCATGGGTGACTCCTGCGATTTTGACACCAGTGACACGAGTACCAGGAATAGATGAGAGCATCACACGGCGGAGAGAATTACCGAGAGTGACACCATATCCAGCTGGAAGTGGACCAACAGTCAGACATTCTTCATTGATACCAGTAGCTTTTCGAGAGATCTTCGGTACGCCGATGAGTGAGTGGATAATGTGCATAGAGAGGAATTGGGAGAAGAATTAAACGCCTTATTACTTCGAGTAAAACTCTACGATACGTTGTATATCAATCATCTTGTCAAAATCACTAGGGCCCGGAAGAGCATTCATGGTGATAGAGAGTTTTTTTGGATCTACTGTAAGCCACGCAACACTCGTTACTGAAGCTGTTTCATTCTTTTTTGCAAATTCTCCAAATTCTTCAACAAGAGTCTTGTAGAGAACTGATTCCTTGAGACGCTCCTTGATCGTGATAACATCACCTATACGAACCTGATATGAGGCAATATTGAGTTTTTTGCCATTGACGAGAAAATGAGCATGACCAACAGACTGACGAGCCTGCATGATGGTCCGAGCAAAGTTAGCTCTGAGTACAACATTGTCGAATCGTGTCTCGAGAAGTGTGATCATCTGTTCACCAGTAACTCCAGATATCTTGGTAGCCTTCTGGTAGTAGCGAGCAAATTGTTTTTCTGATACAGCATATTGTCGTTTTGCAGCTTGCTTTTTGCGGAGCTGTACACCGAACTCTGAGAGTTTGTTTCCTCGTTTTACTTCACGATGGTTATCTTCGAGATTATATTTCTCTACTCCAAAAAGGTTATATCCTTCACGGCGGCAGAGTTTCATTTTTGGTCCAGTGTATCGCATACTTGAGAATTTATGATTTAGAATTGAACGCCCTACTGATTTTAGAGTTTTCGAGCTTTACGCTTGCGGCATCCATTGTGTGGAACTGGAGTAATATCGAAGATAGCACTGATATCAACACCTGCGATTGCAATACCACGTACTGCTTGTTCACGACCAGAACCTATACCTTTTACGTAGACATTCGCTTTCTCTACTGCATGAAGCGTTTTAGCTTTTCAGACTGCATTCTCACTCGTGATCTGAGCAGCATATGGAGTCGCTTCACGAGCTCCCTTGAATCCTGATGATCCACCAGTTGCCCAAGTGAGTACTTGACCATCGAGAGATGCTACCACCACATGAGTATTGTTGAGAGTTGCTGTGACAAAAATATTCGCTTCTGGGATATTTTTACGGGTTTTTTTTGAGCGGCGGAGTTTTGGAGTAGCCATAGAGAGATTATTATGAAAGTTGTGGGAGTTTTTTGGATTCTCCCTGTAGTGAGAATATTTGAGGAAAAAATTATTGTAATAATACCATGTTTCTTCCTATGATGTTACTTCTTCTTATTCATGATTGCGACTGCTTTTCCTTTACGAGTACGAGCATTCGTCTTGGTACGTTGTCCGCGGACTGGGAGGCGTTTTTTGTGACGAGAACCACGATATGATCCGATATCTTGAAGGGTCTTGATATTTGACGAGATCTCACGACGAAGATCACCCTCGATAACATATCCCTTGAGTTCTTCACGGATGAGATCGAGCTCAGCCTCTGATAGCTCACTCATCTTTTTATTATGAGCAATTCCTACTTTGGTGAGGATAACTTTAGCGAGTGATCGTCCAACACCGAATATATACATCAACGAGATTTCAGCATGTTTGGAATCAGGGAGATTAACTCCTGCAATACGAGCCATAGGTGGAATGTTAGAATTTTAGATTTGAATTTGTGGAGAGTATATTCTCAGGGATTATCCTTGACGCTGCTTGTGCTTTGGCTCATCACAGATAACACGAACGACACCCTTACGACGGATGATAACACATTTTTCACAGATTTTTTTGACTGATGGACGGACTTTCATGGAGAGAAAAGTTAGATGAGTATTACGAGCTTAATCAGGGATGATACTGTATTTCTCATTCCTTGATTTTGGGTAGTGTGTACGGGATTATCTGCGGTATGGTGTAGATCCTGGTGTACGGACTGGAGCGTTAGCATTGGGTTTGCGGAATGTGATCCGACCTCGAGAGAGATCATATGGAGTGAGCTCTACAGTGACGGTATCTCATGGAATGAGACGTATGAGGTGTTTCTGCATCTTACCACTCACATATGCTCTGATAACCATGTTCGAGAACTCCTCTGGGAGCTGTACCTCGAATATAGCTCCAGGGAGCGACTTGAGTATTTTGCCTTCTACTTCGATTTTATCGTCTTTTGACATGATTTGCAGAGCTGGTAGAAAATAGCTGGCGAGAGTATATATAAAAGAAAGAAGAATGCAAATCTATTTTTTAATAAACCATTTTATCGTCCGAGATCTCTCTGCAATGAGGAAAATACAAGAGCACAAAATGTGAACTACTTTCTCTGTACCATTTTGTAGAATTCTAGTGTATCTCAAATCTCAATAGTGATATCCCCCTTGAAGTTGATACCACACTCCTCTCCTTCCTCTGCCTCAATAACATCAAGTGGTCACTTTTTCAGATTGGCCACTTCACCTGATCCCACCTTGGACCCAATTCGGATAACTCGAACTTTGGATTTTGGCTCGATACGACCAGTATCCACACCGAGACCGACGATCATCATAGACTTGTTCTTTCCAGTATAAAATATTGCCTTGGCAGTAGCAGATCCGAGTTCTGCCTCCTCATAACGGATATCGATCATACCAGTGATGATAGATTCGACTTTCTCGAGAACATGATAGATCACTTTTTTATCGATAAACTCAATCTTTGATTGTGAGAGTGCTGACTTCGCTGCTGGGAGGATACCTACATTGTAGGCAATGAGGAGTGCCTGAGAAGTACCTGCCATCATCACATCTGATTGGTTAACATCACCGAGTGCTGCATGGATGAATGTCACCTGTGTCTCAGGTGTTGAGAGTTTCCCGAGTGCTGCCTTGAGGGCCTCGAGTGAACCACCGGTATCAGTTTTGAGTACGACCTTAAGCTGCTTGAGAGCTCCGGATTTGAGACGACCCATGAGCATAGCCAGTGATGCTCATTCGAATGCATGGATCGATTTTTTATTTTTAGCGAGAGAATATTCCTTGGCTCTGGTAGTGGCGATCTCTGGAGTTGATACCACCTGGAGAATATCTC
This sequence comes from Candidatus Altimarinota bacterium, assembly GCA_043787675.1. Lineage (GTDB taxonomy): Bacteria > Patescibacteriota > Gracilibacteria > BD1-5 > UBA2023 > JABFSX01. The sequence goes on along the minus strand of JAYVUT010000018.1, from coordinate 77,988 downwards.
AGCCCTCAACCACTCATGAGAGTCCCGTGATCTGAACTGGTGTTCCTGGACCTGCTGAGTCAATATTGCGACCCTTGTAATCCTTGAGTGTTCTCACACGACCAGAGACTCATGCACAGACAATATTTTCAGTCTTATTGATGGTACCTGTATTGATCAGGATTGTCGCTACAGACCCGAGTTTGGCATCCATATGTGCCTCTATCACTGTCGCGACCGCTCCACGATCTGGATTGGCTCTCAGTTCGAGCATCTCAGCCTGGAGGAGAATCATCTCGAGGAGAGTATCCATACCGAATCCTGTATGAGCAGAAACTGGTACAACCACCGTAGTCCCTCCCCAATCCTCTGGCTGAAGACCTTGTTCTGCAAGTTGCCCCTTGATCATATCGATATTAGCTCCTGGCTTGTCCATCTTGTTGAGAGCAACTATGATTGGTACTCCAGCTTCTTTCGCGTGGTTGATCGACTCGATAGACTGCGGCTTCATCCCTTCATCTGCCGCAATGACGATAACAGCAATATCTGTGAGCTTGGCACCACGAGCACGCATGATCGTGAACGCCTCATGTCCAGGTGTATCGAGGAATGTGATTCGCTTATCATTTTTAGTCACTTGGTAGGCTCCGATTTTTTGTGTGATACCTCCTGCTTCACCTGATGCGATCGTCGATTTGCGGATATAGTCGAGGATCGATGTTTTTCCATGATCAACATGTCCCATCACTGAGATAATAGGGCTCCTAGTGATCCAATGAGTGGTGTCATCCTCATGTATGAGATCGGCGATATTACCATCCATGAGATCAGAGACTGATGCATTCTCAGAGATCTCTCGGGTGACCTTGATTTGGAATGCTTCTCCGATGAGGAAACAAGTATCAAAATCGATCGGTGCGTTGAGTGTGACGAGAACTCCATTTTTCATGAGTTCTCCGATCACTTTGACAACCGAGACTCAGAGCTTGTCTGAAAACTCTTTCACAGAAATCATATCTCCGACAAATACCTCCTGACCAGTACGATCGACGAGAATTTGCTTGACATCTTCGAGTGCTTTTTGTTGCTTTTTTGACTGCTTGTGCCCTCGGCGGAACGATCCATCATCAGCATCTCATCCAACACTCTTGAGAGATTTCTTTTTATTGGCATCATAGTCTCGAGCTCCTCCTTTGCCTCACTTTTTGGCAGTACCATCACGAGATGGGGTCGAGAATGATATATCTCGTTGGAACATCGGCTTTGATGAGTCACGCAGTCGTGCTGGACCCGTAGCTGCTGGTGCAGTGGCAGTACCAGAGGGTGATGGAAAGGGTCTTGGGGATGAGCCCTGAGGACGAGGTGGACGAACGCCACGACGCTCCTCTGGGGGGAGTTGCATCACAGGACGATTCTCGAGTGGGCGAAATCCTGTAGATACTTTTTGAAATGAAATAAGTGGCTTTTTGGTTGTGTCTTGTTCACGAGCAAGTGGTGAATTCGTAGCTGCTTGTGTCTTCATCATCGATCGCATCAGACCTTCTCAGGCATGTTCTCTCGATACAAGTCGAGCAGTTGGCCTGACTACCTCAGATGAAGCAGGGAGGGCATCTGCAACTTCTAGAGTTTCAGTTTTTTCGATTTTTCGAGCGATGATTTTTGGTTTGGATATAGTCTCTTCTACTGGTTCTGAGATGGTCTCAGTTGGTTTTTTTGCCACTACTTTTGGCTTGATTTTGAGGACTTTTTTGTCCCCTGTCGTATTCTCTGTCTGAGAGATATTGGCGTAGTAGTCATCCTGGATATCGTCCTTGTTGATCGGCATGAAATATGGGGTTATGTATGGAAGTGTAGTTCATAAGTCTACCCTCTTACTACAAAAAGGTCGTGTTTCATATCTATGAAAGACGCCTATCTAGTAACACATACGAAAAATGTGAGAGAAGAATATTGAAAAGAAATGAAATGTCAAAAAAGAAAAGTAGAGGCTTAGTATAAATTATAACCCCAATCAGATTTCTTATTTAGATAAAAATACAATAAATATGGTTAGCCTATTTCTAGATCTTGTCTTTAAAAACTTCAAAAAGAAATTTATTTTTAAAGAAATTTAACAAGTATAAATACCACTCATACAACAAGTGTAATAAGTATAATTTTTACTATTAATTTTGCAGTCTTAATATCTCATTGAAAAAGCATCTTCACCTCCTCTTCATAAATTTTTCAAGCCTTAGCCAAAGCTAGCTCTGGCATTTTATCATTATCAAATCAAACTATGACTTCATTATCATTTCAGTAAGTTGAAATCAGATTTTCATCAAAAAAATAATCCTGAACTATCTTTCATCTATTTTTTTTATCATGACTTATCACCGATATAACATTCGCATAAATACATTTAATGTTAGGTTTACTTCTGTATAATTCATAATATCCGTAAACTCTTTGTTTTAGTATGTTATTCAATACTTCTGGCTTCATTGTTTTAAATCCAAAATCATCTAGTATAAGATAAAAATCTTGAAGTAATTCATTACGAATAAAATCTCTTTTATCAAGGTCATAATTTATGCTATCCAATATATTTTCAGTATAAAACAAAAGAAAACATCAAATTTCAAATATTCAATAATTTTTTTCAAATATTTCATCATATTTTGGTAACATTTGTAGTAAAACTACAGAAAAGAATTCCTTTAAAGTAATTAAGTTAATATTCATAATAGTAAGGGTTATTTACATACAAAAAAGGGCAAACTAAAGCCTTTGATGTTTGCTTAGAACACAATGTGACACAATCGTACTTAAACGCAGAAAGTGGACAGGCAATTAATTTGCCCTTTACTAGGTTTAAATAAAAAAATAATCACGAGATGTGTTCTAAGCTTTTTTATTATAGCTTTTATTTAAATTTGTCGAATTTTTCATAAAAAATCCCACTCATTTCTAAGTGGGATTTTTATCTAAAAAAACGATTATCCATTTTTCTGACTTCCATTTTTCTTGCGATCAGTCTCTGTGAGCCACTTCTTGCGGAGACGGAGTGACTTGGGAGTGACCTCTACATACTCATCATCACCGATATAGTCGAGACAGTCCTCGAGAGTCATCTGGCGAATCGGAGTGAGACGGATTGCCTCATCAGTTCCAGAGGCTCGCATATTAGTCAGTTGCTTGTTCTTGGTAGGGTTGACCACGAGATCAGATCCCTTGAGATGCTCACCGATGATCATACCCTCGTAGATCTCGACAGCAGGCTCGACGAGGATCGGTCCGCGATCCTGGAGATTGAATAGTGAGAACGCCATAGTCATACCACCACAAGCAGAGATCATAGATCCGACTGATCGTTTCTCGATAGTTCCCTTGTAGTCCTCATAGTGATCAAACGATGAGTAGATGATACCCTCACCCTTGGTCTCGATGACAAATCGTGAACGGAACCCGAGGAGTCCTCGTGTTGGAACCTCGAACTCCATACTCGTAACACCATTAACGGTATTCATATTTTTACAGATTCCCTTTCGTTTTCCGAGCATCTCGAATACAGTTCCAGATGCAGACTCAGGTACCCACATGACTACTGTCTCAATTGGCTCTTGTTTTTTGCCATCAACCATATGGAATATCACCTGTGGAGCACCGACCTGGAGCTCAAATCCCTCACGACGCATCGTCTCGACGAGTACTGAGAGGTGGAGCTCTCCACGACCTGATACCTTGTATGAGTTCCCGTCTGATCCATCAAAATCGATCTTGAGTCCCACATTCATCTCTGTCTCTTTCTCGAGACGATCTCGAATTTGGCGAGAAGTGACGAATTTACCTTCTTTTCCAGCAAATGGAGAATCATTTACCATAAATTCCATAGTCAGTGTCGGCTCATCCACGGTAATAGGAGGCATAGCAACACACTCTGGATCAGCACATACTGTCTCACCTACATAGATATCAGGGATACCTGCGATGGTGATGATATCTCCAGCAACTCCTTCTGCGACTTCCATTTTTTTGAGACCGAGTGAAGTGAGTACCTTGGATATCTTGCCCGTTCGGCGAGTACCATCATTGGCGATGATCGTGACCTGTTGGCCTACCTTCGCTGCACCGTCAACCACACGACCGATACCCATACGACCAACATAGTTGTCATATGCGAGGTTGGCAATCTGCATCTTGAGTGGCTTGGTACTGTCGTTGGCCGCTACTGCAACCTGCTCGATGATCGTATCAAAGAGAGCTGAGATATCTGTTGCCTCATCGGACATATTGCGTTTGGCGATACCATCACGAGCAATCGCATAGACAATACGACCATCAGTGATATCGAGTTGTTCATCAGTGGCACCGAGTTGGACAAATAGGTCAAAAAGCATATCGACAACTACCTCTGGCTGAGCCGTAGGCTTGTCAATCTTGTTGATGACGATGATAGGTTTGAGCCCGAGTTCGAGAGCTTTTTTGAGAACAAATTTGGTCTGTGGCATAGGACCCTCGTATGCATCTACAACGAGACATACTGAATCAACCATACGCAACACTCGCTCCACCTCAGAACCGAAGTCCGCATGTCCTGGAGTATCTACGATATTGATCTTGTAGTCACCATATTGTACGGCTGTATTCTTCGCATAGATCGTGATTCCTCGTTCCTTTTCTTGGTCGTTGGAGTCCATGATCGTAGTTCCGACATCCTCATTCTCACGGAATGTATTCGTCTGCTTGAGGAGGGCGTCGACGAGAGTCGTCTTACCGTGGTCGACATGGGCAATGATAGCTACATTGATGAACTTTTGCTGTGACATAGGGAAATATAGGAGAAAAAATAGGAAAACAAGCCCACTGAGGGCTAGATTTGGCTGGATTATACCAAAAAATAGGAAAAAGCAAGTTTATTGTGGGATGAAATATTGAGAACAAAAAGAAACCCGCCGAGTGGCGGGTTGAGGGTTTTGAGAACTAAAGAGTTCTCATTTCTCGCATTGCACGAGAGGGGTATTGATGGCTATATGTATTGGTATTTAGTGGACATCGACCACATGGTAGTTAGAACCAAAGAAGGTGATGTGGTAAGTACCACTTCCTCCTCCGCTTGCAGTACCACAATTACTTGCAGTACACTTCCATGCGAGTTTGTGTTTCTGGATGAGTCCAGCAGCACTGCCACTGTTACCAGCAATAGTCCATGCCAGATTCTCATCTACTACATTGACACCATCGACTATACCCTGAGCATTGATTGACCAAGACAAGAAGATGGCAACATGAGGAGTTGTTGTATTAAGACTATATTTAGTCTGACCACCGAAATGAGCAATCATAGTACCTGGTAACAGTGTTTTGCTCGTATCTACTGTACCATTGAAATTGAGATAACTCGGTAATGAATTGCCTGGATACCAGGTTGATGTCAGTCCAGAAAGTCCTGTCATCGCTTTAGCAAAAGCAACACACTGACCAGCAGCACCATTAACTTCTGTGATTCGATAATGGCTTGATCCATTAAATGGCTCAGGAGTTTTGTATTTACTGGTCATATCAAGTCCACCAGCATTGGCACCAACATTGAGTGTGGTCAAGAGATTCACAGTATCTGTGTCATACTTGAGTGTCTTGATAGTACCCATAGCGGTGGTAGTACCGGTCGTGTACTTGGAATCAGGGAGAGATGCAGATGACCCCTCCCAGATACGAATACGATTAGCCGGTGCGATAGCAGTAGCGGCTAGGGTTGTTGTAGAGACAACAACGAGGGAAATGGCGAGTGCCAATTTGCTATATTTCATGATGAAACTCCAAAAATTGAAAGAAAAAAGAAAAAGAAAAAAGTAATACAAATTAGTACCAAGTCATGATGACCTCCTATAATAAAGTTAGTAATAATATCCAGGAATATTGGATGAGAGTATCTCACGCATAATTCATTTTTGATCCTCAAGAGGGCTTCTGTAGAGTCTAAATGTAATTACAAAATTTCTCGCGATATCTTTGCCATATTTATCTACACAATCTCCATATGGATTGGGTTGTACCTCTCCTCGTGATGCTCCATCATACATAGCATTCATGACAAATTGGGAAAGATTGGAAGTCAAATGACGATTGAGGATCTTAAGTCCGGTTGTTGGATCAACAGAAATAAATCTATCTATATCCAAAAATCCAGGTGCAAATACTCGATCAAAGTATAGGAAATTAACATCATTTGAGAGAGATTGTGCGATATTTTCAGGCGTAAAGTAAGTTTCTCTTGCTCGAAAACTATTCTCACAATCTGTAGCAAGTTTACTCCAGTTGGGATCAGAGAGTGCAAGGAGGAGATGTTTTTCTACCTCAGAGGTCATATATGTGAAGCCATGTTCAACATCACAAATGCCTTTTTCTGCGAGACTATTATTATTTTCACAAGTTTTATTCATAGTCTCTATTTGAATCTTATCCATAGCGACTTCTTTCGGATTTCCCTCACCAAACCTATAAGTAACTACTCGTCCATCAGCAAGTGTAACATCACGATTTTTCCACTCTGTATTTGGTTTTTGGAACTGTGATTTTTCTTCTTTCTTGCAGTTTATAGATCCAGAGAACGGGTTGACTGTATTGCATGGTGGGAGTTCTGTATTGCTCACTGTATCTTTCCCTGATTGAGAGAGAGAAACAGGTAATACTGATCCAGTAGTATTAGTGATACCAGTAGATGATACTCCATCTGATTGGGATGGTGTAGTATTTTGTACTGCGAAGTATCCGAGAATAGCAAGTATTGCTACCACTGAGATACTGATGATGTGTTTTTGTGTGAATTGCATTGTTTGTTTCCTAGGATAAAAAATGGTGGTGTGTATTGGTATGATTGTATCTATGATACTCCATCTGACAAGCAGAAGAGTGATCTATAGGTACTGATTTCGAAATCGAATGGATCATATAGAAATCCCCCCCCCCTGTCAATTTTATTTTTGGGAAATCTTTATTTTTGTTTGATATTTTGTACTCTATCTGCTACACTGATCATATACTAATATCTAGCATATGGCCAAAGAAATAGAACGACAATATATCATCGATACGGAGCATCCAGAATGGGCAAAGATGAAGTCTGATCTCCCTCGCAAACACTATATCCAATCTACGATACACCGTGGTGAGGGGAACAAGCTCCGAGTACGCCTCATCGAAGATATGCAAACAGGGACAAAGTCTGCTGCATTCACATTCAAAGTGAATAAAAACTCCAAAAAAGATGGACCCAATATTCGCGATGAGTACGAGTGGGAGGTACCATATCGGGTAGCATTGTTTATCATGATCGGACATGGTGAAGTCATCAAGACGAGATACGAATATATCCATACCGATGGGAAAAAATGGGAACTCGACGAATATGAGGGGACCAATAGTGGGATAGTACTCGCCGATATAGAATTGACACAAGAAGATGAAAAATTCGAACTCCCCGATTGGATAGGACAAGAAAGTACCAAAGAAAAAAGAATAACGAATAACTCATTCACACTGCATCCATACGCGAACTGGTCAGACGAGGAAAAAAAATGGTATGCAAGTCTGAAGAAGCGGAAATAGTTTTGACAAAGACTCTCATCTCTATATTATCGCTATATGAATATCTGTTTTGTTTTGGCATACCTGCTTCCCGTACCCCTATCGACTCTCAGGTAGGTAACTTGTCATAACCAAAAACGAAATATCCCCCTCCAGAGAGTCATAATATCATAAGGGGGATTTTTTATTTTTATACTGAATATGCTCGAAAAAAACATCACTCGACTACAAATAAGAGATAGAGATCTCTATGAGGATATTTGTAAAAGTAACCATATCATACCCAGAATCAAATACCTCACTCAGAAACAGATTGATATGTTGATATCTATACGAGATATCATTGCTCCGTATACAGAGATACGGACGAGAACCAGATTCTGGAAAGTGATATGAAAAAAAAGACAGGGCGGAAACTTGACCCAAGCATTTTCTCAAAAATTTTTCCTTGGTGAAAAATAAATTTTTCCTATACTCTACATCAAATAACTTCACATACTATGATACAACTCTCAACACTTCCATTCAAAACTCAAAAATCTATCCCATCAGGATCTGATAATCGTGGCACTGGACTCCTACTACAGGCTGGATTTATCCGTATGACACTCGCTGGAGCATACAACTATACGACTCTGGGACTGCGAGTACTGCGAAATATCGAGCAAATTGTTCGAGAAGAGATGGATGCTATAGGATCCAGTGAAGTTCTCCTGACCGCTCTCGGATCAAAAGACGCATGGGAAAAAACTGATCGCTGGAACTCAGTCGATATACTCTTCAAGCTCCCAGGAGCTGAATGAAAAGAATATGCTCTCAATCCGACTCATGAAGAAGTCGTCACTCCTCTCATCGGTGAATGGATACAATCATACAAGGATCTGGAGAATTGCTCAGTATACCAGATACAGACAAAATTCCGCAATGAAAAACGAGCAAAGTCATGACTCATGCGAGGACGAGAATTCTTGATGAAGGATATGTACTCATTCCATAGAACTCAGGAGGAACTCGATACCTACTTCGAGGTGGTACATGGAGCCTATGATCGAGTGTTCGAGCGGCTCGGACTCGCAGACTCCACTCACTATACTTTTGCATCGGGTGGTGACTTCTCGAAGTACTCATACGAGTTCCAGACAGAGATCGCGATCGGTGAAGATGAGATATTTGTCTGTGGTGCGTGTGGTCAGGCTCACAACAAGGAGATCATCGATGAGGCAGCGTTCGTCTGTGTCGAGTGTGGACATACGATCTGTGATCGTAGGATCGTATCGGAGGCTGCCAATATATTCAAACTAGGATCTCGGTTCTCTGATGTATTTTGACTCAAATATCAAGACACCGATGGTCAGATGAAAAATATAGTAATGGGTTGTTATGGTATCGGGGTATCTCGTCTGATGTGACTCATCGCTGAGAAGTTCGCTGATGAAAAAGGACTCATCTGGCCAATCGAAGTTTCTCCAGCAACCCATATCGTCATCGTCATCGGGGAGCATCTCGAAGCGGCTCGCAAACTCACAAAACAACTCGAATCTACTGGTGCGACTGTCCTCATAGATGACCGCAATATTGGATTCGGACAAAAAGCGGGCGATGCAGATCTATTTGGTATACCGAATCGTATAATTATATCTGATAAGACTCGCGAGAAGTGATGATATGAGTTGAAAAAGCGAACAGAAAATGAATGAGTAATAATCTCACTGTAGTATATAATACAATCATGCGTAAAATTCTTTTTTATATATCCATATCTATCATCATTCTCATAATCCCATGGGCTATAGTCTCCTTATCTGTATCAGATAAAGTATATAAAGATATCGAGACTATCCCGAAACGGAAAGTGTGAGTACTCCTTGGTACAACCCCATGAGTAGGTGGGACGAATTTATTTTTTACCACTCGTATCGAGGCCGCCAAAGAACTCTACGAACGCAAAAAAATATCTCATATCATCGTCTCTGGAGATAATAGTAACGAGAGTTATAATGAGCCAGAATACATGCGAAATGCACTCATAAAGTCAGGCGTACCAGCAGATGCAATCACCATGGACTATGCTGGATTTCGTACACTCGACTCTGTGGTGAGAGCAAGTGAGGTATTCTCCCTCACAGGAGGATTCACTATCATATCTCAACCATTCCATGTTGAGAGAGCCCTATTCTTGTCTCAAGCAAATGGGATCGATGCGATAGGATATGGAGCAGCCAATGTCTCTCTCGAGTATTGACTCTATGCCTATATCCGTGAGATCCCTGCCCGCTTTCTTGCCCTCTATGATGCATATTTTGGTACGCCAGCAACAGTACTCTGAGAAAAAGAAAAATTAGGATATTAGCTGATCACCCCACTTCCTACTACTCTATCCCCATCATACACCACACATATCTGTCCACTTGCTATGGCTCGTTGGGGGTTTTTGAATTGTACTCTCCATTTTCAATTCTCCATTTTCAATTCGCATTCCTGATCTTCTTGTCTATAGCGAATTTTCGCATTATATTTTTGTCGTTCGATGGGATTATCTCAGACCCAATCCGTGAGTATACAAGATATTGCAAAGAGATGTAGATCTGCTTCTCCTCAAACTGTGATGGTATTCATGGTAGTATCCTTAGCTGTAACAAATAAGGCCGGACCACCACCGATCTCTATACCCTTGCGTTGTCCGATCGTATAGCTATAGGCTCATTCATGTGTTCCGACTATTTTTCCAGTTTGATCGAGAATATGGCCTGATTTTTTTGGGAATCGGCGTTCGAGAAATTCTTTCATAGATACTTTACCAATAAAACAGAGCCCCTGGGAGTCCTTACGATCTGCATTGGGGAGACCTATTTTTTTTGCAATATCTCTCACATCTGATTTCTGGAGATCTCCGATCGGGAATATTGCCTTAGAGAGTTGAAATGGGGAGAGTCGAGAGAGAAAATAAGATTGATCCTTGAGTGGGTCAACTCACTTGAGGAGCTGACCATCACGCAATCGTGCATAGTGGCCCATCGCAATAGCATCAAATCCGAGTGAGACAGCCTCTTCGAGGAACAGATCGAACTTCACGAGATTATTACAGAGTACATCAGGATTGGGGGTATGTCACCTCTCATATTCTCGGTATATATAGTCCACAATCCGTCTGTCATATTCCTCTCGGTAATCAAATGTATAGAATGGGAGACTCAAAAAATCGGCAACTCGTCGAGCCTCTTCGAGATCTACTCTCGTCGGACAAGTCGGATTCTCTTCATCGAGATAATTGATCATATAACCACATGATACCTCATACCCCTGCTCTTTGAGGAGAAAAGCAGAGACAGCAGAATCAACACCTCCAGAGAGTCAAACGAGAATTTTTGACATTATTTGGATGAAAGATTATCAATTATAGCTTGCCAGTTCTTGATACGATATAGATTCGGATGCTCAAATATGATATCTCGATTCCAAGGTCTCTCAAGGAGAACCACTGAGAGACCAGCGTTTATCATATCTCTCGCATTATCGATATGGTCATCAATAAGAAGAGTGATACCCAGATTCTTACATATAGTAGACTTCGGGAGTGATTCATCACTATAGTGATTCACGAAGTGAAGATCAGCTATAGGAATATGAGGAAAGTGATACGATACCCATTCTATGGTCATTTTCTTTTTTATTGGATCATTGCCATTGCGAGCAGTGATAATAGAGCATCTGAGACCAGATTGAGTGAGTATATCTACTCACTCTAGAGCTCCAGGTACAACGATTGTCTCTTCTGGACTGCTGATAGAGAGATTGTATTGGTGCCAGATATCCACCACCTCATCACGAGTCACGCCGAATGATGGATCATCGAATATATCATGTACTACAAAATCCTCTATACTTGTACAAGTGAGTAATTTTCCCCGACTATGAGCTACCTGCAACATACCTCAAAAAGTAGATGCAAGCGTCTCATCGAGATCGAGACCAATATGTTGGTGTTTGTGAAATATATCCTTTGGGAGCATTATCCGAGATGGTTACGGGTACTATGAGCAGCGATGCGAGCCATAAAAAAATCCTCAAGAGGCATATCGAGATCACGGATATGCATATGGGCAACAAGTCGTCCCTCACAAATAATACCAAAACTATCACAAATAGTCTCTACATCAGAGAGAATGTGGGTATTAAAAAATATGGTTTTCTTAGCTTTTTTGAGAGATATCATGAGATCCTTCACCATCTTGCGACCAATCGGATCGAGTCCACTCATGGGCTCATCGAGAAATATAATATCTGGATCATGGAGGATTGCCTGAGCAAGTCCAATACGTTGGAGCATACCCTTTGAGTAGGTATTGAGTCGTTTATCTCTTGCCTCTATGAGACCAACCTGCATGAGTGCCCAGGTTTTACGCTCTTCGAGTTTTATTTTTGATAGTCCATAAAACCGACCATTGAAGTCAAGAAATTCATCTCCCGTTAGGTACTTATAGAGGTATGTATTCTCAGGCATGAATCCGATTTTTTTCTGTACACTCGTATCCCGTGGGGATTTACCAAGAATTTCGATATTTCCAATAGTGGGATCAATGATACCGAGAATCGCTTTCATAGTAGTTGTCTTGCCGGCACCATTGGGACCAAGGAATCCAAATACTTCTCCAGATTTGAGCGTGAGAGAGATATCATGGAGAATTTCAGTTTTTCCGATAGTTTTCGAGAGATGTTGGAGAGAGATGACTGAGTGCATATATTATTGTTTGCGGATTTGTATACGGATCTCGGCTATATCGTAGCCATCAGGAATACCTGAAACAGATATATTGGACATAGGAAAATCACAAAATATTCCTGTCGCATCATCTACAAGATGAGCATGCGTGGCATCATTGCACTCATAGTATGTCTTACCATTGATACCTGGGAATCTTCGCAATATTCATTCTTCAGCCATTGCTTCGATATTTCGATATATCGTAGCTCGTCCGATTTTTGGCTCTCGGGTCTTGACCTCATCGAATATGTCATCCGCCGAGAGGTGTCGGCAAGTACAGGTCGTACATATGATATCACGATATTGATGGGTTCGCATAATCGTATTATGAGAAAAAGATACAAAAAAGCAACTTTTCAAGTATACCTATTTCACTAAAACAATATCTCCATATACATCTTTGAATGCTTTTGATTCATCACTGAATTTGTCTTTCCACTCTTCTGGATTTCCATAGTCTGCAAAATCCTTGTACCAATCGTGAGAAAATCGAGGCTTATGGGCGGCTTTCAGCGGACACCAATACCGTTCAGTACGAGCTGCTATCTCAACAGAATAAGCAAAAAGTCCATTCACATAGCTACAATAGAGACACTGGAGCTTGTGCTGGAAATTGAGATAGTCGAGAAATCGTCGTTCATATATGATATAGTCTGATCTTTTTACCTTTGGAATATCATAGAGAGAAAATGCTATAGCCTGATATATAGTGATACCAATATCGAGAACTATAGCTGGAAATATCATCCCAAGTATAAATGGAATAGCGATAATCTGTCGCAAATTTGTCGATGTAATGGGCCTCCAGAGTGGGAGCTTGAGTGATTTGTTTCGCCGCTTGAACTCTTCAAGAAATATAATTTTTTTTTTTTGAAAAGAAAAACCATATTTCTCAAGTAAACGCTCATACTCATCTCTGAGTTCACTATTGAGAGTTTCGATTTTGGCAAGGATTTCTCGGATCTTGGATTGCATAGTATATTGGATAGCGATATCAACTATTCTCCTGAACCAACGATCACCTTCGCATGACGTAGTACTCGATCTCTGAGCATATATCCCTTTTCGAACTCTTGTACTATCATACCTGATTCTCATGGCATCTCCGTCATAACATCGTGACGATCTGGATCTACCTCAGATCAGATAGAGGCAAATACTGTCACTCCCTGTCATTCCAGGAATTTGGCGAATCCTGCGAGAACCTGACGAATCCCATCGACAAATGTATCTCCCTCGACTCCAGCCTTGAGTGCGACAGCTCGTTCGAGATTGTCGATCTGCGTGAGAAGTGGTGTGAGCATCTTCGCTGAGAGAAAAAATGCCATATCAGCCTTGTCCCTATCAACTCGCATGAGGAGATTGGCGTAATCTGCCTGTGAGCGAGCCAGTGATGCCTGGAGCTGAGCAACTTGTTCACTCATATCTATAGGAGTATCTGTATCATCTACTGATTGCTCGGCGATCACCTCGAGCTCGTCGATAATAGATGGATCTGATGGTTGTTGTGATGAGTCTTGTATTGTCATAGTTGTATATTATTGGGGAATTATTGAGATAAAAAAATACCGAATTTCGATATTTTTTCTGGAACTACTGGAGTCCGATAGAGTTATATCGCTGGAGATTTGGGAGCTGGAGATTTTTTTGCGATTGGTTTTTTGACGGGAGTTTTTGTTGATGTTGCTGCTGGTTTTTTCATTGGTGTCTTTTTAGATGCTGGTGTTTGGAACTTTTTTTGTATGGCAGTATAGGTAGCTATGAGCTCGGAACGAGCTGTCATGATCCACGAGTCTATAGTGGACTCAGGTATCCCTGAGAACGATGCAGCTCGCACCTTGGCTGACTCTAGAGTTGCTTCATGTGAGTTATAGAACTCTTCGACGATTTTGAGAAGTTCTGTTTTTGTGGTAGCTCCTGCTTTTTTTGCTGTAACAATGTGAGTATCGAGATTGTCTGTGAATCCTGCGATCACACCAGACACCTTGGCCTGGAGATCATCGAAGTTCTCAACATCATCGAAGTGAAGTACAGCAAACTCTCGGACATCGGCAAATACTGACTTATGGATATCTACTATCTCATCAAAAAAAGAGTCAATATGAGATTTGGTTGGTGTAGCGAGTTTGGATTTACCAGTATCTTTGCGATATTTCATCGCAACTGCGAGACCAGCGGCATATCCAGCAATGAGTGAGAGAAGTCGCATGAGTGAGAATTAAGATATGAGAAGTATATGAGAAAAGTTGATTTTTTCAAGTATTTTGTCTATGACAATCTCTCACATCCTGTCGATGTGATGAGATAATCATCCTCGAGTCTGATCCCGATCTCTTCATCTCGGATATAGATCCCTGGCTCGATCGTGAGGACCATACCAGGCATGAGAATCGTATCACGAGAACCGACATCATGGACATCGAGTCAGAGAAAGTGAGAGGTACTATGTGGATAATATTTTCGCGAAAGTATAGAGACCTCATCCTCAGTGGCATCATAGGGAATGAGTCAGAGCTGAGAGATTTCCCTGTTCATCGCGGTTCTCACGATTCACTCATATTCTTTGAGAGATACTCCTGGTTTGAGAGTATTTTCAGCAATTTTTTTGACTCGCTCAACACTATCATAGACAGCGAGTTGTCGTGGAGACCAGACTCATCCTACTACGAGCGTCCGAGTCATATCACTCGCATACCCCATACACTCAGATCCAGCATCGATGAGGACGAGATCACCTCACTCGAGTTGCCTCGTATGAGTCGTATAGTGGAGTATACCAGTATTGGGTCCTGATGCTACGATACTCGGATATGCCTCTGTGAGATGATGAGACCGGTATACACGAGCGATCTCTGCCTCGATCTCATATTCATATATTCAGGCCCTGAGCATACTCTCGATAAAGGCATGTGCCTCTTGGGATACTCGAATCGCCTGACGGATTTTGTCTATCTCATCGGGGGTCTTGATGAGACGGAGTCGATGGATGAGTGATCGTGTAGTATCTTCTCCTGTTTCTTTTTTGTCTGATCGATAGAACTCCAACTCACTCCTATCTCGGATATCTGCTATCCCCGATATCCGCTGGATCTCGGTATCCGATATCTTATCTGATCCCCAGACAATATCATTATCTGTGATAGGATCTCTCCAGAGGATCACATCATGTCCAGAAATAGTAATTACCAATCCTGGAAAAGACAGTCCTGTCAGATAGAGAAAATCAGAATCCTGTCGAAACGGATAGTATACATCTCAGTTGCGGAGACGCTCAGTGGCTCCAATGATCATGAAGAGAGAATCAGATGGGAGCTCAGCGATGAGGGTAGTGAGGTGTATATGCATACAGAGATGATATGGATAATAGTGTTTTTGTAAACATTGAGAGAAAAGCCCAATATGTTTGACTTTACTCTCTTTCTGAATAGCATCAACAGTGCTTATCTGAGATTTTTCAGAATGAGTCAAGAGCATATCCTGTTTTTCATACCAATATAAATAGGAATGGTGTCAAATGAACACTTTTTTCAAAAAAATTGTGGCTGCGGCAATCCTCGCAGGAGTTAGTTCAGTTTGTTTGGCATATGGGGAACCTCCCCTGGGATGGACCCTCAATACAACATACTCTACAAGTAATGTGAAGGTATACCAAAAAATTGGTTCACAAACATATGCTCAAGTAGTAGATATGGTTGGCGGTGCCAAAGTAGAATTGAAGCAGTTGTATGTGCAACAAGTACAATCTACCAATGGTAATTTTTACAAAGGGTACAGTACAAAATCTGTTGCAAATTGGTACAGCTTATCAGGCAATCCTGTATCAGTAGTTAACGGTGATTACTTTGGTACAAATACCGTTCCTACCTCCAGCTTGGCGATGCTATCATTTGGTGTACGTACCAATGGATCACTTGTGGATCCAGGAAGTGCCCCACTCAATGATAAACAAATCGAGTTCTTTACTGGACAAGGTGCATCTATCACGAGTGCGAATGCAACACGAATAGCAAATGGTCCTGCTCAAAGCATTATCGGTGGTTACTCGCCTGCAAATGCTATCAGCAAAAATGTTAGCTTAGGACGAACAGGTCTATGTGTACTATCTCCAACGACTCCATCTCGTCTTTTTTTGATCATCAGCACCCAAGCAGCAACGCAAAGTCAAATTGACCAAGATTTTGTTGGATGGAATTGCATATTTGGTAATCAAATCATGATGGATGGATCAGCATCTGCTCAGCTCAGTATGAAGAATGGCTTCAATATGACTGGCATAAATGGGGATGGTCAAGTTGGTCGTACTGTACCTCAAGTGATCGTGATCCGTAATAACTGATCCCGACTTTCTTAAACTTATATCCGTAATAACTGATCCCGACTTTCTTAAACTTATAGAGGGTCTTCGGACCCTCTTTTCTATATTTTTCTTTTTGAAAGGCTATTTATGAATATATCTCGTACAAATCTGACTATTATTAGTCTACTACTTATGACAATGGGTATCTGGTTCATCTTTCGTACCTCCGATTCTTCACAAATAGTACCTATTTCAACGAGTTCAGGACTTGTATCTGATCTCGTAAGTCCATTTGGTAGTAGCGATAGTAGTAAGACACTATTCGATACCACTCCAACGCAACCAAAATGGGAAACGAGTTCAGGTGCTACTGTATTTTTTAATACAAATTGGATGGGAAGAACTGTGCAAATAAAAGGAAAACCAGTCTATTATCAATTCGGGAGCGGGAATCCTATGGAAACAGATAGAACATCGGCAGAGTTGTTAGCATCACTGAACAAATGTGAACTAGAGGTACCATATCAGGAGAATTGTCGTGATATCCTCGGAAATGCTGGACAATATCTTCATAAGATAGATCCTATGGACGATACAGAAGCATCTTTTCATATACCTCGTATGACTCCCGAAATAGAATACCTTGTATATTCTCTTCTCTCAAATCCTATAATTTGGCAGAGTGCTGAGTCATGTGGTATATTTTTTTGGAAAGATGGTAGTGAAGGTGCTGCGTTATATTCTCATGAAAATATGGGTGAGGTCGATCCAGATCACTGGTGGAAACCATATCGGATAGATATCAATGATTTTATAGTCATACATCCATCAACTGGACGAAAGGAACTCGCTATAGATAGAATATGGACCCTCCATACTCAATTACAAGTACCATCAGTCAAAGAGGGTGGCATAAACTACACTAATATAAAACTCAGAGAATGTTTACAAAAAAATAACCAACTCAATCTATTACAAAGTCATGTTGCATCTCACTATAAGGGTTTGAACCAATTATGGAGTGGTAATAATTAACTACCTTATTCACTACTCTGTAGGCAAATTACCTGCTTGTGTAGTGAATAAGACACAAAATAAAATCCCCGCACTGTAGCAATACAGTCGGGGATTTTTGATGTCTACACTCGCTCCAGTCTAACCACAGTCTCGATATGATGCGTATGGGGAAACATATCCATCGGGGTAATATCAGTGATACGATACTGTGGGTGATTATTTGTAGTTTCTTTTTTCTCCTGTATCCTCTCGATACCTGTGATACCTGTAGCGTCCGTATCTGTCGTCTGATGACTCATATCCTTGCCCAGCATGATAGAAATATCTCGAACCAGAGTAGCCGGATTGCATGAGACATAGATGATCTCGCGAGCACCGAATGCGAGGATATGAGGTATCGCACTCGCATGGAGTCAATCTCGTGGAGGATCGAGCACTATGGTATCAGATTTGCCTCACTCAGACGCGAATTGTTTGGCAAAATCTTCGACTTTTGCATTGATGAATTCAACATTTTTCACACTATTTCTGTCCGCATTTTTGATTCCATCCTCACTCGAAGAGGTCACGAGCTCGACGGAGTAGACTTTTTGAAAATATGAAGCGAGTAAAATCCCGATAGTACCAGTACCGGCATAGAGATCAAGGAGTACTCCTCACTTGTGTTCTATAGAAGCTATTACTCTCTCATAGAGCTTCTCGGCTCCGAGAGTGTTGACCTGGAAAAACGACTTCGGCTGTATCTCGAATGTGAGACCGAGGAGCTCATCTGTGATCGTAGGTGCACCATAGAGGAGTATCTGATTTCCTTGTACGACATCGGATCGACTCGTATTCTCGAGATAGTAGATTGATGCGATGTGTGGATATTTTTCGGACAGTTGTTGTACCATTTCTATGAAAAAATACTCTCTTGTACCAGATATTCATGTATTCTCTATTTCCCAATCTCCATTGACTGAGAAAATGAGCATCATCTCTCCTGTCTTCTTGGCTCTACGCACCACAAGATGCCTCCAGAATCCTACACCCGTCTTGGGGTCATATGTGGGGAGGTCTGACCCGCGAGCATAGGTATCGATATCTCGAAATACCTGATTCGTCAGATCATCTGCGAGGACACAATACCAGCAATCTTCGATACGATCAAACTGTCACTGTACATGAAACCCGAATCGGTAGTCATCATGCATTCACTCCCGCTCTGAGATATATTTTCCCCATGAGAACTCCACCTTGTTGCGGTAGTGCTCACTTTCAGGAGATCTGATGATCGTATGCCAATCAATTTTTTTAGTTTCATCTTTGAGTGAGTGAAACGCCTCAGTGATCTGTTGCTCCTTGATCTGGAGTTGCTTGGTATATGGGATAGGGAGCCACTTGCATCCTCCATAGAGTTGCCACTCGGATGGGATTGCTTGTTCGAGGGGAGATTTTTTTACTGTTTTATATATCTGAGCCTCGAGATGATTTTTTTTGGACTTGGTGATACGCAGATCTACGATCGCATCTGGGATCGCTCCACCAGAGATGATGATCTTGCGTCCATCTGAGGCGGTCGCGAGTCCTGATCCTCCGAAAATGAGCTTCTCGATCTTGATGTTTTCGAGGATATCATGCTTTTTCATAGATCAAATCAAATTTTAAAAAAATAATCCCCAATTGTTTGGGGATTATAGAGAAAAAATGAGAAAAAGGAAATTATTCTCCTTGACTCGAGAGACTATATCGCTGTCCGCCACTCACAAACTGTGTATCTGAGAGTGAGAGCACTGATCCAGTATCGATACTCGCTTTGAGAGTAGCAACCTGAGTGCCCGCTGTGATATCTCGACCATGCATATCTATGCTGATATGATAGACTCCCATATCTGATTGTCCATCTATACGGATATCTGTATCTGATGCTGTGATACTATGGAGTCGACTCGGATCTCCGAGGAGTGTGAGATCTATGATATCCACGGCCTGTGCTCGTGTGCCGAAAAGAAGAGTAATAGCACCATCATGCCGTGTCATGACGATATCAGCATCATAGTGAGGAGTATCTGAAACAAGAGCTACACTCGCCATGAGTCCTCGTGGATCAATATCTGAGTGGATCAATGATACAAATCCAAATGCTACAAATACAGCAATCCCACCTGAGAAAAGATACTTATGTATCTGAGCCGATCTGAATTCTTTGAAGAAGTCTGTATTTTTGTGAGTGGTTTTTTGCATAGGAAGAGACTTGATAATGGGGGGAAAATGGATATCTTGTAGACAAGTGTACTCCGATTGTATTTTTTTGTCAAATAATCATGCCACTCCGTGCCTATTTCTTCATCTTGTTTCTCATATTCCTCGCGAGTGTAGCCTCTATGAGTATGCTCTATTGGTATATGGATCCGACAACCAATGTGATGATGTGATTTTCCCTGATGAGCATGGGGTTATTTCTTACTGGGAGTAGTTTTTTATCTTTGGCATTATTTTTTGTCAAAAAAATCTACTATCGATGAGATGTACATCTCTCTACCATCCATGCGAGTATACGCCAAGCGATCCTCATCTCTATCTGAGGTATCCTGATGATCGGACTCTATGGAACTCATATCTACGAGCCACGACTCATCGCGACCGTCTGGCTCACACTCGGCTGTATCGAGGTCATGGCCCAAGCAATCGAATAATATAACCCTTAAACATATGAAAAAATATCTCCTCTGCATCCTCATAGCCATAATCGCCATATTCATAACCTACATATTCACTCCACGACCCTATATGGTACATTACCATGCGAATTTCGCCGTATATATCAATGGTCAGCGGTTTGATTTTTCACCTACAACATATATGGAAGAAGTATCTCGGTGCAATATCACTGAGTGAGTACTCCCGGCAGATCGTATACATTTGCATGATAACAAGGGGTGACTCGTACATGTTCATATGGCAGCAAGTACTTGGGGTGATCTGTTCGCAGGAATCGGCTGGGGTATAGGATCAAACTATCTGAGTCGTGGATATGACAGTATGTATATCGCTGATGAGACACATCACCTCTACTATATAGTCAACGGGGCTGTCATCATGAATCCAGATAATATGAGTGTCGCAAGTACCGATCGACTCCTCGTCTGGTATGGTACAGGTACCCAAGCAGAGGTACTCGCGAAGTGGGATACTCTTGTCGATCGCGACGCCATAGAATACAACCAGAAGGCTGATCCAGTAAGTTGTAGTGTGAATACCTACGGATGGCTCTCACCAATTGCCAATCCTATCATGGAATGGATCGAACACCTAAAATAATACTCATGTACCAAAATCTCAAAACTATAATTACATCACCTCGACTACTCCTATCCTACCTCCTCCTAGTCATGATAGCGAGTTCCCTCTGGTGGTACTCGACTGATATAGTCATCATGTTCGGTAATTATGGTAATATCCATACCTACACAGATATAGTACTATCGATGATCATGATTTTTGTATTCCCACTCTTTCTCATAGCAATCATATACAAGAGCTACAAATACTGAAAACGCTCAGATATTGGTGGCAAAGCAAGCACAGGAATGGTTGGCGGTATTATCGGTACAATCATCTCTGGGGCATCATGTTGTGGAGCAACTCTTGCTGCATCATTTGGGCTCTTGCCACTCATGTCATTACTCCCCTATGATGGACTTGAGATCAAACTCATATGATCCCTCTGACTCCTCTATGCAACTTGGGATATACTCGTCAATCTAGAAACCTGCAAAATCAAGAGATAATGCTTGTTTTTCTCATACAATCCTGCTACGATAGAACCTATGAAACACCTAGAACCATCTGAGTATCCTCGAGATTTTTTTTATCACCGCACAAGTGCCGAGATCTATCGCCCCTATATAGAGTCATGTGGTAATATCAGCACACTCGACATCGGGAATGCACCACAATATGCCTGGAAAAAATGACTCCTCGGGGATCGGATACACATAGTCAAATATGAACGAACTGATATCGAGCCAGACATAGCAAAACTCAAGGCTGAATGAGTGAGGCATGCTATGGTGACCTGGATACCATATTCGAGACAAGATATACCAGCATGATGGAAAAAACTGTGGCTCACAGATCATTTCCAAGAAACGAGTGTCAATGAACTCGACACCAACTATAAAGCCAAATGGAATGATCGAGCAAGACGAGCTCTCAAGAAATATGAAAAATCAGGAGCTGAGGTCAAATCCGTGGATGCAGATACATTTGTTACTGCATTCCAGGCATCACATGTGAAAAAATGGAATTATAAAATGATAAAAAATGACTATATCCGCAATTATAAACGGATCAGATCATTTGCTCCTGATCAGGTGAGACAGTGGCTCGTGTATGCTGATTGACAAGCTGTCGCAGGGCTCGCCTGTATCGACTATATTGGCAATCACTCTGTCCACTTCGTCGCATTCACGGATATAGCATCATATCCGATCCAATGAGGAACTGCCCTCATCGATGAGTGGTTCCGATCGAGTGTAGAGAAAGGCATCAAATATATTACCTTCGACCAACTTCGCAATCCTCATGGGCCATCAGACCAAAAAGGATATACAGAATTCAAGGAGAACTTTGTAGAGCATCGTCTTTCATTTCCACGAGCATACTTCAAAATTTTTTAAAATGCTTAGGATGAGCTCCTTATAAAAAAGATCCACTTTTTTAAGTGGATCTTTTTTATAAGATATATGATTATTCACTGGCTGTAGTCTCGGCAACGGTGACACTACCTCCTACTTTCTCGATAGCAGCACGAGCACCTACAGATACTGCATCAGCAGTGATCATCATTGCTGATTTGATCTCACCACGACCGAGTACTTTGAGGAACTTACCTTTCTCTCGGATGATACGTCGCTCATAGAGTACAGCATAATCTACGGTCGTAACACCATCGAGTGCGAGAGCCTCAATTTGATCGAGATTAACTACTACGAACTCTTCTGGTTTATAGGCAGTGAATCCTCGCTTCTTCGGGGTACGACGAAATAGTGGAGTCTGTCCTCCCTCAAATGTAGGATAGCGTTTACCAGTACCTGTACGAGAGTTTTGTCCGTTCATACCGCGACCACATGTACCCCCTACTCAGCTTCCTCGACCTCGAGCGAGACGGGTTTTGCGAGTTTGAGATCCTGGAGATGGACTCAGTGTTGTGAGATTTGACATAGTATTGAGAGTTTAGTTTTTTGGATTATTTAGTAGCTTTTGGAGTTGCTGCTTTTTTTACTGCTGGAGTTTTTTTGACTTCTCCTGCTGGAGCAATTGCTGACTCTAGAGTTGGTGACTTAGCAAATGATCGAATCTGAGATACTGGCTTGAGTGAGGCAAATGCTCTCATAGCAACACGAGCATTAGTAATTGGGTTTGATCCACCATGCTGTTTCGCTATAACATCTTTGAGTCCAGAGACTGAGCATATTTTACGAACAGCTCCTCAGGCAATTATACCAGTACCTGGATGAGCGGGATGGAGAAATAATGAGCTCGCCTTGAAGTTGACTGAGACATCGTGAGCGATAGTACCATTCACGATATTGAATGAAACCAGATTTTTCTTTGCATCACGAATTGCTTTCTCGATGGCACCCTGGACTTCTCCAGACTTACCAATACCGAGACCAACACGACCCTTGCCGTCACCAATAACTATCGATGCACGAAACCTAAGTTGGCGACCACCAGCTGTCACACGAGTGACACGAGCAATCTCGAGCATCTCCTCGCGGAATTCTTTTGCCTCCTCACGGATTCCACCACGGCTACCATCTCGACGAGGTGCCCCCTTACGGTCACCAGTACGGGTTCCACGATCTCCTCTCGGAGCATCATGAGTAGCGGCTGGCGTAGTATCTACAGGAGTTTCGACTGTTACAGTCTCGACGGTTTCTATTTGTACTTCTGTTTCTGGAGTAGCTTGAGTATCTGACATAGGGAAAAATATGAGAAAGAAATATTAAAACTGAACTCCTGCAGCACGAGCTGCTTCAGCAAGAGCCTTCACACGACCATGATAGAGAGATCCTCCTCGGTCGAATACACAGAGCTTTATACCCTTAGCGAGCATTGCTTTACCGATAGTCTCTCCGACAATTGTTGCCCGTTCTGTCTTCGTACCAGTCTTGGCAGTGATATCACTCGCTGCACAGAGAGTAGTTCCTGTGACATCATCGATAACCTGAGCAGTGATATACAAGTTGCTACGAACTACTGATAGACGAGGTTTATCGGCTGTACCAGTCATACGAGCTCGTACACGAGTGGCTCGAGAGAGTCGATTTTGGATCTTTTTTAACATAATAGAGAATTAACAGTGTATAAGGAGTGTGATTTCGGATATTATTTACCAGCAGTCTTACCAGCCTTGCGACGAACATGTTCACCAACATAGCGAATACCTTTCCCTTTGTATGGTTCAGGCTTTTTGAGTGATCGGATATATGCAGCAAAATATCCGAGAAGTTGCTTATCATGAGATGCGATATGGATACGATTTTTTTCAGTTGCATCAGCAGTGATTGTGACTCCAGCTGGAGCATCAACGAGTACCTTATGAGAAAAACCAATCGCAAGTTCCATCTTGGTAGGACTTTTGATATCAAACTTGTATCCGACTCCGATGATCTCCAGTACCTTAGTATAACCAGCAGAAACACCTATGACCATATTCGATATCATGGCACGAGTAAGACCCCAGAATGCTTTCTGTTGCTTATTGGCTATGTCTGCGATTGATACCGTGAGGATACCTGCATCTTGCGATACAGATACACCTTCGAGAATATTGAAGTGAAGAGTTCATTTAGTTCCCTTGATCGTGACAAGCTCTGGAGTGATCTCGACAGTGACTCCTGCAGGGAGAGTGATAGGCTGTTTTCCGATTCGTGACATAATATAGTGAAATTAGATTTTGGATTGGGTAGGACAAATAAGGCTAGTAGATCTCGCAAAGAAGTTCTCCACCGACTCCGAGAGCATGTGCCTCGTATCCAGTGATTACACCCTTCGGTGTCGAGAGGATAAATATACCAACTCCATTTCGAGACTTGCGAATATCACCTGACTTGATATAAATACGCTGACCTGGGGTAGATATTCTTCTGAATGAGGGAATATACTTGGATTTACGAACATCTTGGAGTTCTACGATAAATGATCGTTTATCCTCGGATACGACGAAATCCACAATATATCCATTTTTTTTAAAAATGCGAAGTATTTCGGCTTTCATATTCGAGCAAGGAACAGCCACCTCGTGGAGACGAGCCATATATCCATTTCGGATACGAGTGAGGAGATCTGCTATTGGATCGTGAGTCATAGGATTGGAGAATTAGATTTTAGATTGTGAGTGTTTCTATCATGCGATCCCGAGTATTGGGAAAAAACGATGATGAGTATTGAAACGAGTTCAGTATATTACCAGCTTGACTTGCGAACTCCCATGAGCTCACCTGCATTTGCCTTTTCTCGTATACAGATACGACAAAGATTGTATCTTCCGACATATCCACCAACACGACCACAATGAGAACATCGGTGGTAGAGTCGAGTTGAGAATTCTGGTTTCTTACCGAGTAACCGAGAACGCTCTGCTTTTTTCTGAGCTTCTTGACACTTGTGTACGATTGCTGTTCGAGCCATAGGGAAGAGATTATATTGTAGTTGATACTGGGAAGAGACGACTTATTTTGAGAATGGAAATCCGAGTTTATCGAGGAGTGCCTTTGAGTGATCTTTTGAGGTAGTTCTCATCTTGATAGTAACTTGCATACCATGAGATTTTACCACATCGAGCTGAGGAACTTCAGGGAAGATAGTATGTTCCTTGATACCAAAGTGGTAGTTTCCTTCATTATCAAACGATCGAGCTGATATACCACGGAAGTCTCGAACACGAGGAAGAACTATAGATATAAGTTTCTCGAGGAAATCATACATACGCTGTCCACGAAGTGTTACCATCATACCAACTGGCATACCTTCACGAAGTTTGAAATTCGAGATTGCCTTACGAGCATGATTGATGCGAGGAAGTTGACCAGCAATGAGAGCAAAATCATTTTTGAGACTCGAGAAGTCTTTGTTTCCTGATGCAACATAAGTACCTATACCCATATTGAGAACTATTTTCTCGATATGAGGAACTTGCATAGGATTATCTATGCCGAGTTCTTTGGCAAGCTCGACAAGGATCTTATTTTTATATTGTTCTTTGAAAGTCATGGGTGGATTTGGTTATCTTATTTGGCATCTTGGATAGGAACTACGCAAGGTGTTAGTGTAAGTAGAAGATTAGATTACAGTACCTGATTTTTTAGCGATTCGGACTTTTTTCCCATTTTCGATTCTATATCCAACTCGTGTTGGTGTACTTGTCTTTGGATCCATGAGCATCACATTTGATACATCAATAGGCTTTTCGAATACTACCTTTTGACCAGGAGTTGATCCTTGGCGTTTCATATGACGAGTGACCATATTGATACCTTCGAGAAGGACTTTTTTTTCAGTAGGGAATGCTCGAGTGACTTTTGCAGTCTTGCCTTTATCTTTCCCGGCAATGACGATGACTTGGTCATCTGTGTGGATTTTCATAACAATGAAGTTTTTTAGAATTAGAGTGAAGGTTTGATATGCTTATACGACTTCAGGGGCAAGAGAGATGATTTTTTGATATCCGCGAGCCTTGAGTTCACGAAATACTGGGCCAAATATACGAGTTCCTTTCGGTTCTCCCTTATCATCGATTATTACACAAGCATTGTCATCAGAGCGGACATATGAACCGTCTGGACGCCGTACCTCTTTCGATACACGCACAACAACAGCTTTACATACGGATTTCTTTTTGACATTTCCAGTTGGGAGAGCTCGCTTGACAGCAATAACAATGATATCTCCGACACTTGCATATCGTCGTTTTGATCCTCCGAGAACTTTGATACAGAGGGCTTCTTTGGCTCCTGTATTATCAACGATGGCGAGTCTTGTTTCTGTCTGGATCATAGGATTGAGAGTTTATATTGTATAGCTTATATCTGAGAGTCTCTATCTACTACTAGATGGACTTCTAAAAAATTATTTCGCAGAGACTATTGAATCTTCGATGAGCATCCAACGTTTGAGAGCAGAGAGAGGTCGAGTCTCAGATACAGTGACAGTATCTCCGAGCTTCGCAAGTCCATTTTCATCGTGAGCATAGAATTTTGATGTTGATACATATCGTTTCTTATACTTTGGATGAGTTTTTGATGTCTCTACCGAAATAACGATAGTTTTTTGCATTTTCGTGCTAGTGACGATTCCTGTTTTTGTACGCATGAGAGGCGGAGGGTAATAAAATTAGATAGAGCTCGTGAGAAATGTAGAGATCTGAGCAATATAGCGACGCTGCCCCTTAAGAACATGTGGCTGTTTGAGTTCTCCGAGATTTTTTTTCATCGTGAGAATATAGAGCTCTCGGCGAGCTGACTCAAGTTCACGAGCGAGATCACTACGATCGAGTGTCTTGAGATCTGCAAGAGTCTTAAGCTCTGTTGCAGCAGCGACTTTTGATGTTGTTTTCTTT
Organism: Candidatus Altimarinota bacterium; assembly: GCA_043787675.1. GTDB lineage: Bacteria > Patescibacteriota > Gracilibacteria > BD1-5 > UBA2023 > JABFSX01. The sequence goes on along the minus strand of JAYVUT010000018.1, from coordinate 50,760 downwards.
GGTGCCATAGTAGGTGGAATTTAGTTTTTTGATTTGAGATCTTGATGTAGAGTAGTATATATCTACAGATCAAGTTCTACTTTTAAAAGTCATTTCGAGAAAGGACAACTTTCATTTTGAGAGGGAGTTTGTATGCAGCTTTTTCGAGAGCCTCACGAGCTATCTCAGGAGAGATATCTCAAAGTTCGAAGATAATACGGCCTGGCTTGACAGGAGCTCGATACATTTCTACACTACCTTTTCCTCATCCCATTGGAGCTTCTGCAGCATGAGTAGTATATGGTTTATCAGGGAACACTCGAATCCAGAGTTTTCCTCCCTTTTTAAGGAATCTAACGATTGTCTTACGAGCACTCTCGATCTGACGAGAAGTCAGATATCCTGACTCAGTAGTCTTGATAGCATACTCACCAAAATTGATGTCTGATCCTCGCATAGCGAGACCCTTGATGACACCACGATGTGCTTTGCGATATTTGGTTCGACTCGGTTGTAACATACGAAAATCGTTAGAATTATAAAGAAAATTTTAAAAACGCAAGTTTTATTTTTTGAAGACATCACCCTTGTATATCCATACCTTGAGACCGAGAGTTCCTGATGGAGTCTCAGCTCGCTCATAGGCAAAATCAACATCAGCTCGAATCGTCTGAGATGGAATAGATCCATCTTTGAATGTTTCACGACGAGCGATTTCTGCTCCATTGAGACGACCTCCGAGTTTTACCTTGATTCCGAGTCCTCCTTTTTCAAGAGTTTTAGCGATAGCATTTTTGATAACTCTACGGTATGGCATCTTCTTCTCAAGTTGACGAGCAATAGAGTCAGCAACGATAGGAGCTGAGAGTTCTGGTTTTTTGACTTCTTTGACATCAAGTGTGAACTTGTATTCTGAGAATGATGACTCGAGATTTACTCTGAGAGCATTGATATTTTCATCGTTATTACCGAGAATCAGGGCTGTACGAGAGGTATAAACAGTGATCGCAACTTCTCCATTAGTGGAGTGATTTATGAAGAGATTTCCGATAGGAAGATTCTTGAAGTGTTTCATTGCCATAGAGCGGATGGCAACATCTTGAGAAACATGTTGACCATACGACTTGCGATCGTAATATCCATTTGATCTCCATGTTTTGATGTATCAGATGCGGAATGCGATAGGACTAACTTTGTGTCACATAGGGTGAGAAGTTTATATTTGAATAAGAATTATGCAGAGAGAGTGAGATCAACGTGACTTGTTCTTTTGAGGATACGATGTGCTCGTCCTCGTGAGATAGGATTAATACGTCTATGAACGAGACCCTGAGTAACACAGATAGAGGCAATTTTGAGTCCTTCCACATTCTGATTATCATTATGTTCTGCATTATGTATAGCACTCTTGATGACATCATGGATGATAATCGCACCTTTTTTTGGCATGAATCGGAGCGTATCAAGTGCCTCTTTCGCTGTCATATTGCGAACGATATAGGCAATGACATTGAGTTTTTTTGGAGAGATACGGATATTTCGTACAGAAGCTTTCATAAGAAAAAGTTTAATAATTTTGTAGTTTACTAGTTTGTATATCAAACTATTTGTTACCAGAATGAGCAGTGAATCTGCGAGTAAAAGAAAATTCTCCGAGCTTATGTCCAACCATATCCTCTGTTACGAAGACTGGAACATGAGTTTTTCCATTGTGTACACCAAATGTATGTCCAACAAACTCTGGGGCAACGGTACATGCACGAGACCAAGTCTTGATTATAGACTTACGACCAGTTGCATTGAGTGCTTCAACTTTTTTCATAACACGAAGATCAATGTATGGTCACTTTTTTAGACTACGAGTCATAGGGAGAGAAATTAATTTTTAGATTTGAGATCAGTACGCAAAGCATATTCTGATGAAAGCACTAGCCTTGAAGTTTTCCAGCACGAGTGCGAAGGATCCAACGATCTGTTGTCTTACGACTACGAGTTTTAACACCGCGAGCGAGACGACCCCATGGAGTTTTTGGTCCTTTTCGTTGTCCGACTGACTGATGTCCTTCACCACCTCCATGTGGATGATCGACGGGGTTCATAGACGATCCGAGAACTGTTGGACGCTTACCCATCCAACGACTGCGACCTGCCTTACCAATAGTAACTTGATCCCAATCAGAATTTGAAACTGTACCAATTGTAGCAGAGCACTTCTTATGAATGAGGCGGATCTCACCAGATGACATCTTGAGCTGTGTATATTCACCCTCTTGAGAAAGTACGAGAGCACACGCACCAGCAGACCTGACTGCGATAGCTCCTTGTCCTACGATCATCTCTACATTGTGAACCATGAGTCCTGTAGGTATATATCCGATCTCCATACGATTCCCTGGAATTGGTTTCGCAGTATTCGATGTGATGATCTGATCACCTACTGTAGTGGTCATATGAGCAAGTACGTATCGTCTCTCACCATCAGCATAACATACAAGAGCAATGAATCCAGTTCGATATGGATCATACTCGACTGTCTCGACAGTTGCCGGGATATCAAATTTATTGAGCTTGAAATCTATCTGACGATAGAGCTTCTTGTGTCCAGAACCCTGATGACGGACTGAAATACGCCCAGCACTATTGCGTCCTGCATGTCTCTGAATAGAGGCAGTGAGTGCTTTGTGTGGAGTGCTCGTTGTGATCTCCTCATAGGTGAGACCTGTCATGAATCTACGAGAGGGGGTATATGGTTTGTACTTCTTTATTGGCATGGGAGGGAGGATAAGTTTTTAGTTTTGAGGACTGGGACGAGAGATAAAGTTAGTTAATAACCTCAAAGTTCTCAATTTTATTTCCAGGCTTCATAGTGATCATTGCCTTTTTCTCAACTCACTTTTTCTTTTGTACTCCAGTTTTTGTATTATGGAATTTTTCTCTTGTATAGTTGATGTTTACTTTTGCTACTTCTTTACCATAGATTTTTCGGATAGCAGCTTTGATATCAATCTTGGTAGCTGCCATATCTACCATTGCAGTATAGACTCATCGGAGCTCTCCATCAGTACTCTTATTAGTAACGATGAATTTTTTGATGACGGAATAGAGGGAATTCATAGAGGAAGAAATTATATTTTATACTTTCGAACGGAGATTATTTTGAGAAGTGAGCATACATATGCTTGAGAGATGCCTCTGTGAATATTACATCTGAGTATTTGAGGAGATCATGTGGATTGAGATACTCAACATTCACGATTCGTGATTCTGGAATATTCATAGCTCCATTGACTGCAGTTTTTTCTTCACGAGTGATGGCGAAGAGAGGTTTACGAGCTGTAATAGTTGTGAGATATTCTGTCATAGATTTAGTTTTCTCACCGAATCCAGCAAATCCAGCAACTACTTTGATCTGCTCAGCAGATGCTTTGGTTGAGAGGAGTGATACAAGAGCAAGACGACGCTCTTGCTTGTTCATACAAAGAGAATAATTACGATCATTGCGAGGGCCGAATACAACACCTCCACCACGACGCATAGGAGAACGACGATCACCCATACGAGCATTACCAGTTCCTTTTTGCTTGAACATCTTACGAGTCGATCCTGCGATCTCACCTCGATGCTTAGTATGAGCAATATTTATACGAGCATTTGCTTGTTGAAGAACGAGGAGACGATGCATAAGGGATGTATTCGGGGTGATACCAAAGTATGATACCTCGAGATCAACAGTACCAGACTGTTTACCCTTGATGTCGTAGAGAGGAGCTTTCATAGAATTTGAGTTTTAGGATTTTGAATGAATCGGAACCGAATATATATAGTCTATTAGAATGTGATCGTTACGAGTGAGTTACGAGCTCCTGGAACAGGACCCTTGATTGCAATGACTCGGAGTTCTTTATTTACGAGAACCAGTGGTACATGCTTGAGGGTAATACCATCGAGACCCATATGTCAGTGCATTTTTTGTCCTGGCTTAGTTCGGCGAGGTTTTCGCTTACCGATAGAACCGAGTGCTCTATGGAATTTGGAACCATGGGAAGCAGGACCTCCAGAAAAATTCCAACGCTTCATAGCACCTTGAAAACCTTTTCCTTTTGATATACCAGATACTGTCACCTCAGTGATAGCATCAAATATATCGAGTGAGAGGACATCTCCCTTGGCAACACTTGATAGAACGCCATCGTTCGCGAACTCTCGCATAGTTACTTTTTTGCCATCAGTCATACGAACGACGACTGCAGAGTATCCATCAGTCTCGATTGTCTTCATCTGAGCAACATCGAGAGTAGGAAGACGAACGAGTGTAACAGGAACAAAGACTCCATTATGAATCACACGAGTCATTTCGATTTTTTTACCGAGTATTCCAGCCATAAGATAAAAGGGATATATAAATAATGAGAGGTTGTTCGGATACTCTACATAGAGTAGGTATTGGACGAGCAACATCAATTCGCGTAAGCGAATACTTCCAAAGGGAGTAAAAGTAGGAGCATCATATGAAATGATGAGCATTTGTCAAAAGAAAATGCGAAAAAACTATCGCATCAGTCTCTCATAGAGTGCTCGCCCATCCTCAGTAATCCTACTCGGGTCAATCCCACGGGCTATTGATATGATCTCCTCGATCGTGATTCCTGTCTTTCTTGTATAGTTATCTAAGAGGAGTTGAGTATGCTGTAGTGTGGCCCCTGTCGACGATATCATATCCCACATTGCACCCCGCATCAGACTCTCTATGATCAGGTCTCAGCCAGTGAGATGAGATTGCATAGAGACAATCGCTCCACGAAACTCATCTCGTTCTTGTATAAAATCTGTACTCTGAAATGCTTGGTACCACCGCAGCACTGTTGCCTGTGACAGATTCGCCATATCAGATACGCTACCAGAGCTGATCGTAGAGAGAGTATAGATGGCATCAAATCCTGAGAAGAATGAAAGAATCCACCTCACAAGCCGGTCCCAGAAATCAAAGATACCACCCCGAGAATGAGCAAGTTCCATATAGATCTCCCTGAGCTGTATATCTCGTAGAGAAATGAATGTCTGATCTGCGAGCATATTCGTAGCAATCCAAGTAGTATCGAGCTTGATTCCGATTTTTGTGAGGATATTACCTGCCTGTACACTATCTCCTGGGCGTAGCATCACGACTTGTCCTATAGAGTTTGAGAGACTCACACTATGGTCAATAGAGTGGATATAATTATCATCGAGATTGATCTCGAATACGGTGCCACGGACTCCTGCAACCGTCCCACTTCGAGGAATATGAACCTCGAACCGAGAATCAGGATAAAGTGTACGTACTATATTGGACCATACCTTCCCAGATTCGAGAGACGCAACGAGCTCTATTGTACTATAGTCCTCAGCTACTCTCATTAGTTCAATAGTCAATCTCGAATGAGCACCGAGACGTGTCGTCGAATGATCTGGCCAGTTGATCACTGCCTGAGAATCCTCTCGAGTGATAATAATATCTCCTTCCTCTATAGGATAGGATTCGGAAGTTGTCATGTCTATAGCAAGCTGCTCTCGAGTGATCGTTGCGGTTCATTTTTCTACCAAGAGATAGGGATCAATAGGGTCATCCGAGTGGATCGCCTGGTAATAGCGATAGGTCGTCATGCCAAACGCGATGACAAAAATCGAGGCCATAACTGCTCCAACCAAAAAGAGAATACTGCGAATCATAAAAAAATTAGTTAGTAATTTTGCATGGTATCATATCATCTTCGTCATATCCATATATGGCACAGAGACGATGGTATCCATCTGCAATAATAACAGTAGAATTTCGCGGATCACGAACCAATAAAAGTGGAGAAAGTGGAATCTTATTTTTTATTTTTTGTTGATCTTTTTTTACATGTGAATTACTCACTCAGAACAAACTCAATTTTGAAGCCCTGAAAATATCTTTTGCCTTAAAAAGAAATACCTCGCTCTTCTCAAGAGAAGAAATATATTCTTGTGATACCTGAGATGGAAATATAAGATCCAGAAAAGATCTTGCTGCAGGATAATCATGTTCTTCTGGTAGATCTAACCAACCAATTTTTATTCATTTTTTCATAAGAATTCTAGATAGTAGGAGAAATAAATAATGAATTTATCGTATATAAAAAGATTTTTATTACAACTGTTTCTCGTATTACTACACAAAGTTATACGTACTAGATTGTAATAACCTCATAAATATATACACTTAGAATCAGATTTATCTCATTCCCCCATGAAGCATCCCATATTTTTCGATCCATCCAAAAAAAGAATTTCTCATACAAAACGAATATTTTTTATCTGAATATTTTTATTCTGCTTTGCAGTCACTATATTCTTTGTCAGTCTTCTTCTGCATCCTATACTTCCCCTTCCAAGGATTTTTGACGATATTGTAAATCATACCGGATTTCATAAATCCAAAACTATATCACCTATAACTCAAAAAAAAAGAGTTCATCGTACAAAAACTCCAAATACATATACTGGACAAACGAATGCAATAAATAGAAAATTATATGCATTCTGAGTTGAGTGGGATGATGCCAGTCTGGCATCATTGGAGGATAATAAAACAAATCTAGATACCTTAATTATGGAAGAACTCACTCTCACGGAGAGTGGTATGAGATTATTATCGCCAGATAAGTTCAAAAGGACTCAGGAATATCTTATGAAGAATGATCCTGATCTACCATTGCACGTATTAATCAATAACTATAACCAAGTTACCAGTATTTGGGACTCGAAACTACTCTATACCATACTCAGTGATGACACAAAAAGAAATAATCTCGTAAAACTACTCAAGGAGTTCTCTCAAACTAATAGTCTAGAGGGTATTAATATAGATTTTGAGGAACTCGATGATAAAACATTTCCGTATTATATAGACTTTTTGAAGGAACTCTCATGACAACTTCATACGATATGAAAAATCGTATCAGCTAATGTGCCTCTCGCAAATGATACTTTCAATCTCCCTGAGATGGCGAATTATATAGATCTCATATTCCTCATGGCATATGACGAACACTGGTCAAGTGCTGAGCCTGGACCAATCGCGTCACAAGATTGGTTCGTTGATGGTATCACTACAGCAGTCAATGAAGTTCCTGCGAACAAAATTGTTGTAACATTGGGTAACTATGGCTATGACTGGACTATCTGAAAAAAGCAATCTACTGCTCTGACATTTCAGGAATCTCATACTATCATGAGAGAATCCGAAACTGAACTCGTATTTGATACGGGAAGCCTGAATCCTATGTACTCATATATTGATGATATAAACAAACAACATGAAGTCTGGTATCTCGATGCTGTAACAGCATATAATCAACTCTCCAGCATGGAATCACTCGGTATTGGAAATATATCGCTCTGGAGAATGGGTTCTGAAGATCCATCAATATGGAAAATACTCAAAAAAACAGGCAGTCAAGAAACGGTTCATAATTTGGAAAATTTTGATTATGGATATGAGCTAGACTATGATGGTACTGGGGAATTCTACAAGTTGCAAAGTAATCCAATCATCTGAAATAGATCACTATTTCTTTCATGAAGTTACATAACAAATGAAATTATCAATACATTTCCACTACCATATACCATTAGTCGATATGGAAATATTCAAAATAAAAAAATTGCTCTTACTTTTGATGATGGACCTGATAATACTTTTACACCACAGATACTCGATATTTTAAGAAAAGAAAACATTCTTAGTACTTTTTTTGTTATTGGAGAAAATGCTGAGAAATATCCAGAAATTACTAAAGAAATCTATGATGAGGGTCATATTCTCTGAAATCATAGTTTTTCACATCCTGATATATCAAAAATAGGCGAAATCCGTACTGATTTTGAACTCGTTTCTACTGAACGAATTATAGAGAGTATTACTGGACATAAAATGCTCCTCTGGAGACCTCCATATGGAGAAGATATAGAACCAGAGACACCGAATCAAGTACAGCCACTTATCAATTCCAAGAAACTCGGCTATATAACCGTGGGAATGAAGATTGATCCAAATGATTGGGCAAATCCATGAGTAGATACTATTGTGAATCGAACTGTCGAGCAACTCGAATGATGAAAATGAAATATAGTATTACTCCATGATGCCTGATGAGATAGAAATGAAACTCTTGAGTCCCTTCCTATTTTAATTAAGAAGCTCAAATCTCTTGGATATACATTTGTTTGAGTTAATACTCTTCTCTGAGTCTCTCGAGATGAAATAATGCCAGTTGTCCAATGAAATGATGCTATTTTCAAAGATATTAATCATACTTCTTTTGGTATTTTTACTTATATTTTGTGGTGAATCTACTATGTTTTTATAGTAACACTAGTTTTTGGAATTGGGCGACTCGTACTCATTATTATATTTGCTTTTCTCGAAAAATACCATTTTACTCCTCATCGTACATTTGATACTCGTAAACATATATCAGTATCAGTTGTTGTTCCAGCCTATAATGAGGCAAAAGTAATCGCAAAAACAATAGACTCTCTCCTGAGAAGCAAGTATCATCAATTTGATATCATCATTATAGATGATGGCTCAACTGATGATACGAGCAAGATAATAGAGAAAAGGTATGGGAAGAATTCTCAGATCAAGCTCTTTACCCGCCCGAATAGTGGAAAGTGAGAAAGCATAAATTATGCCATCTCTCATACGGAATCTGACGTAGTCATAGTCATTGATGCAGATACTCTATTTGATACAGATACTATTGGTATGCTTGCCCGACACTTTTCTGATCCTCTTGTTGGTGCCGTATCAGGAAATGTGAAAGTCTGAAATAGAGAAAATATGCTCACCAATTTCCAAGCACTAGAATATAACACCAGTCAAAATCTCGATCGAAGAGCCTATGATATTATCAATACTATTACGGTAGTTCCTGGTGCTGTAGGAGCATGGAGCAGAGATCTAATATTGCAACTATGATGATTCTCTAGTGATACACTCGCCGAAGATAGTGATATGACTCTGAGCATTCTCAGAAGTGGATTCTCCATCCATCATGAAGAGTACGCCTATGCATATACAGAGGCTCCATCGAACTGGATAGCATTTGGGAAACAGCGATCTCGTTGGTCATATGGAGTTTTACAGGTTACATGGAAACATATCGACGTAATTTTTATGAGTGACATATCGCCTATGCTCAGATTCTTTATCTTTCCGAGTTTTATCATTTCTCAGATTATTATACCCATTATTGCCCCCCTCTTTGATATACTTACCATATGCCTCATTGTCATCAATAGTATCAGCTATACCCTCTACTGATCAAGTATTTACTTTGATACTCTTATTCATATTCTCGGGTATTCATGTATATTCCTTTTATTCAATTTTAGTATTGTTTGTATTGGTCTTGCTTTTGAGAAAAATGAAAATTGGAAACTCATCTATTATTTTCTTCCACAACAATTTGCGTATCGTTTTTTTATGTATTATATCAATCTAAAATCCCTCTGGAATGCTCTCAAATGAGTTGCAATAGGTTGGGATAAACTGGAACGAAGTGGGACAGTAAAAACAAAATAAGAGTTTCCTTTGCTCAAGTAAAGAAAATAAATATACTCTCGATCAAACTATGTATTCTCGTTTTCACTACATCCTCATACTACTCATCATAGTGAGCGTATACCTAATATATCTCATTGGATACTATACTCTGCAGCAATTCCAGACAAGTAGCTTCATGGAAAGTATGCAGGCTGCCAATACTCGAACTCTCTCTCATAATCGAGAAAAAGAATTCCTTGCAGTATATATACACACACCTGCCTATCAGAGTCAAGTTGCCAAGGCAACACAAAATAGGAAACTCCCAGGTGAAGAAGTTATAAATATTATCCGTGGTGATGTGATAGAATGAAATAGAGATATAGACTCTGCAACTGTCATAAAGGAGGCTCGAAATAAAGAAGATGATCCTATGCGAAATATGAGTAATCCGCAGAAATGGTGGTATCTCCTACGTACTGGAATTTAACAATGTCCCCGCTCAAATATTTGAGCGGGGACATATATTTAGATGTATTTTATTTTAATATAGGGCTTGTGAGGAATGATCTCTTGGTCCATCAAATAATATCACCAATCTGAAACTCGACCCATCAATCTCTCTGACGCAGAGGCTGTATCTGATTTCATTTTTTGATTTCTCCAATAATCTTGGCATCAGTAGTTGGTGCGAGTCGTATATTGACTCGGACCTCACTGACCTCGAGCATATGCGTATCGATTACTGGCGCACTGGCCATATCAGTTGAGTTCGCAGGAAATTCTGAGTTCTCAGATCTATTCCTTTGGGTAGCCCTACTCATCAATAGAGCTCTGAGTACCTTACGTTTGAAACGAGAATTCGTCAGTAGTGGCTGAGACGTTGTCATACCAGACTGTACGAGGACTCAGGCTGAGTTGAGGGTATCAGTACTAGTAACTTGAGCAACTCCCGTATTGACAGCTGGGGTATATGATACACCGCCTCCACCCCCTGTACTCACTACTTGGATAACCGGAGTGACTATAACACTACGACTGACAGTAGTAGCATTTCACGTTATATCGACTTTTGTATATGATATAGTATATGTACCGAGTATATTCGTATTGACAGATCCTGTCGCTTGGAACGATCCAGTTGCAGCATATGTACCAGTGAGGGTATTACCAGATCAGTCTACCGTATCTATCCAAGAGGCTCATTGCTCCGTATATGATCCGCTCTGCGTCACATACTGTATAGCAGCACCAACAAGTGTAACAACTGGTGGGGTTGCATCTGGAAGGATCATCACACTACGTGTGAGAGTATTACCCGTATTTCCTGCAGCATCAATACGAGTATAACTGAGTACATATGTACCGAGTACAAGCGGATTGACGGATCCAGATGATGCAGTCAAGATAGTACCACTTCCATCATAGTTATCAGTCCAAGTAGCTCATTGTTCAATATATGGGAGTCATTGTGTGAGAGTAACACTACCAGAACCTACGAGTGATACAACTGGCGGAGTAGTATCTGGGATAGCAGTCACTATCACACTACGAGTGACCACATTGCTCATATTCCCAGCTACATCGACTCTCATATATGAGAGTATATATGTACCGAGCACAGCTGTATTGACAGACCCAGATGATTGGAACGATCCAGTTGCTCAGTATGAACTGTAGAATATATTACCAGCTCATTCGACATTATCAGTCCATGAGGCTCATTGTTCAGTATATATATCTCATTGCATGAGTGTCACCGGTGTTGTTCAATCAAGTGTGACAACTGGTGGTGTCTGATCTGTCACTCGGACGGTACGAATTACATTATTACTCACATTAGATGAGGTATCTGTATAGTTGTATGTGAGGTAGTATGTGCCTACAGCATTAGTATTAACTGATCCTGTGACAGGAAGTAAAATAATACCAGATCCATCCACCGTATCAGTCCAAGTAGCTCCAAGTTCACTATATACTCCACCATGAGCAATAGTGATATTCGCAGAGCCTGAGAGTGTGACGACCGGTGGTGTTCCATCAGTGATATTCACACTGCGAGTAACTGTATTACCGACATTACCTGCAACATCTGTGTGTGTGTATTCAAGAGTATAAGTACCGAGAGTAGATGTATCAACAGTTCCAGATGAAGCTGGGTTGATCATACCAGTACCGTCAACATTATCAGACCAAGAGGCACCACTATCGGTATAGCTCATTCATTGAGTCACCATCTGACTATTCGATCCGATAAGTGTGACGACTGGTGGTATAATATCAGGAACTGTGAGTGAGAGAGTATTGGAAGCCATATTTCCATTGGTTGCGAGATCAGCAGCTGATCCTGTAGATACATTAATAGTGAGTATTCCTGCATCGGTGGGAGTTATAGTTGCTTGATAGATCGTTGAACTCAGCGGATTGAACGCTGATACTGTACCGTTGGTAACAGTGAATCCTGAGAGTGAAAAACCAGTAACTGGATCTGAGAATGTAGATCGAACAGTGAATGCTCATGTAGCCACTGTCATACCAAGTGGAATAGTATTTATAACAACGGTTGGTGCTGTGATATCATAGTTGACGAGTATTTGGGTTGCTGCGTTACTATCATTTCCCCCTGCATCTGCACCAGCCTGAGTTGGCATATCAATAGTGACAATACCGCTCGTAGATGGGGTAATATATACCATCTGACTCACCGAGTATCCACTGCCATCTGGACTCATAGCAACAAAACTCGAGGCAACTCCATTTCCGATGATATATTTCGAAAGATTGACTCCAAATACAGGCTCAGAAAAAGTAGACACGATCGTAAATCCAGTATTGGTTGGACTGCTCGATCCACTCATCGAAAGTATGACAGTTGGTGCTGTGATATCTTGTGTACTCGCAATATACGTAAAAATTGTACCTGCTACGAGTGCAGTACATGTTACTTTGGTGGTGTTATCTGTACAACTGACGTCAGTATTGCCACTCAGTGATGCCACAATACCAGTGACCGCTTGAGCAACTGTCTCAGGAGCAGATACAATATGATTGTGTACAAGCGTATTGATTGTCGTAACATAGGTCTCTCCTATAGTTGGACTCGCAGGAATAAAGTCGACTACCTGAGCAACTGCTGTTGCAATTCCTACAGTAGTATTAGTGTCTGATACGCTCATAGACCCTGTTTCGAAAGAAACAATATTACCATTGATAGGGGCTCCGATATGAGTTAGAGAAAACTCTCCTATTCAGGAATAGGCTGAAGTATAGTCTGAAAATGTGAATCCAGCGAGAGCAGTGGCTTGTTGGTCAATAGAACTATTGACAATAGAATCGATACGTCCAGCTCAATCACTACAGTCAGTATCTCCCGTACCAAAATCCTGAAATGTGATACTACACCCAGCAATCGAGAGTGTATCAGTATCGAGACCTGCGATTGCGATAGTAAACTTGGTTACTGATTGTGTTGGATTCCCACTCGCTTGTGTCTGTATTGCTGTATAAGTAGATACAAGAGCATATGTGGGAATGATCGAGAGCCAGCCGAATTGTGTCACGAGTAGTGCTATGAGCGTCATTGACGCTACATACTTGCGTGGTGATAGAGATAGTATAGACATATATTGATATTAGTTTTTATGACTTCTCATACTCTATCCTATATTTTATGAGACGGCAAATCGCTGATAATAAAACCTACTAAATTCAATTGACAGATTTATTATTTTAATTTTAAAAATCTCCTCAAACAATTGAGGAGATTTTTAAAAGTTTAGATAATATTACTTCTTTCCTGTCAGATCTACCAACAGTGGTGAAGCTATACAAATAGATGAGTATGCGCCAACACACGTACCATATATGAGAGCGAGTGTGAATCATCTGATACTCTCAGGACCGAATACAAACATAGCAACGAGTACTATAATAATAGTAAAAGTGGTAAATAGTGATCGTCGCATCGTATCCCATATAGAGGTATCAATGAGAGATGAGAATGAACTCTTTTTTGCACTCGCGTGGTTAAGATTAGATCTGATTCGATCCATAACAACGATAGTATCATTGATCGAATAACCCAGTACTGTCAGCATAGCTGTTATAAAAAATGTATCAATCTTGAATTCAGGGAGAAAGTGAGAAGTCACTACATAGAGCCCAAATGCAATAACTACATCATGAGCGAGTGATATTCCCGTCACAACTGCAAATGGCCAAGATGCCATACCAGCAATAGATCCGCGAAATGCATACTGTATATAGAGTGAGATGGCGAGGATAGCAAGTGCAAGTGTGAGATATCCAGATGATTTGATATAGTCACCAAAGGATGCTCCAACATTACGATACTGTGTTTCTGTGGCGATGGCACCTGATATCGTGTCAAGTCATTTTTTTACTGCAGTGTTGAAGGCTGTCTTCGCGGCTTCGATACGCACGAGATCTGCCTTACCACCTGACTGTACTACACTCTCATCGATACCTGCTTCAACAACAATATGATCAGTACCACTGATCTGATATACGAGCGTATCTGTGATGATCGCCTGCTGATCTGGAGTGAGTGATTTTCGAGCACTAGGAATGATTGTATCCTTGAGCGACTCTACTGTACTCGGAATTAAAACTCACGATACTGCATACTCAATCTGGACACCACCTGTCATATCAATACCCTCATTGAGCCCGATGATCCATGGAGATGCGATTGAAAAAAGAAAAAGTCCAAATGCAATAGCATAAAAGTAGAACCGATGTTGAACAAAAGAAAACATAGAATGAAGTTAAAAGCTAAAGATTGAAAATTTCAAAAAAGAAACTTGGAAACTAAAATACTCCCAGATTTACGCTCAATTTATACGAGTAAGGTTTCAAAAGTCAAAAGAAATATCGATAATCTCCTTGCAGTTTTACAAGCCATAGGATATACTCATATCGTATGCAATACAAAATACCTATCCAAATCGAGAATGAAGATGTCATCGTAGCATGACTATCACTCCGCCAGCTCATGATAATGATGATCTGGGGGGGTATAGGATATGGTGTATTCAAATACGCAGAACCCCGTATTGGTGCAACTATTGGACTCTGGTTGGGTGGACCATTTATCCTCATGTGAGTCATCATAGCTCTCGTGAGGATATCAGAGATGACATTTCTCCCTGCAACTCTGAATTTTTTCAGACTTTCACTCAATGCTAAGTCGAGAATATGGTCACAATGAGCTGATAGCTACTCAGAGATGGAAATCGGCTATATCACTCCTGCCATATCAGTGAAAGAGGCAAAAGCGAACAAAAGCTATGAACAAGTTATCTCTGATGAGTTTGAGAATAATATTGGAAAGTTATAAATTTTTTATTTTTGATCCTGAAATCTGAATCTGTATGTCACCAAACGACACCGTCAAAACCTGAAAAAAACCTCCCAAAGATTCTAGTACACAGCGGTACTTGCCGTTTTCTGAGATCCGTGAGAATATGGTAATGATGAAAGATGGTTCATCTCGTATGGTACTTTGTGTTCATGCTCTGAATTTTAATCTCAAAAGTACCGAAGAGCAAGATGCTATATTGATGAGTTATCAGAGATTTCTCAATGCTCTCTCATTCCCAATACAGATCATGATACGATCACTCAAAGTAGATATCGAGAGCTATATCAACAAGCTCAAAAATCTTGCTCTCAAACAACCCAATCCACTGCTCCAAGAGCAAACCTATAAGTATGTCGACTTTCTCACAACACTTATAGATCTTGCTCAGATCATGAAAAAAGAATTCTATATAGTTGTTCCCTATGATTTAGAAAACAATGAAAGTGTACGTAAAACGGATGTATTCGGAGTATTCAAGTCGTTCTGGTCAGCACTCTCCCAGGAAGAATCCGTAGTAGATATCCGCAATAACCGTATCCGCATGGCAAGGCTGAAAAAATGAAACTATGAAAGACTCTCCCAAGTAAAAATGAGTCTGGAAGCCATCGGACTCAAGGCGGATGAAGTAGACAAGACTGATCTCGTGAAACTCATCTACAATTACTATAATCCTCGTGTGAAAAATGAGCTACTCCTCAAATGAGATGTCGAAAATATGGATATCTGATAATATAACAAACTATGTCTCGCACTCTCGTTCCTGCTGCTGCTTGTCTCATAATCCGTCATGGATCACATATTCTGATTCAGAAAAGGTCAGATACGGTAGAGTCTTGGCCCAATTTTTGGGCATTTCCTGGTGGTAAGGTAGACGATGGTGAGATGATGCGAGCAGCGGCCCTCCGTGAAGCAAGTGAAGAGGTCGGGATAATTGGTCACCAAGACGATATAAAAGCTGAAACGATCGTAATGTTCCAGACTATCCAGGGAACAAAGATAGTATATTTTGGACTGGTAGAGAATTATGAAAATGCCCCAGCAATAATAGAACCAGATCTCGCATCGGATCTCGCCTGGTTCTCAATCAACGATCTTCCCACACCAATGATACCACACCATATATCAGGACTCAATGCTATACTCACAGGAGTTGGATATAATGAAGTCGATATGATGGACTCATCCTTGTAATATATCATTTTTTTGCTATAATTAGAACCTATACAAGCTATATAGTTTCTTATTTTTTAATTTCTTATCTCATCTCTCGCTCTCATCTCTACATAACTGGTAATCTCCTATTTAATCCGAGAAAGATCACTCTCACTTCTGGGGATATTTCATATTTTGTCAGACCATACTCGATACAGTCAGGATATATCCATGGTGATAGAGTGCGGGCACGCATCACCAAGCGATGAGATAGGGGTCGCATGGCAGAGGTCGAGATCATCTCACTTGTGAGTCGCTCTCGTGACCCGCTTTTGGCTCGACTCATCTCAAAAAAATGAAAACAGTACATAAAAATAATACCAGAGCAAGGGAATCTCGAGATTTTATTCTTGCAAAGAGATAAAAAATATAACGATAATAGTATTATATCTGTCCGATTCTGAGAAAATGATCGAGTAGAGGTACTATGAGTGTTCGGATATGAGGGTGATATTGACCTCGATGAGCGTCTTATACTCTGGCTCTCTCGAGCTCGGACTGATTTTGGAGAAGATGTGATACGAGAGAGTGAGGAAGCGTTAAAATATGCTACAAAAATAGAACTCAAAAATAGGGTCGATTTTAGAAACTGGTATACTCTCACCATCGACGGATCAGATGCAAAAGATCTCGATGACGCAATATCAATCAGGAAAGAACAAAATGGAGATTATACACTTGCAGTACATATTGCTGATGTAGCAGAATATGTCACTGAGGGTTCCTCACTCGATCGTGAAGCCCTTACAAGGGCAACCAGTATATATACGCCTGATAAAGTTATCCCGATGCTCCCGGAAATATTGTCAAACGATCTCTGTAGTCTACATCCTGGAGCGATGAAGCTCACACTCTCAGCCGTAATGACTGTAGATACGAAATGATATGTCAAGAAGACTGATATTGTCGAAGGAATAATAGAGAGCCAGCATCGAGGCATATATGATGATATCTATATTATGATGGAAAATAAAGCTACAGAAAAGGCTGTATGTGAAGAATTACAAAAATCTATCCAATTAGCTAAGAGCCTCTACCATATTCTCGAGAAACGACGCAGAAAAGAAGGGAAAATCACATTTGAATCTACTGAAATATATTTTGATTTCTCACCTCTCACTCAGGACTGAGAGATGCAGGAGAAATCCTGATGACAAAAAACGCCAAAACAAATAAAAAAACGAGAACGCAATGATGCTCATAAACTCATAGAAGAGTTTATGGTACTCGCTAATGAAGAGGTGGCAAAGTGGTGCAAAAAACACGATCTCCCATTTCTCTCACGAGTTCATGGACTCCCTGGTAATGAACAAACTGAGATAATCAATGCGATACTCTCTCAAGACAAAAACAATCAACATCCAATCAAAATACCAACTATACAATGAACTCGAGTTCTTGAGCCCACTCATATTAGGGAATTTCTCGAAAATATATCCGATACTCATGAGCTCTATCGGTACTCTAGACTCCTCCTCCCAAAGATGGCAAAAGCCACCTATTCTGATACTCCATTTCGCCACTTTGGACTCGCACTCGAGTACTATTCTCACTTTACCTCACCAATTCGTCGCTATCCCGACCTCCAGGTACACCGCATCATCAAGGAATATATCAGAGGTGAACTCACGCCAGAGCGTATCTCACACTACAGGGCAATCCTGAAGCGAGTAGCGAGGAACTGTAGTGAACGAGAGCGATGAGCTGAGGATATCGAACGAGCAATGAATAGTCTCTATATAATAAGATATATGACGGATAAAATAGGTAAAATATATGAGGGACAGATATCAGGACTTGCAGAATTTGCTATCTTTGTTGAACTCGAGAATGGTATAGAGGCCACGCTCTATCTCCCTCGAGACAAGTATCATATAGACTCTGTGAACTGAGTTTTGAGTACCAGCAATGGTAAAACACTTGCAACTATAGGAGAACCAATCAGAGTTAGAATAGAGAGTATAAATACAGCGGAAAGGAGAGTAATAGTAGGACGAGTCTAAATGCCAAAAATCTACTGAGTATATCTCAGTAGATTTTTTCTATTATCTCCCACTTCCTCCTCTCACAACTGGTGGTCGTGGAACCTGCTTACCAGATGAGCCCTGTGCGGATCGTGGTGCAGCATGAGGTCAACGAGCTATACTCGGAGATCGAGATGATGAGCTCGATTGGGGATGCTTTTGAGTACTATTATCTCGTCTTGGTTGTTGTGGTCGACCTTGCCCACCTCGTCCTTGCTGCTTGGGAGGTGACAACGTGAAGTTCGTTTTCGGAAATGGATGATCCTCAATGACTGGGATAGACTGAGATATCAGCTTCTCTATATCACGGAGAAACTGTAGATCATCATGTTCGCAAAACGAATATGCGACACCACGAGCCCCAGCTCGACCCGTCCGACCGATACGATGGACATACGTCTCAGAGATATTCGGGATATCATAGTTAATCATATATTCCAGAGCATCGATATCGATCCCACGAGAGGCGATATCAGTCGCGACGAGCACTCGAGTCTCTTGTGATTTGAAATTAGCGAGAGCTCGTTGTCTATTATTCTGAGACTTATTCCCATGGATTGCTTCGGCTGATATACCCTTTTCGATGAGGAACTTCGTCACCTTGTCAGCTCCATGCTTGGTCTCCGTGAATACGAGAACATTTTTAATACCTGGATCCTTCAGGATATGCACCATGAGTGGATTTTTGTTCACCCGATCTACATGATAGACATGTTGAGTGATCGTCTCAGCTGTTGTCGATACTGGTGTTATCTCTACTTTGAGTGGATTTTTGAGCATACTATGCGCTAGAGTTGCTATCGCTGGAGCCATGGTAGCCGAGAAAAACAGAGTCTGTCGTTTGACTGGGATAACTTTTAATAGTTTTTTGACGTCATTGACGAATCCCATATCGAGCATACGATCTGCCTCGTCGAGGACAAATATCTCCACATCAGCAAGTGAAATATATCCTTGATCCATGAGGTCAAGGAGTCGTCCAGGGGTAGCAATCAGGATATCCACTCCTTGCCGGAGTCTCTCGACCTGTTTTCCCTGACTCACTCCGCCAAATACGACTGTCTGATGGAGTCCTGCATATCTCCCATATGATTGAAAACTCTCCTCAATCTGGATAGCAAGCTCACGAGTCGGGGTGACTATGAGAGATTTTATTTTTCTCTTTCATTTATTTGGATCTTTTTTTGCAAAAAGAAGCTGGATGATCGGGATAGCGAATGCAGCAGTCTTGCCAGTTCCTGTCTGAGCTAGTCACTGGAAATCCCGCCCGCCGAGAATAGACGGGATGGCTTGAGCCTGGATCGGGGTTGGAGAGGTATATCACTCATCTGCAATAGCTCTGAGTATCGGTTCTATGATCGGGAGTTCTGAGAATAACATGGGATGGAGGAGGTGAAAAATAGTGAATAATTTTTATTTATTCAAGTACTGAAATATATACGGGAATAATTGAAGATGGTGTAATAAATTCAGCATGACAGAGTCTAAAACAGTCTCATCACACTCTTCTCTTCGAGTTGTATCACTCACCTCTTCACCAGTTCAAAAAATGATCGTCCAGTTGCCTCGACATCGACGAGAGCATTGTGTGCTCAGTCAAAATACTCATCAAAGAGGAATCTATGGAGTTCAGAGAGTTTCGGAGATTTCCAGGCAAATCCTCGTCCAGGCAGCTTGCAATAGTCAGTCGATGTACGCATCGTACAGATTGACTGGATGGGAGTATACTCACCGGATCTCCCGAGACGATCGAGCTCATAGCCGAGAATCTGCTCATCATAGGATATATTATGTCCAACGACTATATCTGCTGAATTTAGGACTTTCATGATGATATCGATCGATTTCTCGATATAAGGACAATTTTCCACATCACGATCATATATGCCATTCACTTGTGAGGCTCCAAATGGTATGGATACTCTGGGCTTGATAAGGATATCATGTCTCTCGATTTCCCGGGTATTACCACCTTCCGATAATTCAGATACTATAGCAGCAAATTGGATGATATAGGGCTGTTGTTCGAGTTTACCATCTTTTACTGGGAATCCAGTAGTTTCCGTATCCCAGACGCAGATTTTCATAATTCAAGTGAAATGAGAAGATAAAAATATATTTTTATCTGCGAATGGAACGCAGAATTAAGAGCCTGTAAGGCTCATAAAAATAAATTTACGAGTATAGAAAATTAGATATATCCTTATGTGTAATACTTGGGGAGTTTCTCAGGAATTTTTAGTGAAATTTTTTGTAGTCAAATGACTTCATATCCGTATCAATACGACGGATAATATCGAGAATCACACCTACGACAATGATGAGTCCAGAACCAGAAATCAAGAAATCTATCTGTGAACTCGTTGGAAAAAGGTTGAAGTACGCATTGAGCTTGGTCATAATGTAGGGGAATATAGCAATGAGAGCGAGGAATCATCCTCCCCAGAGATTGAGTCTATCAGATACATGCTGGAGATATATAGCCGTCTCTTTGCCTGGGCGAACTCCAGGTATATATCCACCTCGTTTCTGGATATTCTCAGCTACATCTGTTGTGTTGAATGTGATAGAAACATAGAAGAATGCAAAACCAAGAACCAATGCAAAATATGCTCCAATATAGAACCAACTCGGATTCTGCATAGATAAGTTAGCAGATAACCACTCTCCGATCGTCGCTGACATACCCGTACCACGCTTGGCGAGAATCTGTCAAATAAGAGATGGGAATGTGATGATAGCAATAGCGAAAATGATAGGCACCATTCCTGCCTGATTGACTCGAATCGGGAAGTATGATCTCTCATCTCGTCCAGTACGAGTATAAATAAGTGGTACCTTGCGATATCCCTCAGTGAACCTAATTATGATGTATATAACGATAACTGTGAGAATCGCTATCAAGAGGAGGAGTCCATAGTTCTCAGTTGATACGTAGCCGAGAATATGTTGCGGAACACCTGCAAGAACACCTGCGAAGATAATAATAGATGTACCATTACCTATACCTCGCTCTGTGATGAGGTCACCGAGCCAGAGAAGAATCATAGTACCGGCAGTGATGTATGCCATAGCTGGGAATACTACTCCCCAAAAATTGGTAGTATCAATAATAGGAGCAGCACCTCCAGTACCAACGATAGTGTTGAGAAGAAGAATCATACCATAGCTCTGAGCAAGTGCGAGTGGAACAGTGAGATAACGAGTATAGTTATTGAGTTTTTTTTGACCTTGTTCACCTTCTTTTTTGAGACTATCGAGAGATGGTATGATCACTGCGAGGAGTTGAATTATGATGGTTGCATTGATATATGGAGCGAGACCCATGAGTATGATCGAGAACTGCTCGAGTCCACCACCCATAATAGAACCAAAAAATGCAAGCTGAGTATTAGCTCTGAGTTGCTCAGTAAATGCAGAGAGGAGTGCTACATTAATACCTGGAACTGGAATTGCCGAGAGAAGCTTGTATACGGCGATCATGAGTATAGTAAAGATGATCTTTGATCTGATATGCTCGGTTGCCCAGACTTTTTGGAGATTGGCTATCATATGAATTGATGAGAAAAAATACCTCACGAGAAGAGAGATCTCGTGAAAAACAAGTGCATTCTAGTGGAAATAGGGGAAAATGCAAAGGAAAAATAGCAAATAGACTACTAGAGTAACAAATTAATGATTGAAAATATGAAATATATCTTGTCAATACTACTTTCAGTATCATCTTTGAGAAAATTGAAAATATCTGATACTATAGAATATATATTTTTATTTTACCATCTATGGATCAGATACTTTTTTGGAATTTTGTACTTGCGATAGCACTCGGAGCCCTCATCGGAACAGAGCGTGAGATGCCACGCAATACAATAGCAAAAATAAATGGAAATGGCGGGTTTGGCGGTATCAGATCATACGCTCTCCTAGCTCTTCTCGGTGCGATGGCAACCTGGCTCGATATCATTTTCGCGTCCGATATCTGGAAATTGACCGGACTCCTACTCGCTGGGCTCTTCGTGGTAATTGCCTATGCATACTCATCCTGGTCAAAAGATCTCATGGGAGTCACCAGTGAATATGCAGCACTCGTCACCTATCTTATTGGGGTCATCGTCATGAGTGGTGAGCGTACTGCAGCAGTCATCCTCTCGATACTGATACTCCTGATCCTCTCATCCAAGGAATACCTGAGAAATCTCCGAGAGAGATTCTCCAGAACAGAGCTCGGTGATGCACTCAAATTCGCCGTCATCGCACTCGTTGTATTGCCACTCCTCCCGAATCAAAAATTCTCAATACTGGAGATACTTTCATTCTTCACGGGAGGACAACTCCATATTTCTCATGAGATTCTTTCGATGCATTTTTTCAATCCATTTGGTATCTGGTTCTTCGTTGTGATAATGGCAGGAGTAGAGTATATCGGATACATACTATCGAAAGTACTCGGTAGTCGTGGTGGTGTCATTGCATCAGGAGCAATCGGTGGGATGATCTCGTCAACTGCTACCACAGCCGCTATGACGAACAAGTCCAAACAACACCCCGAGCATCGCAACGCCTATATCGCAGCTACTCTCATCGCCTCCACCATCATGTGTATCCGTGTGATAGCGATATCAGGATTCTATAGTCCGACTATCCTCGGTGTTGTCATGATACCAGCGCTCTGTATGCTCATGGGTCTCATCGGTACGGCGTATTATTTTGGTACTCGGCCATCTCTAGTACGAGTGATGGTAAAAAGCGAAAAAACTCCTGAGACTATCGTAGAACCAGAATATGAGAGTCCGTTCCGACTCATACCAGCCATCCAGTTCGCAGGGGTGATCGTAGTCGTGAAGTTCCTCTCTGGACTCGGTATCATCTACAAGGCATATCTCGATCCGAGCGTCTGGAACTACGCACTCGGTGCTATCTCGGGTCTCGCTGATGTCGATGCCATCACACAGGATATGGCATCCAAGGCGAGTGAGGGCAATATAGCACTCATGATAGCAGCATCTACTATCCTCATCGCTGCTATGTCGAACAATATCGTGAAAGCATCTATCGCATACCGTTTTGGTGAAAAAATATTCGGACGATCTGTAGCTATCGGATTCGGGCTCTCGATAATTATGGGGCTCACAGCAATCATCAGTATGAATGCTGTAGAGATAGCCGCTGCATTCGGGATATAACAAAAAGATTTGCCGAAAAATCAAAAATAAATATCATCATTTTACGATGATATTTTTATTATCGTGTAGTACTTTTCATCTATTAACCCTTCATCACATGAGCAACTCACTTAACAAGGTACAACTCATCGGAAATCTCACGGCAGAGCCAGAGGTACGCGAAACACCAAATGG
Organism: Candidatus Altimarinota bacterium; assembly: GCA_043787675.1. Classification (GTDB taxonomy): domain Bacteria; phylum Patescibacteriota; class Gracilibacteria; order BD1-5; family UBA2023; genus JABFSX01. Next base: position 27,252 of record JAYVUT010000018.1, on the reverse strand, counting down.
TCAAAAAGTCGCAACATTCTCAATAGCTACCAATCGTAAATGGAAAGATGCCTCAGGCATACTCCAGGAAGAAGTCGAATATCACAACTGTGTCGCATGGCGATGACTCGCTGATATCGCAGAACAATATATGCACAAGGGAAAGAAGGTATATGTAGAGGGCTACCTCAAGACTCGTAGCTGGGATGATACTGCAGGGGTCAAAAGATATAAAACAGAGATCGTATCCGACAATGTGATCCTCCTCTCGTCTCCAGGTGGAGCTACTGGATGAGACTCATACTCTCAGAGTGATGCTGCTCCTCAGGAGATGACTGCACCGAGAAAATCAAAGGCAAAAGCAGAAGAAAGTATTTCGATCGAAGATATTCCTTTTTAGGAATCACTATAAGAAATCCCCTACTCAGGGGATTTCTTTAAAAAATTCGAATCTAAAAATAGAATGAATGAAGGTTAATACTATTGTTCACTGCAAAACATGAAAGTTCTACTTTTTGTAAGAAATATTCGATAAAAAGTATTTCTCTCCCTACGAATGTAAATAGAAATACCACGAATTCCTAAAGACTGGAACAAAGCTGGAGATCTTACTCTATATGAAGTCATTCACCGAGAGAACTATGAAGATTTTATCTTTGTATAGTAGTCGATAAAAACTAGCGGAAAAGATAAAAAGTATATCCCAAAAAAAACTATCTATTTTCTTTATCGGATGGCGTAATAAGAATTTTATTCCAATACTTATAGTTAAACTGACCTTCTTTCCTCATCCGAGCATAGAATGGAAGCTCACCCAATTTGGATACACCAAAAAAGTCACGAAATTCTTCGAGTGTGAAATCCTTAGTGAACCTTCAAAGTTCTTTATCATAAAATACTCCTGTCATAAACATAACTTTACGAGCTAATACTTCATCTGTTTTTATCCTTTCAGCCAGATTGTAGAGTCAGCCATCTTTTATAAAATATGACATGATTGCTTCTCATGTAGTTGCTATATCTTCTTCGCGATTCTTTGTACCATAATTTCTAGAAAAACCGAGAGGCTCTTGTGTTACTTGTACCCAGTTTTTATTTTGATTTATTTTCTCAAATGGCCATTGCTCAGAACGAGCCAAATCTAATACATGAGTAATTTCATTATGCGTCACACGTTCAATATTTCCATACTGCATAGCTGAGGGTATTACAATACTACGATTGCCACATGCTATACATACTGGTATGGGATGAGCCTTCGCAAATCATCAAGCATTATCTATTGTATCAGCGATATATACCGTTTTTATTACTGAGAGAAACTCGGGCTCATACACTCAGAAAGATTTATCAATTTGGGTAACCACCTCTACCAATCTTTCCCACTTCTGGGAGTTAAATTCGGTAATAATATTCATTCTAGGATGGTCAGGGGATTTCTCCTTTATATCATTTCCTCTCGTTACCTCTCATGTCGCGTAGAGAGTATCTGATGCTTCCCCGATTTTTACTGATATACCATATTTCGACTTGATTGCTTGTATTTTTTTATCAAATTCGACTTTTTTCACTCCTATGCGTGTCAATTCTGATTCATCCGCAATACTAGATATATCCATAGATGATGCCTCCAAAGAGGTATTTTTTTCTGGAGAACATGCTCATAGTACAGATAGAGCTACAGAACAGAGTAGCATATTTACTTTTCTCGATATCTGATGACTTCATTTTCTCTGAAATAGATTATTATATTCCATATTTATATAGTTTCTTGAACTGATTTTTCTAAAGTTCAAATCTGATTCTGTATTCTAGAAAGACTAATTTGTAAATTAGAAAGCTCATCCTCTGTAGTATTTTGAGCCTTTATAGATTTTATCTTCTCTATCCAAGCGGTAATTTGACCCTTCAAGTCTTGTGATCATGAATGTAAATCTAATAAATCACTATCTCATAATATCATTTGAATTTGGCCTAAATTCTCCTGGAGTTGAAAAACTTCTCATTGTAACCCTGTAATAGCTGTGGCATACTTCCTTTGTTCTGCTTCTATCTTTTGTGCTTCTGCTGTACGCGTATGCTCATGTAGTTTTCAAAGCTTTCTTGATACAAGTCATATAGCCTTATTATATCTTGCAGTGATTTGTGCCGTATCTTTCGGCGTATCTCATATTGCCTCCTGTGGAATGAGATATTGTGTTATATTTTGTACGACAGAGTCTGGTATGGCAATCCCACTATTCTCGGGTTTAGCAAGATCTGACATTTTCTCGTAGGCACGTCATTTTGCTGCAACATGACGTTCATCCCTGATACGAGTATCACCCATAAAAAGTATAGCTACTGAAGGAGCAATTCTTTTTCTCACGAGTCTTCATATTTTCTCTACTGCTGAAAATTTTTGTTCTCATGATTCGAGAGAGGCTTCATATTTTTCAAGTTCTCCATCGTAAGATACAAGGATCTCTCTCACTATAAACTTTGCCTGTTCATATGTGATTCACGATTGTCATTTTCCGAATATATTTTCCCACCCCTCGCCAGAAAAAGTTGCCATTGTAGACTGTATAAGCTTCTCATCTAATCCATCTAGAAATTCTTTTTGTGTTCAAAGAGCATTAACGTCTACACTGTAGTATTTTCTTGCTTTTCGTACTCAGGCTACTAGAAGATAGATAAGAGTAAGCTCTAGTATACCCACTCGTAAAAGTATACCAGCAAGTACCATATTTTTTTCTGTTTTTGAGATACCTCCATTTTGAGTACCTGTCTCAGCGAGACTGTTGAGTACATCGAGAAGTTCGCTGATACCTTTTCACTTAAATTCTGGAAGTGGTCTCTCAAGCTCTGCTTTTAGAGCTGTAACATCTGGAGCTTGCACTGGTATAGTGATATCTATCTTTGTATTTCTCTTATATTTTGCATTTGATTCCGCTAGAAGAGTATCAAATAGCTCTTGATATGCACTAGCTCTTTGTCCCCATCGTGCATTAGCAGCTCCGAGTCATTTTAAATACTCTTCCACAGATTCTTTTATCTTTACTCTTGCATCAAGAAGTTCTTTCACCTCGGCACTTCATTTTTTGTTATATATATCACCAAATAATTCTGTAGATTGAGCGAGGAGTCCTGCGGTATCCTCCTCAAATACTTTTCAAAGTCTTTTAGCTTTATCAGGGAGTGTCGGATATTTTTGATGGAAGTTTTTCCCGTCACCGAGTACGGGTCCTATAGTCATGAGTTTTTGCTCGGTATTTTGTACTGCTCATTTTTCTCCTGGAGTAGCTTGAGCAAAAAGAGGATTCTGCATGATAGTTGGACCTGACTGAGGGTACATCTTGACATTCCAAGATGGGCCCATTCCACCAGACTGCTTCGATTGATTTTCTTCATCAGGAAGTCTCTGACTTGCTAGAGTGATAGTATTGGTGGCAGCATCATACTGCATCTTGGCTTTGCCAGATGGGGACTGTGGGTTTTTCATATCCAGTACTTGCGACACAACTTTTTTAGTCTTGAAAGCTTCATATGCAACATAGTGACCTACTACACCATGCTCTAGTAGTCCTCACATCTCATACGCCAATGGTACAGAAAGACCTACAAATATAGCAGTACTTGCAAGAGCTACTTGCTTATTAGTCGATACCTTTCTATTAAGTGGTACTCATATACGCCTAGCCTCAGCATCTTCTATCCAAAGCTTTCTGATATATCAGACGCCTTTCATCACGCCCACTCATACTACCGATGCAGATATGACGGCGAGTGGCCAAGTAGAAACTCATTGCCAATCATGATTCAGCATCTCAAAAAATCATGGCTGAAAAGGTACTCAAGACTGCGGAGGTTGTCCATTATGTTCATTTGTAGCAAAATTACTCAGTATATTTTTATAAGCTCCATGATGTCAATATATCATCATGCTCCATGATGCCATAGCAAAGATCGTCTTTATCTGAGTATATCTCGTAGTATCTTGATAGCTGCGGTCTATTATATGTGAGGGAAAGTCTTCATTTTTTATCGCTGCTCGGAGTCGAGTAGGTGCTTGAGTAAGAAAATTCTGAAGTTGCTGAAAGATAATATTTGCCTGCGTATTAGTCTGTCATGGAAGAAGTGCTGTTCACTCATTGTGGTTCATCATTTCAGCCTCCATTTTTTTGGTAAGCTTCTCTACTTGAGGAGCTTCGAGTGAATAATAAAAACTTCCTGAAGGATCTTTTACAAGTAAAGATCTAAATAGTGTAGATATATCATTAGAAAGTTGTCCTATGACTTGAAGTGTCTGAGCTTGATTCGTCTTACGCATATCTTCATAATTTGCCGTAAATCAGAATTCTTGCATCTTCTCGGGATGCTTCCATATACTCATGATATATGTTTTGAGGGCTTGTGTAGCTTGTTCTTGATTCTGAAATTTTTTACTACACAACAGTTCTAATTCTGGAGAATCAGTAATCTCTTTTTGGAAAAATTCATTGAGAGCTTTAAGTTGATTATCAAAAACTTCTGATCCTGGGGGGAGTTGAGATTTTCATGAGGTAGTATTGAGTGTCATATTTATGGAAGTAGTTATATGGTATTTTATTTATCTATCAGATCTATCTTTTGTGACGACTGCAGGACCTTTGGGAGCTGGAGCAGCTGAGGCAGCGGGTTTTGCAACAGGAGCAGCAGGAACAGAAGCGACGGCGGCAGGAACAGAAGCAGACTTCGCAGGAGCAACAGAAGCCGGGACAACGGTAGGAGTGGCAACAGGAGCCGTTGGCGGTACTGCTTTAGTTATTGGGGCTACTGGTGGAACTTGTGTTGACACTGCTGGTACAGATTTATTTGCTGCTGAAGCTGGGGCTACTGGAGCGATAGCAGAGGCAGGGGCCTGAATCGATGGAGCTACTGAAATTGAAGCAGGTGTATTTCACTGTATTTTGAATTTTTCTCCAGCATGTACAAGAGATACAGCTTCATATTTTTTACCTCATACAGTATATTCGGTGATTTTTCTTCATTTAAATTGAGCCTCTTTAGAAACCTGTACCGCTAAATCTAGTAACTCAGATTTTGTAATCTGAATATTTTTTTCTTTTGCTACACGATCAATAGCCTGAGTTATTCACTCACCTTTTTTTATCGTGACTTCTGTTCCCTTCATTTGATCGAGTGACATATATTATAATGATTAAAAAATAATGTAAAAAAATTATAATATCACTATTTATATATATAGTCAACTATATTATCTAGAACTACAGAATTTTATCAAAAAAAATCCTCCCAAATACTTGGGAGGATTTTTTATTACATATTTTATTATCCAGCAATTTTTTTGATAATATCAGTCATCGACAAGCTAGCTATTTCTGTTTCTTTTCCACCTTTTCCAACAAATCTATCGACTATATCATTAGCATCTTTGGCGAACAATTTCTCTAGAATTGATACAGCATTTTTAACATCTCCAATTGGGATTCAGAGCTCTTTTACCATATCCATATCTGGAGTTTTCTGATATTGTTTCCAGATTTTTGAGAGAGATTCATAGCTCATACTTCCGAACTTTTCAGTAGAAAATAGTGATGTAGCAGTCTTGATGAGTCCTGTGGGAAGTCACATAGTATCTGCAAATTTCTCAACAGTAGTCGTAGAGATACCCATCGAATCCATATGACCAGAAAAAAATGATGCTATCTTGGTCCAGCTCCCACTCGTTATCACCTCCCACAATTCTTTGAAAAATGTCGTCGGATCACTCTTCAGCTTGTCCCACCATCGTGTGGTTTTGCCTGCCATCTCTATAGTAGCTCCGGCGGAAACTCAGAGAAGTGCTGTTGTAACTATTGCAACAGAGGATGCTCCATTTTTGTTCATCTTACCTACTTCTTTGAAACGATCTGGAGTTATAGCATCAACACCTTTTGATATTTTATCTGTTGTCCAATCTATAGGATGTTCAGTGAATTTGATCGCACTTTTTGATTCTACTGATTGTTGAGGTATATCTGACTTTTTGATTCATGGAAATGCAACTTCAAGACGCGTTAAAATATCTTGTTCTTCTGGATCGCCAGATACAACCTTTGGGAGCTCAGCTTTGAGTTCATCAAGACTCATAGAAATCAATTTTAGTTTTCCTATTTTTTCGAAAGCCTTATCTTTCATACGTATATATTGATCTGGAGTGAGTGCTTTTTCCGCTTTTTCCATGAGATCCTGAGGAGATGTTGGGTTTTCTACTGATTGAGTGGACATAATCTAATATTTAACGAAGTATTTTAGGAGTAGCACTTGTTGGTACAGATGAAATCAAAGCTCAAGCAATCATCGTCCTTTTGCCAGCTTTTGCTCATACTTTTATTATTCATTTTAGGGCTGATTTGATAATTCCATATCATCACCAGATTGCCAATCAAGCGAGTACTTTTTTGTATGTTGCTCATGGTTCCCAATCTGTTACCAAATTCCATCATCATGATCCCATTGATTTTAATAGCTCTCACCAAACGGTAGGTGAGAATATAGCCTTGCTAATTTCTATTCCTAGATTACCATATCATTCTTTTTGTCATTGTTCATATATCATATAGATAATATCTTCCATCGAGAATACGAAATCTAGTATTGCAAGAGCCATCTGTCAAGGAATTCCATTTTTTTTTGGATCTTTATCAAGTCCAAGACTCTCTATGGCAGAATTGCGAATTCCATACCAAGCATCTGTTGTAAAATTCAATTGCATCTTTAATGCAAGATCTTCTATCTTTCTATGTGAAGATGTCAAGATATGATCATGAATTGTCTTATTTGATTTCTGCTCTTCTTCAAGATTAGCAAGGACCATTAGGGATTGCCGTATATATTCTTTTTTGTTTGGATCATCCTTAATATCTTTAGCTCAAATTTTGATTCTATTCACCATTTGTCTATATACCTCGTAGAATTGATCTTCTTTTTTCATCACCAAAAGTGCATCAAGAGACTCAATAGTATCATATGTAGGAGTATCGAGAGCTCATGACATAAATTTTTATTTAACTTTTTTTAAAATCTCTATAAGGAGCTTGGCTCAAGCGAGTGCAGTAGTCTCACTCTTTGCAAAATTCACAGCCTTAGCAAGTTGTGAAGCAAATTCTTTCACTGCAATATCAGCATGTGATTGCATGAGTATAAGAAAATCATCTGGTATAGTTTTTAACACTCATATTATACGGACGTTAATCTCATTACTTTTAGCTGCTGATGAAAATATAGTCGATATTCATTTTGGCATAGCATCTATCTCAGAAGCAAGAGCTTTGAGTCAATCAAGTCTTGCTTTAGCTACACTGGTTGGAAGCTTTGATTGAATATCGCTAATTCTCTGAGAGGCTGTAGTTATCGTTCAGAGTGTATGAAGTGTATTTATGTCTTTAGCTTTGTCTACTACCACTCATGCTTTGCCTACTACATTTTTTCATAGCTCAACAGTTCATTTTGCTGTTTTATATATTGTTCACTCTCATTTCTTGAGTTCTGCTACACCTGCAAGATGTTTTCATACGAAAGGTATCCTACTGAGAATAGCATGAGTAAACATACTTGGCAACTTCCATAGTCCCAGATATGATCAACCTACGATGAGTCCAGCCCACCATGCATCACCAATAAGAGTTGTAGCTTCCCAATCACTTGCTTTTCTTCATTCCATTTTTCTAGTTAATTGCGTCAGAATTCATAGTATGGCATTCTTTTTTTTATCTGGGTCTTTGAGATCATTATCAGATATACTAGAAAATCACATTGCTGAAAATGTCTTATTAAGTAACTCATTACTCATATATTTATTTGGGAAATTTATATGATCACTTGACTCAGCTCATGCTTGTTCCAGTGCATCAATAATTTGTTCTATACGGGCTCTCGGTTGATACATAGCATCAGCTATATCATCAGCACCTGATATATCAAGTCATGGAATATATTGAAGTACATATTCTCGAAATTTGGACATAGATATATTATAATCTTTGGATCCAATATCTCAAAATGTTTTTCTTACCTGTGCTCTCGCTCCATCCGCTGCTGTTTTGATATCAACAGGAATTTCAGATTTTTTTTCTGTTTTTTTTGTAGCATCAGGCTTTGTAGCTGATGATGCCACTTCTTTAGCTAACTCATCCTTGAGATTCTTACAGAGCAAGCTCGTAGCATCAGTGAGCTTGGCACACTCATCGAGTACTTCTTGTTGCTTTTCAGGGGTGAGCTTCGTCCAGTCTTCACTATCAGGATTGATAACTCCATCCAGGAGGAATCTCCTAGCTTCAGGTATTGAAAGTGTTTTTTTCTGATCATCATCAGAGAATCGAATTATTTCAGCCATATGCGTATATATTTATATATTAGAATTTTTTAGCAATCTCAGGAACAATAGATTTGATTGTTTTCTTTTTCCAGTCATCATCAGAGAGAGATGCTACATTCTGTTGTCCTATTGTCCATGCCTTGTAGCCTTGTGTGTGCTTCTCTCCATTTGGATCAGTCACATCATATGTATCAACTCCGGATATGAGAACTCGGAGAATTCTCTTGAGCATGAGTGCATTGACGCCAGCTGGAAGTATGATCCCAGGGGGGAGATCTGGCTTATTTGCGAATATACTTTGATCGAATGGAGTTGTATATACAAGTTCTGTAAGAGTTTTATCAAAAACATTTGCCTTAGCAATATATTCAACATATGTACTGAGTTTTTCTTGACGGTTATCTAGTGTTTTGGTTATACTTGGAGTCTTTCCGAGATTTTCAAAGAGCTTCTTCTCATTTGGTCACATCTTTGATATATCAAGTGTATGATCCATCTTTGGTGACGATTTTGGTGTCTTGGTTGGTTGGTTTGTCTGGCCAGATGATGGGTTCTCATTTGGTTTTTGTACAACATTTGCAACAGCCGATATACCAAATGCTCCTCCAAGAACCATGAGAGCTTTTTTGAAATCTCCAAATATCCATGTAGCGATAAATGCCATAATAAGTGCTGGCATAGCCCCAGGGGTATTCATCAGATCGCTTGCACCACCCTCTACGGCCAATCCAGCCTTGCCGAGATACTTAGCTAGCAAATTGTTAGAAGTTGGGGTATTATTTGTGGATGTATGGGGTGGGGTGGTAATAGGTGCAGATTGGGCAGCTTTTGTAATTGCTTGGGCTACCTGTTGTACTTGAGTTGGATCTTTTGTAAGAGTCTGCATTGCTACTCATATCTGCGGAGCACCGAGAATGAGACTATTTACTTGTTTTTGATCTCTGAGAATGTTATCTATACTTCACCGAGATGCTAAGAGGGCTTGGTCCTCGAGAGAGAGTTGATTATGTGATTGTCATTTATTGACAGCTGAGAGATAATCGAGATAGTTTCTTGTAGGAGTTGGTACTGTTTTTTTATCACCTTCAACTTTGGTTGATGCTACAGCATATTCCTGGAATCGAGAAGAATTATAGATCAGTCCATATGCGATATTCGTTCGCATCATTGGTTCTCGTGCCAGAAATGTCTCAAGCTGTACTGCTTGAGCTTGTGTGGCTTTACTTCCAGCTAGGATTTTTATTTCAATTTTATTTGAAGGGAGTGTCACCTGGTAACCGGCGAGACTCAGACGCTTGAGAAGAGAGAGTCCAAAGAATCCACGAACTGCCTCTCTCTCTGCTGGATTCACTTTCTCAAAAACACTAATAATAGCTTCAGTTGTACTCAGAGAATTACCCATACGAGCAATATCTGCATCAGTAATAACTGAGAGTTCTCTTTCAATATCTACTTTTACCGATTCTAGAGATCTCACTTCAGTTGGAGTTGTGATAGCACCCTGTACTGTATGTCATACAGATGCTGTAGCGGTGGCGGTGGCGGTAGTAATCTCTCACTTATCAGTTTCATATTTTTTCACAAGATCTTCCCATTCATGGAATTGAGATTCCAGAGAATAGTGAGTTCATGCATTACGATTTGCTCTTTCTACAGCAATAAATTTTCGAACATCTGCAATTGATTCAGGTGTGAGTTTTTGTTTTTTTTGTTCTGGAGTGCCTGTTTTCAGTGTTTCAATATGCTCCTGAAGAGCTGCGAGTCATGCCATAAATAAACTATTAAAAATAAATACATATTCACATTATCATAAAATATCAATTTTTGCAAGTTTTGGGGAGATTTTTGGGATAATAAAAACCTCCATCAAAGGTGATAGAGGTTTTATATGATATGTATACTAGAGACTCCCTGCCATATCATCTATCATGGCACTACGTGTCGCATCATTGAGCACTCCAGTTGATTGTATATTTCTGGCTTTCTGATATTTTCTTATAGCTACAAGAGTTTTTGATGACATTTTTCCATCAGGACTTCCTGTAAAATATTTTTTTTCTAGAAGAAATGATTGGAGTTTTTTGATTCCATCACTCATCTCTTGGAGTTTTGGCTGACCAAACGCGGAAACAGTTGTTTCAGCTTTCTGATATTGTTTTTGCCATGTATCATGATCTGCAAGGAGTGATGCCTTTGCTCTGTCGATAGCATCGAGCTCGAGTTGACGACGAGTCACATAGGCCATATGCAGGGAGGCGAGTGTGGCTCTTGTTTTTGGTCCATATGTTCCAGCAGCGTCATCATCTCGAGAAGAGATAATACCATTGTCAAGTTGGAACTCGACTATCATACTTTTGGTATCAGTACCCGAGAAGTTGTACCCGAGATCTGCAAATGATGATATGACATCAGCAGACATACCTCCGATAGATACGGACCCTACTGGTGGATATTGTGTGAGATTGACTCGACCGTTGTCTATGCCAGCGAGATCGATCGGTGGAGCTGAGCTCCCTGTCACAATAGTTCACTTGACAGTACGGCGTCCCCATGCGATCGTACGACGTAGTGCTGTCTCACCATATCCCATCCATATATCGAGCCTATCATAGGATTGTCCACGAACATATGCATCTACTATGGCTCCTCCTCGATCTTGTACTGTTCCGAGTCCCAGTCAGTCAAAAAAAATCTGCGTCCCAAAGGCATAAGTCTTCGGAGCCGCAAGCATACCTGTAAATACAGGGGTGCCACTCGCACCATGAGTACCATTACCATTGAGTCGTACATCTGCCTCATAGCTACCACGGTAGTAGTTCTGTTGTCATACTACCGGCGAATAATATGCTGTGATGATAAATGTACGCTCTGTCCCAACTGGGATAGGCTCTGCTGCAAAGGATGTCTCACTCGGAGATATCATGAGAGTAGCTATACAGATAGCAAGATAGGTCAGAGGTTTGCGATAAGCAATCTGCTCTATCACACGTACCGCCTTATAGAGGGATTGTGAGAAAAAGAAACGAAAAGAGAATGAGAACTCTACAGTTTCAGGAGAAAATATGGTTTTACCTGAATTCCCGAGGAGTGAGAATATATCACTACGGATATTTGAGGTGAGGGACTGACTACTATTATGAAAAGATGAATACATCGAGTATTTTTAGGAATAAAACTCAACTGAATGCGAACGAATTATGAATATCGCTGTCATACAGGAGTAATTCTGAGACCTCCAACAAATCAAATTATATCATACTTGTTATCAATTTGTCGAGCAAATTCTATTGACGAGTATATATTATTTGTTCATAAGAAACAAAAACAAAGACTTTTCTAATAGATATAATCAGGACTATTGTCACAAGAGAATGGGCATTGTGCTCATATTTCTGAGGGCAATAGACGCAATCAAATGTCTATATAGATGTCGTATCGTATCCAAAAATACAAAAAATACAAAATAAAATTGCAAAAGAGGGGGTTTTTCATATACTTCGGTGGCTTTTTCACAAAAGTGACCTATTTGGCGGCTGTAGCTCAGTTGGTTAGAGCGTCGGACTGTGAATCCGAAGGTCGTGGGTTCAAGCCCCATCAGCCGCCCCATCTACTTTTTAACTTTTTATTTCTTATGTCAGATTTCGCAAAAGATCTCGCAACCGCATCACCAGTCCAATCCTACAAAATAGGTGAAGTTGTCAGCGGTACTGTAGTCGTATCTAATCAGAAGATGATCCTCGTCGACCTCGAAGGTCAATTCACAGGAATCATCACCGGAAATCATATGACCTCTTCTACAGAAGATACTTCTATGATCGCACCTGGTAGCCGTATCGAGTCAATCATCATCGGTGATGACGCTCATAGCGGTCTCATCCATCTTTCTCTCCGCAAGGCGAGTCAGGCAAAACTCATCGAAAAGCTCCACTCAAATTTCGATACAAAAGAAATCATCACGGTTATCCCAAATGAAGCCAACAAGGGAGGTCTCCTCATCGATCTCGATGGGATCAAGGGATTCATCCCAGTATCTCAGCTCACTCCAGCTCACTATCCTCGTGTGGAAAATGCCAATCCAGAAAAAATCCTCGAGCAACTCGGGAAACTCGTCGGAAAGCCATTCCAGGTTCGTGTACTCAATGTCGATCCATCAGGAAAGAAAATCATCTTCTCGGAAAAAGCGGCTATCGAGGAACAACGAGTCCAATCTCTCCAGACCATCAAGGTCGGTGATGTTGTCGAGGGTGTCGTCTCAGGTATACTCACTTACGGACTCTTCGTATCATTCCAGGGTATCGAGGGACTCGTTCATGTCTCTGAGATCGATTGGGGACATGTGAACAATCCACACAAGCATGCGAAACTCGGTGACCGTGTCACTATCCAAATTATCGGTATCGAAGGGGAGAAGATCTCTCTCTCAATCAAGAGACTCAAGGCAAACCCTTGGCAAGTTCTCTCTGATAAGTACCAAGTTGGTGATATCGTAGAGGCTCCAGTGCTCCGTCTCTCACAATTCGGAATATTTCTAGAACTTGATGGTGGAGTCTCAGGACTCATCCATCTCTCTGAGATCACTACTGAAATGATGGAGGGTATCGAGGGCAAGGTTCACGCAGGTGAGATGATGAAGGCTCGAATCATCACATTTGATAGTGTTGGTAAACGAATCGGACTCTCACTCAAGGCACTTGATCCAAATTATATACCAAGTGAGACCCCCGTAGTTATTCCAGCTGAGGCACTCGAAGCGTAGTCATATATCAAAAATCCCTCTCTCGAAATTTCGAGGGAGGGATTTTATTTTGTATTCAAGAAATAAGATAAACCCATATTTCATAGCAATATTTGGGTAAATTTATACAAATACTGCTCTTGATTTAATGCTAAATACTCCTATTATAACTCTGCCAAAATAAAGTTTATTAATTACCGTTTCTATTCCAAATTCCATACAAGACAAAATTGGGCGACTTTCGTTGCTCACCTTTTTTGTACTTTTGTATGGGATCGGTAAAACTTTGTTTTGGCGAACATAGAGCACTTAGGTCGCCCTTATTGTTTGCCAAAACTTAGTCCAATACTCTCGATATTTTGGTTATAAACCCTCCTTTTATAACCATTTTTTTATGAGAAAGTTATCATTTCTTTGTCTTTTAACTATCCCATTCTTCTTGTCTCTTGAATATGCTCATGCAACTACTATACCGATAATACCATATGTAAAGTCTGATATTCAACTTCATTTGATAGAACCACTCTTGAAAAAAATAGAAAAACAGAAATCTCCAGAAATAAAACTCAATATAATATATATTTCTATTCGAGAATATAGAAGAAAACAAAAAAAAGTACAAAAAGAATGAATGACAGAGCTTGCAAATTACTATAGTGGAATCATTACTACTCTTAGTAGTAAAATACATATCTTGAAAAAACCCATAAGTAGTAAAAAAGATCAATTACTCAATATAGTATGTATTGGTGATAGTAATACTGCGGCAACTACGGGATTTATAGCTACAAAACGATACTGTGATTTATTGTGATCTAGTCATAAAAATATTGACTGACTTGTTACATACAATGAATGATTTACAACACTTGTAACAAAAGATTTAATAGATAGAAATCAACTCCATGTCTTTTCTCATAAAATACCAAACAAGAGAAATATTGTAACAATTCTTATTGGTACTAATGATTTTTATTTTAAAAATACACTCGATAATACTTGGAACCAAATGCAAATACTCATAGCAAACCTGAAATCTGAAGGATGGGAAGTATTTATAATGACATACCCGCCTAGGATAGGAGATAGTGAAAGAAATATATATCTCCGATCTCTAAATACACTCATCAAAAATAATTCTATCGGTATAGGATATACAGTCGTCGATATTTATCCTGATTTCATTGATCCAGTCAATCTAGACAATACAAAAGATGGTATTTTATTACCTGATTTATTACATTTTACAGAACTTGCTCATTTTATGATATATAAAAAATTGGAATCATCTCTCTGACTAAAAACTCCAGATACATATGCAATAACATTACTCCGTAAAGAACTCTTAATTCCTACACTTAAAATTTAAATTCATTGATAGTAAATAAAAACTCTTATTCATAATGAATAAGAGTTTTTTTGAGATTTTTCAAATGGTGCCCGAGGGGGGACTTGAACCCCCACACCTTTCGGCATACGCACCTCAAGCGTACATGTCTACCATTCCATCACCCGGGCAAAAATCTATGGTGCACCCAGTAGGGTTCGAACCTACAACCAACGGTTTCGAAGACCGCTACTCTTCCAATTGAGCTATGGATGCATGTTCCTTATTTGGATAAGTAGGCGGATTATAGACAAGTCTCATAAAAAGGCAAATTTTTTTTATATTTTGACGGTCTTTCTTTTGCCAAATCCCTGCTTTTCCCTATACTGGTGTGTATGCAAGCACTCAATGTAAAAATCTGTACCAGTCGATCCTGTAGTGAGCGACAGAGCGGGTATATCCTCACCAGACTGGATGCAGATAGGGAATTCTATGGGTACTGAGACGATGAGGTAGTGATCGAAACTTGTATGTGTCAGGGTCGATGTAGAGAGGGTGCAACAGTCGTATTTTGAGCCGATATACAGATCTGGCAAAATCCTGTCAAAGCATCAGAACTCCTCAGAAAAAAAGTCACAGAAGCAAGAAAAAGAATCAATAACAAAAAATAACATGCCAAAAGTCTGATATGTCGCTATAGTCGGTCGTCCCAATGCTGGTAAATCTACCCTCATCAATGCTCTCATCGGAGAGCGAGTGAGTGCGATATCATATCGTCCACAGACGACTCAGCGGACTATGGTTGGTATTTATACAGATAGTGAGAAGTGAGTTCAGATCATATTCCTCGATACTCCCGGCATCCATCATGATGCGAATGAGCAATTTGGATCACAAAAGTCTAACGAGATCCATACTCTTATCAATGCTCAGGCATTTGCAGGGCTGCGTGATGCTGATATCATACTCCGTCTCATCGATCCCACTCGGGTACAGTGAGCCGAGGATGAACGTATCGATACAGCCCTCTCTCATATGACCAAGCCTATACTCCGTATCGAGACCAAACAAGACCTCGAGAAAGGATATCTCGGGAAAAATATCGACTACAAGATCGACAGTACGAGTGGTACAGGATTTGCGGAGCTCATCGATGCTATCGCAGCAAAGCTCCCCGAGTGACCATACCTCTATGAAGAGGATATCTATACTGACCAGACGATGGATCTGCGTATCAGTGAGGTCATCCGCGAGCAACTATTCGCGGGTCTCGGCGAAGAGATCCCATATGCATGTTATGTAGAGATCGGGAGTATCGAAAATGGTGCTGATGAGATCATCATTCCAGATATGAGCGACCTCACCCCAGAGAGCTTTGTCCCGAAGAATAAGAAATGAAAACTCCCAATGCTCTCCATCCAAGCCTATATCAATACAGAAACGGATTCTCAAAAGACGATCATCATCGGGAAATGAGGAAAAAAAATCCAAGATATCGGAACTGCTTCTCGCCTTATTCTCGAGGAAATATTCGGGAAAAAAGTATTTCTCGCACTCAGAGTCAAGGTAGACAAAAACTGGAGAAAAAATCAGAAAACCCTAGAGAGACTATTTCCTAAGAAGTAATATAGAGTATTTTTGACTAGCCTATGTCCTACGATGCATTCGCAACTACATTCTCGAACTCCAGGAAAAATCTCCACTGGCCAGAGCTAGAATATATCATAACAGATATGATACAACATACGTGTGGGAGTATACTCGATATCGGTTGTGGCAATGGGAGATTCCTAGAAGAAGCCAGCAAACGAGAGCTCGTACCCAGAGAATACAGAGGCATAGATAGCTCCAGTGGGATGATCGAAGAGGCTAGAAAACTCCATCCAGAAAATGATTTTGAGTGTATCTGAATGCAAAGTCTCGATACAGTACAATGATCATTCGATGCTGTATTATTTCTCGCATCATTCCATCATCTGGAGACGAGAGAAGAGAGAATACAGGTACTCACAGGGTCCAAAAAACTCCTCTCTTCTGGTGGTCGAATCTATATGACCAATTGGAATATCCGAGAACAATCACGATATGAGAATTCTCATCGATGAAATGGTGATTTTGATATCAAAATATGAGAATTCTCTCGTTATTATCATGGATTTACCCTGTCAGAACTTGAGGAATTATTTAGAGAAGCTGGATTTGATATTATTGAGAATCGAATATTCGATGGAGGGAGAAATATAGTATCTATACTATCTCTATAAAAAAATCCCTGATTTCTCAGGGATTTTTTAGAGCTTTTCTTATTTTGCTCGCTCGAGATACTCGCCTGTCTCTGTATTGATCACAATAGATTCATCTTGATTGACAAATCCTGGCACTCGGAGTTCGAGGCCTGTCTCGAGTTTGACGAGTTTATCGATCTTGCCATCAGCCGTATTACCTGCTACAGATGGCTCAGCCTCAGTGACAAGGAGAGTGACCCTGAGTGGGAGCATAATACCGATGAACTTGCCCTCGAATGTCTGGAGGTCTACCATAGTTCCTTCCTTGAGATAGAGTGCTGCATCTCCGACATCATCAGCATGGAGTTCTACAGTCTCATAGGTATCTTGATTCATGAATGCGAAGTCCTCACCAGACTGATAGAGAAACTCAGCCTTGGCTCGTTCGAGTGTCACATCTTCATATTTCTCCTCAGAGTCCATGACTCGATCGGAGTTGTTGCCTTGGATGAGATTCTTGAGGCGCATCATCACATTGGTGGCACCACGACCACCACGACGCATCTCATGTTTGACGACGAGGAGGAGTTCTCAGTTGATCCTGAGTACGGTACCGGGACGAGCTTGCATAGCTGTTTTCATGGGAAAATAAGTGAAAAAATAAAAACAAAAAAATGTGCCCTGAGTATAGGCACAATATGAGAAAAAGCAAAAGAAAAACTATGAGTGAAATGCTGCCTTGAGGATCGCCTGCTCTATCTCTTTCTCGAGCTCTGTTTGTATATCCTTCATGAGGATGAGGTCTCAGAGGGTCTTTTTTTTATGAGCCAAGGCTCTATCTGCATGATAGGAGATATTATAGAGTGCACCATATTGCATGATTATATACAAAATCACCATAAATATTGCAGCGATAACGAATACAATAACCACCATGAACCAGTCAGCATTAAACTGGTAAAGTGAGAGATTTGTGTATATGTATTGAAACTGATTAAAGGTATTCATAAGGAGATTATTATTCAACGAGTTCTGCAAAAATGATATATCGCTCGAGAGCGGTACCTACTGGCCAACAAGTCATGAGTGAGAGTTCTTTTTTGTTTGGATCACGAGCAGAGAGCACCTGTGTATCACCAGGTTCGACGGTAGCCCTATCGGTGATACGGTAGGTGTATTTGTGTTGGTTGTAGTAGACGATGATCTCATCTCCATCGATGAGCGTATCGACGAGGGCAAATACATCATTATACTCACTCGCTATCCATGGATAATTCGACGAGTGTCCGAATATGAATGCATTACCAACTTCACCAGGACGAGCCGTACCTGGATATCTCACGACTCATTTTTTGAGTTCTTCCATGAATACATCTTGCATCTCACCGAATTTCGCATGAGAATCATGTTCTACATCAACGAGAGGTATATTTTTACCAAGACGAGGTATGATAAGTCGATTCTCATAAGGAGTAACTGAGAATGTTGCTTCAGAAGATGCAGGAGTGATACCGGAGAGGAGACGATCTGATTCATACGAACGAGCATAGACAATATCTGGATCACTCAGTGCAACCTTGGCAGTGATAGCCTCGAGAGAGTCCTGAGACTCACTCATATCTGCAGCATGTACTGCCACATTCGCCTCACTGAGAGCAGACTCAATATCTCCTTGACGGCTCGCCATGAGATCTGGATTAGCCCAATTGGTTACCATAGCACTATACGCTGAAAAGTTGAGAAGCCCCATGAGGAGGGCAAATATAGTACCCGTGAGAACGAGATAGAGAGAAACAAATTTCAGTATACGATAGAGTATATTGGATTTTTTGGATGTAGATTTTTGAGCAAGATGCTCATATTGGAGGAGCGGATCGTGGAGCATTGGTATAGATATTTATATATATGTTGGTATTACCTGATTACTCTAGCATATATTTTTATCTGATGCAACATTCTGTAGTATTTTTATGCACAAAAAAGTTTGACAAATACATATATATCTATAATATCCCGAGGAAATTTTTATTCTTATTCCAACTGTACCTATGATTTGCTACTCTATCAAAAAAGAAGGTGAAACTAACGAGAAGCTTATTCTTCGCTATAAGAAAGCATTCTTCCAAACTCGTACTGCGAACCAACTTCGCAACTCAAAGACACATACTCGTAAGCTCTCATATCGCAAGATCCGTGAGAAAGCAATCATCCGTGAATATTACAGAGCTGTTGCAAAATAATCCCAAACAAAAAATCCCCCGTCGATCACTCGATGGGGGATTTTTTGTTCATATGGACTCCTAAATAAATCACATCTCTATACATCATCAAACGATTTTTTTTCAAATATCCATGCAGCAAGACAGAGAATAATGAACGTGTATACGGCTGAGAGAGCAAATGCAATCAAATACGTTTCTATATTCACATGAGCTGTAGTTGCTACGAGATTTTTGAGATTGAGTGATTCTAGATTAGGAAACAATATGAGTACTCATCGAGCAAAATACATATATACAATACTCCCTGATCTGATTGCATACTCGAGAATCTGATATCCACCGTGACCGATTATGGCACTGGCGATCGTCATGAACATAGCAAGACCTGGAGAGACTATAGTAGAAAAAAAGAGACTCAATGCAAGAAGTGATATAAGTTTGCAAAAAATTCCTATAATCGCCAAGAAAAAAATCATATCGAGTACTACTCACTGAGAAAAAAATATAGCAATCAAAATAGAGAGTTCAATACAGATAACCAGTGAGAGTACTACAGCAAATCATATGAATTTTCCGAATATGATAGACCCTCTTTTGATCGGTTTTGAGAGAATCAAATAAATAGTGCGCCCCTCGATCTCACGAGCAATGAGACCTCCGGCGAGTAGGAGTATGACAGCGAGACCTGATAACTCGAGAAATGAGAGACCAAAATCTATGATAACTCGCTTGTTCTCACCGAGTGCCAGTGAATCCAGTCACAGTGACAGTGCTACGAGTATCACGGATAAGAATATGATAAGTGAGAAGAATCGATTACGAACCATCTCGCGGAATGTATTGAGAGCTATATTGAGCATTTTTTATAAGAAAGTGAGTATCTTTTTTTGCATTTTCGCAAGGTCATCTGGATCTGCTGGAGTAGTATGGCCATGATCGAGATCAACTACTGAGTCAGTTGGAACGAGATGATAGTGGCAATGAGGAATTTCATATCCAACAAACATCGTACATACTCGATTGCATCCAGTTGCTTTTTGTATCGCTGGACTCAGTGTTTTGGCAGCCTGGAAAATCGCAGAATAGTATGGCTCTGGCATATCCGCAAAGTGATCGATTTCGATCTTTGGGACAATGAGAGTATGTCCGATTCGTTGGGGAAATATATCCAAAAATGCATAGACGTACTCATTCTCATAGATCCGATATGATGGGATCTCTCATGCGATAATGCGAGTGAAAAGAGTAGGCATTTAGCAGAATCTTGAAATTGTTTGTATAACTTTTTGTGCAGTCGAATTTGTTGCTAAAAATTCATGAAATTTTGCTCACTGATGGTACGTGAGTGGGAGTCATATCATTCAGATTCATGCACATACTTCTGTAGCACTTGCAGAACCATGTGAAATTTGAGATCACGTATATCATCAAGCAATAGCTCATACTGCTGCTTGTATAATTGGATTTGCATACCACTCTATTGCGAGTCACATATTATCTACCTTTAAGTCCGTGAAATTTTTTAATGCTTTCATAATTCTATAAAAAGTTATATCAAATAAATTTTTGATTTCCATTCACAAAATCGTTAATACTTTGTGATTTTTTTCATTCTAGCTTCACTTGCGACAAAGTCAATATTCATTCACCACATATCACTCCAATCTGTCCATCTTCGACGATGACGACGGTTCCAAAAGTTCCAAATTTTGTATTCACTCAATTGAATTCACTCAATTGAACCCTTTCTAGCAGTAATCTTTTCCCCTCATAGTATGTGAAAACCCCTGGCCATGGAGTATATGCTTGCCACCTATGATATATCTCCTCTGCAGACTCAGTCCAGTCGATGAGTCCATCTTCTTTTTCGATTTTTTTGCAATAGGTTGCCGAGCTCGCATCCTGCGGTAGCGGTGTGATACCTCCGGCAGAGAGTTCTCTCAGTGTCTGGATCAGAGTTGGACCAGATACGAGAGCAAACTTATCAAAGAGAGTGGCTGATGTTTCACCAGGGTCAATCACAATCGTGCGAATTTTGAGAATATCTCCCTCATCCATTCACTCTGACATTTCTATGATCGTCACCCCTGTTTCTTTTTGTCCACCCAGGAGTGCTGCCTGGATAGGCGAAGCTCCTCGATAGGCTGGCAAAATTGAACCATGTACATTGATACACATTTTGGATGGGATATCGAGGAGCTCTACGGGGAGGATACGTCCATAGGCTACCACTATAAAGTAGTCACAATCATAGGAACGCAATATATCAAAAAACTCTCTATTATCGCGTATCTTGACTGGTTGTAATACTGGTATATTATTTTTGATTGCAATCTCCTTTACTGGACTCATACGGACTTTTTGATCCCGCCCATATGGTTTATCAGGATTGGTGACAACACATACAACCTCTATATCATGAGTGTTGATAATATCAGAGAGAACCGAGGCTGAGAGTGATGGAGTACCAAAAAATCAAATACGCATAGAAAATGATTATAAAAAAACACCGAGGATAAGCAAATGGAATTGCATTTTTACAAGCGTTTGTATATACTAGTATAAATCCTATTTTTCCTCTATGTTTATTCGTATTTTTCTCATTTTCATCGCTCTCTTTTTCACATCAGGTATAGTTTCTGCAGCTCCTACTATTGGCCTCTGATCTACTTCAAATGATATCAATGTACGAGAATCAAATATAGGATCTACAGAAAACTCAAATGACCTTCTCGAGAGTTTTACTGGTCCAATTCGTTGATTCTTTTTCTCAGCAGGTACATATGGTTCAGATTGAGTTCTAGCAACATTCACGACAATTGCATTCCAAATCAAGAATTTTTTTATCGCAATTGCTGTCATATTTCTCATTGTCGGCGTTATTCGTCTTCTCTTCTCATCAAATGATGAAGAAGAAACAAAAAAATGGAGGAAAAGTATCATATGGATATCAGTAGGGATATTCGTGATGCAGATAGCTTTCTCAGTATGGAATACACTCATACTGAGAAATGCCTGAGCAACAATCGGAAGTTCTCTTGGATGGGAATTTTGGATCAATATTTTCTCACCAATTGTTAATCTGTTACAGATGCTCGCAGCCTTCGGATTTTTACTCATGGCAGTATGGGCTTTTTTCACGAGAGTATCGGCTGGAGGTGATGAAGAAAAGATCAAAAAATCAAATAATACTATCATCTATGCCATCATAGGTCTCTTGCTTATAAAAATCCCATATGCCATAGTGAGATCATTCTATGGACGCCCTGGATGTGAGAATAGTATATGAGGATTTATATCGATTGGAACTTGTGATATCAAAGAGGTAGATCTCGCTGGTGGTATAGGAATAGTCGGGAAACTCTTCACGTTTTTCAATACATTCCTCTCAGTGATCTGTGTTATCCTCATCATATACGCAGGATGGCTTGTATTGATCTCAGGGGGTGATGAGGAAAAACTCAAAAAAGCAAAAAGTACTGTTCTCTACATTATAATCGGTTTTGTAGTACTCATTGCAAGCCATGCAATATTCAGATTTTTCATATTAAATGGATAGCCTCGATCTTTTCATTATTTTTTAGCCCTTGTACTCTGTGTCCCAAATTCTCTTTATACTTATCACAACACTCAGCGTCCTTGCTCTGCTCTATTGGCATATGCGTCGACGTACCGCTATGGAGAGATCTATTGGGATGGTATTTTTGAGAGTTATTATTGCTCGCAAGGATAGTGATAGTGATGAGAAGCGGGAAACTGTGAAAGATTTCCGAGAGCAAATATCCATAATGGAACAACTCCTGGCTAGTCTGAAATCGCTTCATTCTAGTGCCTTCAAGAGTTGGTTTTTTGGTCAAGAATATATATCACTCGAGTACCTCGCTCATCAAGATGAACTCTATTTTTATGTAGTAGTACCCAAAAAATCGAAACTATTAGTCGAAAAGCAAATAATTGGATTTTATCCTGATTGTCTCATAGAGGAAACTCCTGAGATAAATATATTTGAAGGGAGAAACACGGTACGAGGTGAGATCATGAGAATGAAAAAATGAAATGAATTCCCAATCCGTACCTATACAAAACTCGAATCAGATAGTATGAATTGACTCCTCTCCGCTCTTGGATCACTCGATCAAGATGAGTCAGCCTGTATACAGATACTATTGCGTCCTGTCGATGATACCTGGCAAGATACTATCAAAAAAATGATCAGAAAAGTAGAGAAACACAAATCTAGATCGTTTCATTTTAGTATCAATCCATTCGTATGGCTCGGGAATCTCCTCAATATAGTAGTTCAGAGTCCTGAAGACTCAATGAAATCAAGTGAGGAAAAAAATGATGAAGATGCGGAACCTGTCGATGAAGAAGGTCTCATGAAAGAAAAAATAAAAAAAACTGGTTATGCAACGACTATTCGTATACTCGTTACTGGTAATAATGAGTCGAGTGTTGACGCTGAACTGATGTGAATAATATCAGCATTTTCTCAGTTTGCTTCTCCAGCATACAACAGATTCAAGCCTATGAAACGCAAGAGTCTCTCTATTCTCATAGAGCATTATATTTTTCGTCAATTTTCTTGGTGGCAAAGAGTTGCCATACTCAATAGCGAAGAACTCGCAACACTCTACCATTTCCCTCATAGTAAATATAATAAACAGCCAGAAATTCGTTGGCAACGATTCAAGGTCGTCAAAGCTCCTGTCAATACTCCTAAAGAAGGTCTCTATATCTGAGATAATGTATTTCGAGGAGAGTCCAAACCAATTTTTGTCAAAAATGAGGACCGATTTCGTCATTTTTATGTCATTGGTCAGACTGGTACAGGTAAGTCATCTATTCTCCAAGTGATGGCACGGCAAGATCTCAAGAATAAACGAGGAATAGCAGTTATGGATCCTCATTGAGATCTAGCGAAAGATTTGCTCAATTTTATTCCAAAAGAACGGGCTGATGATCTCATCTACTTCGACCCAGGGGATCTCTCCCGACCGATGGGACTCAATCTCCTTGAGGCAAATAGTGAAGATGAGAAACAAATGGTTGTTGCCGATGCAACCAATATCATGATCAAGTTATTTGGTAGTGAGATATTTGGTCCTCGTATACAAGATTATTTTCGTAATGGATGTCTCACACTCATGGATTGCCCAACAGGGGGTGCTATCACAGACCTTATCAGACTATTTACTGATGATAACTTCCAGAGAGAGAGGAGAACAACACTCAAAAATCCTATCGTACGCACTTGGTGGGATCACACCTATGCAAAGATGGGTGACCGTGAAAAATGAGAAATTATTCCGTATTTTGCAGCAAAATTCGGACAATTTATTACCAATACACTCATGCGAAATATCGTCGGTCAGACGAAAAGTGCATTCGATATTGCTGATATCATGAATAACGAGAAGATACTCTTTGCAAGTCTCTCAAAAGGAGTCCTCGGAGATCTCAACTCAAATCTACTCGGTCTCATATTGGTATCAAAAATCCAAATAGCTGCTTTGAAACGCCAACAAATGGCAGCAACAGATCGTAGAGACTTTTTTCTCTATATAGACGAGTTCCAGAACTACGTGAC
Source organism: Candidatus Altimarinota bacterium (assembly GCA_043787675.1). Taxonomy (GTDB): domain Bacteria; phylum Patescibacteriota; class Gracilibacteria; order BD1-5; family UBA2023; genus JABFSX01. The sequence goes on along the minus strand of JAYVUT010000018.1, from coordinate 2,833 downwards.
GGACTCAATAGAGTCTATACTCTCAGAAGCCCGCAAATATCGCCTTGGTCTCGTAATAGCTCATCAATATCTCGGGCAATTGCAGAAGTCTGATGCTCTAACAAAATCATCACTCAATCTCAAGGATGCCATCTTTGGTAATGTGGGGACGATGATGACATACAAAATTGGACCGGAAGATGCAGAAATGATGGGCAAACAGTTTGCTCCAGTCTACTCCGATCAGGACTTTGTCAATATGGATAAATTCAAAGCAGCTATCAAGCTGTCTGTAGATGGTCAACCGACTCCATGATTCTCCCTCAATGTTCCACTTCCGTGGTTGGAAAAAGGTGATCCTATCACTGGTAACGCTCTACGTGAACTCTCACGTCTCAAGTATGGTCGGGAACGCGAATTCGTCGAGAAAGAAATCATCTATCGTATCGGCTCTCAAGGATAATAAAATACTATGCAACTCCGTCCTCTATCATTCTTATTGGCATCTATAGCGCTCATCTGCTGAGTGAGTTCTATGATGTATGCGGCACCACAGAGCTATGAGGAATACAAAACAGAAACAGACACATACTGTGATGCCACTGAGAGGACCTGGAGTGAAGCAAAATCACTCGTCCCAAAAATTGACTATAGCGAATTCACCACTACTTCCGTCAATACTACTCTCAGCAATTGGCGATCTGGATGATTCGCAACGAGTGAAGATGAAAAAATGAGACTCAAGAGAGATCTTGATTCTATGAGAATAGGCGAGTATAGTGGCTTCAAGACATTAGAAATCGCTCGCATAGGGTATCGTACTCGCCTTAATACACTTTTTTCTTGTGCTGTAGTATCATCACGCATAGATACTCTAGTCAATCTAGAAAAGCTCATATCTGCAAAACTCAAAACCAAGGACTCAGAAATACAGCAAAAACTCAAAAAAGATGCAAGCAAACTCTCAATAATACTCAATAATCTCAAATGTAACCCTCCAAAATCAACTGAAAGTCAAGCAAAATGAGAAATGATTATCTCACTGACGAATAGTGCAAGTTACCAGTACTGTGGATATAGACACTACCTCAGTTATCTCGAATCGAATATAGAGAATATATCAGGAGTAGCGAATATAGAATCAAAAATAGGTCAATGAGAATGAACCCCTTCGGTTACTACAACAGCTCAGTGGAATGGCGTCTCTAATAGATATCAACGCGATATCTCCCGTGAGATCATCAGGGCTGATACTACACTTCCCAAAGCTATCCGAGCATTTATCGAAATGGATCAAACATATGGAGCACATATACTACTCGTACTCATATATGATGACTATATCAGACTGAGAAAGGCCATGTCTGGATATATGAATCTCTCCTCACAGCTCTATCAGAAAGCGAACAATGCACAAAGTACAAATAAATAAAAAATCTCTCTCGAATACTCGAGAGAGATTTTTTATGTGGTAATTATTTTACAATAGTTTCAGTTTTCTTTGCACGAGCATAGAATTTGTCCATAGAACTTGTCTTGAGGAGAGTCTTTTTACCAGTATAGAATGGGTGGCATTTTGAGCAAGTTTCGACTCGGATCTCACTTTCCTTGGTAGCACTACCAACAGTATATGTGTTTCCACATGAACAGGTTACTGGGACTTGTTTATAATTTGGATGGATTGCTGGTTTCATAGATATGGGTGGTTAAGAGTTGGTTGCGATCGCTCATCTGCTATGAGTGGAAGATACGAATGCCTCTTTGTATTTTTTGATGGCAAAATACGAAACCAATGATGGTGGGCCGGGTAGGGATCGAACCTACGAAGGCGAAGCCAAAGGATTTACAGTCCTCCCCATTTGACCACTCTGGAACCGACCCAGAATCTGGAGCCACCTATCAGACTTGAACTGATGACCGCCGGTTTACAAAACCGATGCTCTACCAACTGAGCTAAGGTGGCGTGTGCGGTATTGTATAAAAAATGGTTGTCTTGTCAAAATTTTTTCGTACAATCTGAGATATGCTCCACATAATCCACATCTCAGATGGTGAGAAACACTTCTCTGAAGCGGTTAGTGAGTATCTGAAGCGTCTCACAAAAAATATAGAAATCCATACCATCCGACCTGTAAAGCACACAGAAATCGCCTATATCAGGCGTGAGGAAACAAAGAAGTTGATCGAAAAAATCACAAAACTCAAATGAACGATCATCCTCTGTGATGAACGAGGTGATCCTATAGACACTCTCTCATTCTCAGAGATGCTCAGGCAGGGTCGCAATCAGAGCGAGAATCTCATATTCATCATCGGAGGGAGCTATGGTGTAGATATCGATATATTGACGGCTAATACACCGCTACGACTCATCAGACTCTCCGACCTCGTCATGCCCCATGGACTCGCTTATCTCATTCTCATAGAGCAGGTATACCGAGGTATTGAAATCATCAAGTGAAGCGGGTATCATCACAACTAAAAAATCCTCGATTCTTGGTAGAACGAGGATCTAAGATGGGAGATGATCATGTGGCATCTCGAGGGCAGCTAGGGCACACTCATATGAGAGCAACGACATGATTCATGTAGTTGGTGAGTTCTCACACTCGCACCTACCGGAGTAGATGACCTTAGCTGCCCTTGTGGTGGTTTGATTAGACAAGACACCCAGTCTTGTTTTTTTGGAGGGGACCAATACTCTCTCACTGAAGTATTCAGGAAGACAGTATTGGTCCTCATCCGTGTTTTTGTTTTTGTATATATACCGGTACTATTTGTTCTTTTTGTATTGGTATAATTTTAGAAAACTGTATTTTTGGATTTGCAAACAGGAGGATTCTCTGAGTAAGAA
>JAYVUT010000017.1:0-28589 GCA_043787675.1 Candidatus Altimarinota bacterium | reverse complement strand
TCTGGGCTCTCTGATGCTGATCGTGATACACTCATATCAGAAATCGAGACCGAGATCAAGGCTACTGGTGCTACTATCGCCGCAGCAGATCATCCAGGCGAGCGACAACTCGCGTACCGCATACACGGTTCTCAGACAGGATACTATCTCCTCTATACTCTCGATCGCGAGGGTGGAGACTGGATTCATATTACGAATACGTTCAATATCAAAACAAGCATTTGGAGATTTATGTTCTCTCGAATAGATGAATAATATCTAATATTTTCGCTTATGCGTACAATCAACAAGGTTATCCTCATTGGTAATATCACTAAGGATCCATTCATCAAAACTACTACCGCCGACAAAAAAATCGCCACTTTCACCGTTGCTACCAATAGATACTACAAAAGCCCAACCGGAGAATCCCTCTCCGATGCTGAGTACACCAATTGCGTTGCATGGGGGCCACTCGCAGAACGATCTGAGCAATTCCTTACCAAGGGTAAACTCGTATATGTAGAGGGGCATCTCAAGACTCGTATCATCGATAAAGATGATGGTACAAAGCTCTATAAGACTGAAGTTGTCGTAGATCAGCTCATCTTTCTCTCCAAGAGAGAAGATGGAGTTGAAAATGTTACTGAAATTGGAGAAGTTGCTCATTTCGATGACTTCTCTGATCTCGATACCACCAAAATCTAATCCCTAACCCATCCTACTATGGCAGTTGCTAAAAAGAAGGTATGTCCTATCGATGAAGCTGGTGTTACACACATTGACTACAAAGATACGGTTTTCCTCAAAAAATACCTGACAAAGTTCAATCGTATCATCCCACGATACTACTCAGGCACCACTCTCCGAAATCAAAAAAAACTCGCAGTAGCAGTCAAACGAGCTCGATATATGGCTCTCCTTCCATATGTATTGGAGGTCCGTGTATCATCGGCTCCTACTACTATAAACAGAACTGTCGATATTGATACTACTACTGTTGCAGTATAGTTCCTCATATAGATAGATATCACATCTGGTCCATGTGAATACAATTTTCTTGGTTATTGCTTTAAGAATCAAAAATCATTCTACTAAAAAAAGAGTGATTTTTTTTGACAAAAGATAGAACTTTTGCTATGATACTTGTGTCACTTCTATTTTCTTACTTATTTTTTATGACAAATATCCAAAAAGGACTCTACTCACTCGTCGGTTTTGCGTCAACAGCATCTGCTGCTCTCGCGAGCCCATTTGGTGAAGATAAAGTTACTATCAAGGGAACAGCTACAACCTCAGCTGAGAACGTAGTTCAAGTACTCATCGACCGTGCTATGATGTTTCTCGCTCTCGTAGCAGTCTGCTACGGTATCTGGGGAGGATTCCAGATTGTCACAGCTGGTGGTGATGAGGAAAAAGTGAAAAAAGGTCGTACTATTCTTATTCAAGTGGTTATTGGTATCATTGTGATCTGGCTTGCTGGATCAGTCGTCAAATGGGTTATCGGACTCGTGACAGGTGCATAGTATTTCTCTATCCAAAATCCCTCTCAATCATCTGAGAGGGATTTTTCTTGTTTTTTCAGAAATTTTTCCTATATTGGAGAGAGGCATACACCATCATATTATCAATTCACGACTATGGCATACGATCACTTAGATATAGAACAAAAATGGCAAAAATATTGGATAGCGAATAAAACATACAAAACAGAGAACTGAGGAACTCGGCCCAAAAAATATATCCTCGATATGTTCCCATATCCGAGTGGTGCTGGACTCCATGTTGGTCATCCGAAATGATATACAGCAACAGATATTGTTTCTCGTTATTATCATGCGACGGGTCATAATGTCCTCCATACGATGGGATTTGATGCTTTTGGTTTGCCTGCAGAGAACTATGCGATCAAGACATGAACTCATCCAGCTGTTACAACAGCCGAGAATATCGCAGTATTCATGCAGCAACTCCAGTCACTCGGATTCTCATATGACTGGGATCGTATGGTAGATACGACTGATCCAGAATATTACCAGTGGACACAGTGGATATTTCTCGAGCTATTTAAGCGAGGACTCGCCTATGAGCAAGATCTCCCTATCAACTATTGTCCTCATGATAAGACAGGTCTTGCCAATGAAGAAGTGGTAAATGGCTGTTGTGAACGGTGTGGTACTCGAGTAGAGCGTCGGGCGATTCGACAATGGGTACTACGGATCACAGAATATGCTGATAGACTTCTCACGGATCTGGATTGACTCGATTGGCCAGAAGGTATCAAGGAGATGCAACGCAATTGGATCGGACGCAGTGAAGGATGTGAGTTTAGGATGATGAAAGAGGATGGTTTTAGATATTTTCCTGCTTCGGGAGAAGATTTTCAGCAAATCTTAAAAATCCGTGAAAAAACAGCACCTCATCCTGTAAATTTTTCAAATGAAGGTTTTTTTGTAGTCAAGCAATGAGAAATAGTTGTATGATTTATTCGTGTCAATAATTTTAATGGATTTACTGAATTAGGTCCATTGTACATTGAGGAGGATTATCGAGGAAAGAAACTTGGACATAAATTAATTTCTTATGCTATCGAAAAATCAAATGCTTCTGAATTTTATCTTGATTGTAAAAAGGAACTTGCAGCATATTATGAGCAATTTGGTTTTACATATCTGAACAAACCACAAGATTTCCAAATAGAAAAACTGAAGAAAGTTTGGGGTTTTTATCGAGAAAATTTTACAGAAAACGATATCCGAGAGGCAACAGCGTTTATGTCGATACGAAAGAAAGATTTTATTTCCCAGACTCCTTATATCTCAGTATATACGACACGTATTGATACGGTATATGGAATGACCTATGCAGTACTCGCACCAGATCACCCACAGGTTCAGGATTTTATTGCCCCAGAACAACGTACTCTTTGCGAGGCATATATTGAGACTGCTAAGTGAGAATCTGATCAGGATCGTACCAATGAGTGAAAAGAGAAAACGGGTGTATTCACGGGTTCATATGTTATCAATCCATATAATGGAGAGTCCGTTCCACTTTGGATTGCTGACTATGTCCTCGGCTCATATGGAACGGGGGCAGTTATGGCAGTTCCAGCTCATGATGAACGGGATTTTGAGTTTGCAAAAAAGTATGATTTGCCTATAAGACAGAGTGTAGATATATGAATATCATTTGATGATAATTGTTGGAAATCAGAATATTCAAATGATGGAAATGTTTTAAATAATAATGCAATATGGTATGATACTCCATGAAAAGTTTTTTTATTTTCTTCTAAAGAAACTAGAAAGGATTTTATTCATCGAGCAGAATCCGAATGATTCGGTAAGAAAAAAGTAAATTACAAGCTCCGTGATTGGCTCTTCTCTCGTCAGAGATACTGGGGTGAACCAATCCCACTCATACATATCACCAACGAGAACTATGCGAGCCTGCCAAGAGAAAAAGGGGATGGTGCATACATCGAGACTCATTGAGATAGTGAATTTTTGATGATCGATGGAACAGAATTTTCTCAAATATATACAGGAATCACTGGAAAAATCATCATTGATGCAAGTCTCCCGCTCACACTTCCAGCAGTTGATAAATATGAACCAGCAGGGGATGGTCAGTCTCCACTTGCAACTGTACCAGAATGGGTAAATGTAAGATTGGCAGATAATCTCGTATGAAAACGAGAAACCAATACCATGCCACAATGGTGAGGATCTTGTTGGTATTATCTTCGTTATATGGATCCTCAGAATCCAGACGCACTTGCATCCAAAGAGGCACTCAACTATTGGGGAATGGTCGATGAATACGTTGGAGGTGCAGAACATGCAGTACTCCATCTTCTCTATGCTCGCTTTTGGCACAAGGTACTCTACGATATTGGTGTTGTACCGACGATCGAGCCATTTCATAAGCTGACAAATGTTGGACTCATACTCGGCCCAGATGGTAATAAGATGAGCAAATCCAAGGGCAATGTTATCAATCCGAACGATATAGTCCGAGAATATGGTGCAGATACACTTCGTCTCTATGAGATGAGTATATCAGCATTCACTGATGCAGCTCCATGGAATCCTGATGCTATTATCGGAGTTCGTAGATTTCTCGATAAGGCGTATATGACAATAATCGAGGGAAAAAATCAGACCAAAGATGATATGAAAAGTATGAAACTCCTTCATAAAACTATCAAAAAAGTGGGAGAAGATATCGTAGGATACAAATTCAATACTGCAATATCCGCTCTCCAGATTCTCCTCAATGAAGGAATTCCGACTGACCCTGACTTTGCTCTTGAGTGGAGAGAAAAGTTCTCCATCATTCTCCATCCATTTGCTCCACATATGGCAGAGGAGCTATTTCGATGAATCATGAATGATGAATCATGAACAATATATGAGGCAAAATGGCCAGAATATGATGAGTGGATGCTCATAGATGATGAGGTGACTATTGCTATCCAGATCAATGGCAAACTCCGAGGTACCTATACGGGTCTCAATGGTGTGATGCAAGATGAGGTCTCTGTATACGCATATGGGACTCCTGAGATCGCCAAGTGGCTTGAGAACAAAATTCTTGTAAAAGAAATTTTTATCCCAAATAAAATGCTATCTATCGTTGTGAAAGATCTATAATATTTGACATTTTTTGGATAAAATTTGCATGTATAGTTTTTCTATGCTGCTTATATAGCTTTGTTACAATTTCACGACTTGTGCGAGTAGTATCTTTTTTGAGTTCGGCGGATATTTGTCTGATATACCCATGTAGCATAGCTCCAGATATTTGTATTATGATGTGCCTTTTATCTTTCTTCTTTCTTCATATTTTCTCATTGTATCATATTTCTCACTGTGTGAAATCTATTTGAAAAACTCCAGTTGGTCAATGAATTACATAGTCTGTTTGCCGAGAAATATCCTCTTCTATAGTAGATAAGCGTCATACATATGGAGTTCAAAGCATGAGCTCTATTAAATTTCCTGATATAGCATCACATACCCTTGTTGCTATATATGATTTTGGAGTTCTATCAGGTATACCATAGAGTATATCTCTCACCTTTTTGGGTGTATCACCAGGTATGATATATCATCAAAATGAATGCCATAATCCCATATTGGATCAGACTTCCAAGAAATGATCATGTTCCTTGTTTTCTACAGACATATTTATATAGTATATATTTATAATCTATAGTCAATACTATCTTTTGATATTCCCTACTATAGTTTCTAGTATTTTTCAGAGTTTTATCGGGTCATGTCTGACATAGTCATCGTCATTGACGATGTCTCACTCGATGATGCTATAACATTTTCATTCGAAGAGTCATGGGTCCTTGATCTTAAGTGGTTTTTTATTCTCTTCTGCCTTATACTTCGCGACGACTTCGTCTGAGATGATCCCGTTATTCACAATCACACAATTGAGCTTGCCTGGGTCTATATATCGCTCGATCGTATCGATAAAATCTATGACCTCCATATTAGTTGTTTCGCCCCTCTTGGTCATAGCATTGCACACATAGATAATATGAGCATGGCTCGAACCGAGTGCCTCACGCATTCATTTTGAGAGCAAGTTTGGGACAATACTTGTGTAGAGATCCCCAGGCCCGATGATGATATAGTCAGCCTCGAGTATTGCTTGTTTTGCTCGTGGATTGATATTGCCTTCTCCGATGAGCCAGGCGTCTATGATATCCTGATCGATGTTATGAGTGCGTTCACCCGGATTCTTATCACTGACATCGATATTTTTCTCACCGATGATCTCAGTACCATCCTCGAATCTGACAGCGAGATGGACATCCTCGAGTGTGACAGGTATGACATGCCCTCTGACATCAAACATGGTCTCCATAGTTGCGATCGCTTGCTCAAAATCTCCTCCACAAATATCTACGAGAGCTGTGAGGAGTATATTACCTACTTTGTTTGATCCGATGACCCCTTCTTCTCATGCAAAACTATATTCAAATAATCGTCTCACAATCTCAGTATTACCAGCCAACGCCGCAATAGCTCTCCGCATATCTCCAGGAGGGAGGATACCATATTTGTCTCTGATGAGTCCGGTTGTCCCACCATTATCAGCAACCGATATGATGGCACTGATATCATAGTCTATATTTCGCTTGAGCCCGTAGAGTACATTGAATGTACCTGCTCCACCACCGATTGCTACTATTTTTGGCATAATTATCTTTTGATTTTTGAGATGAAACCCGTAGGATTATAGTGTTTTTATTTTTTTAGCAAATCGACTATGACTCTATTTTATCTCCTTGTGTTTGCTGCAGTGCTCATTCCATTTTTTGTCCGCAAGATTACTCAGGGAGAGGTCGGACTCCGAGAGTTCCTCGGTCGCTACACCGATACAGTGGGTCCTGGTATTTTTTTCCTCATACCAGGTGTCCAGTCAGTACGCAAGGTAGATATTCGTGAACAAGTTATCAATGTCCCAGAACAACAGATCATCACCAAGGATAATGTGGCTGTGACAGTAGATGGAGTTGTCTATGCTCAGATCACTGATCCATATAAGGCTACATATGATATCAACAATGTATTTGTCGCAGTTGTATCACTTGCTCAGACCAATCTCAGATCAGTACTCGGTACTATGGAACTCAATGATACTCTCTCGAATCGAGATACGATCAATGCTCGTCTCCTCGAGTCACTCGATCGTGAGACAGCTAAGTGGTGAGTTAAAGTTATGCGTGTCGAGATCAAAAAACTCGAGCCACCAGCAAGTGTCCAAGAGATGATGAATATGATCAAAAATGCACAAAGTGAAAAAAGTGCCAAGATCACTGCCGCTGAGGGCTACAAGGTAGCGATGATAACGCAGGCAGAGGCAGACAAACAATCGAAGATCCTCCAGGCTGAGGGACAAAAAGAATCTCAAATACTCCAAGCCCAATGAGAGGCGAGTGCAAAAGTAGCTATCGCCGAAGCAACTGCCAAATCTCTCGAACTCAATGCTGTTGCTGCTCAACAATTCTTCACGGGAAATGCAGTCGTCAAAGAGCAACTCGCCACTATCCAATGAGCTCTTGGTAATAATACCAAGTTTATTCTTGATAGCGATATTTTGGCTGGAGTATCGAAAATATTTGGTGGTGGGAAATAATTATTCATCTTTTCTCTTATGTCTTCACTCACACTTTTCTGGATTGGAGTTGGTATCTGATTTCTCATCATCGAGATGGTTACCGTCACGTTCTATGGTTTAGCAATATCATCTGCATGATTCCTCACGGCTCTCTACGTCTGGTATATGGGATTGACTGAAGTGACTATCAGCCAAGGCATCGTGTTTGCTCTCGTGACACTCGCGAGCTCATACTATCTTCCTCGTATACTCACATCACAGGCAACTGAACATCTCCAGTGACTCGATACCTATCTTGGCGAGAAACGCAAGGTCAAAAAAGTCTGAGAAGACTATAAGGTATCACTCGATGGAGTCGACTATATCGTAGATATAGATGGAGTCCAATCTGGAGATAGAGTTGAGTTGACGAGTCGAAAAGGGTCACTTTTTCATGGTCAGATAATCAGATAATATGGCAAAAATCCAAGATCGAAAGGTACAAGTTCTCAAACATATTGTCGAAGAATACCTCAAGACAGGAGAGATCATAGGATCCAAAAACCTCCTTTCAAAGTATGATCTCCATGTATCGAGTGCTACTATCCGCAACGATATGGCATCTCTCGAGGATATGGGACTGATTTTTCAGCCATATAACTCTGCGGGACGTCTCCCTACCAATAGATGACTGCGTGTATTTGTTGATTATCTTATGGAGACGATGCCTGGAGTATTTATCGAGGCGGAACAATCTCTGATCGCCCAGCAAGATCAGAACCGTATTGATGATGTCCTCTATGGACTCGTATCTCGTCTCACCAAGACGACAGGAGAGATCACATTTGCCTGTATACCATCACTCTGAACCTCATATTATCTTGGGCTCTCTAACTATCTCGAGCGTCATCATGGAGCTCTCGGAGAGGAGATGTACCAGGTGATCAAGTGTCTCGAGAACAAGCACCAGTTCATCGACTATCTTCAATCACTTGATGTCGGTCCTCGAGTATCTGCATTTATCGGGGAAGAGAGTGTCATACCCGAGCTCGAGTCGAGTACTATGATAGTGAAGAGAATAGAAGTGAATGGATACACTGGATATCTCGGTATCCTCGGCTCGACTATGATGGATTATGCGTTCAATATAACAGCATTGAGGCAGACTCTATAGAATCATTTGTTCACAAAACTTGCACAAAATATGAAATCTCCGATCATCATAGTAGCCAGCCAGCCAGCCAGCCAGCCAGCCAGCCAGCCAGCCAGCCAGCCAGCCAGCCAGCCATAGCCTAGACTCCTCCTAGTGAGTAATCTCGAATAATCTCATCTCAAAATATTGACAAAATATATTATAAGTGTAATATGTGTAAGTAATTTCTATTTTTATTTTCACATATGCCCATCACGCTCACTCCAGACCAGACATGACCATTCATTGCAAAGATTGACGGAATAAATTATAATTTCGTTATCAATCCAACATCTGGACTCGCTCTTCCTCGAGGTATTCAGTGAGCTAACTCTGTACAATCTGGAACTCAAGCCCAAGCATCGAAGACTCTCGAAACACCTACAGAAACCCCCGATTTCTGACTCACACTCCAAGAAAAACAGTCTATAGAGACGGATATAAAAGCTCAAAAACCTATTTGAGTCTGAGAGAGTGCTCCTGCGTATAAAAAACTTCTTGCTAGTTGTTTAAGTGAAGAAGTATCGCTCGATCCTTTTCTAGGAACATATAAAGAATCTCTGACTATCATAGATGCACTGAAAATGCTCTTTCCAGACAAGAAGGATTCTCTCAGACTTGCTAATAAGACCGAGGCTATAGCATCCCTCGCAAAGGATAAACATTTCACAGGGTTTCGTGATGCGGGCAGTGGGGAGGTCGGGAGTACTGCTGGCTATGGTTTTGCGTGGTTCTGTGGTACGTTACAAGATGGGCGCGCTCCGTATATCTGTCGCAATCACGATGGCTACTCGAATCATTACTGTTACAATCCTCAGAACGGCCTCTCTATGATCCCAGTCTTTGGATAGGCTTCGATTCGACTCTTTGTCTCTTCGACTCTTTCGGTTTCAGGATTTCAGTCAATATGCCGTAGATGAGATACTCCAGAGATGGGGTATTTTCTATTTCTCATCCACACAATCACTATGGCTACCTATGATCTCCTCCCGATATACAAGACGACGTATGATTTCTTGCTCGAGATTTTTACCTTCTCAAAAGGCTTCACTCGGGAATACAAATACACGATCGGACAAGAACTCAAATCAGAAACGATGAAACTCATCCTCTCGATCTATCGAGCGAATAGTTCTCAACCGAATAGATATATCCTTCTCGAAGAAGCGAGACTCACACTCGAGACAACGAGACTCATTCTCCGCCTGACCAAGGATCTGAAACAGATATCTCTGCAGGAGTTCGTCTCGCTGAATGAAAAAATAGAGAGTATCTCCAGACAACTGACCGCATGGCAGAAAAGTACGAAGATATGATAATCCAGAGAAAATGAGAGTGATGGCCAGAATCACTCATATCATGGTATGAATGAGAGCGCCTATCTTTATCGAGGATGCACTGGCTCGCCAGTAGTAAAAGATGGCTCTGGGATGCTCTTCCTAGAGTCACGAATAAGTCATCCTAGTAGCAGGGTATCGTGATGCGGACAGTGGGAAGATCGAGAATACTGCTAGCTATGGTTATGCGTGGATCTATGGTACGATACAAGATGGGAACGCTCCATATATCTGACGCAATCACGATGGCAACTCGAATCATAACTGGAACAATCCTCAGAACGGCCTCTCTGTGATCCCAGTCTTTGGCGAAAGATCTTTCATTTTTCTCTGGATTATCATGTTTTCTCTCTCTGACATCTTCGAGGCCTACTATGACTGTCGCAGGCACAAACGCAATACTTATGGTGCACTCGAGTTCGAGCTCCACTATGAGAGTGAGTGTATCACACTCTATCATGAGATCATGGAGAGGAGGTATACACTGCGTCCTTGCACTGCATTTATCGTGCGAGACCCCGTACAACGAGAAATATTCGCGAGTCATTTCCGAGACAGAGTCGTGCATCATCTCATCGCTCGTCGTCTCGATCCTATTCTCGAACGAGTACTGATCCATGATGTCTATAACTCTCGCAAAGGCAAGTGAACACACTATGGTATACGACGCATAGAGAGATTCATCCGATCAGCAAGTGACAATTACCAGAGAGATGCATATATCTTGAAGTTGGATATAGCGGGATTTTTCATGAGTATAGATAGGGAGATTCTCTATGAGAAAATCAGAACTATCGTAGAACGATACACCCTGAAAGATGAACAAGATACTTTTCTCTCTCTGATCCGTATCATCATCTTCTCAAATCCGAGAAAATGAGTGAAAATCTGTGGAAAGAAAAGTGACTGGATAGGGCTTCCAAAAAGCAAAAGCCTTTTTTATGCACAACCAGGGTGTGGACTCCCAATAGGTAATCTCACAAGCCAGCTATTCTCCAGTATCTATATGCACGAGGCAGATATGTTCGTGAAAAAGACCCTAAAGATCCAATATTATGGGAGGTATGTCGATGACTTCGTCCTGATCCATAGTGATAGAGAATATCTGAGATCATGTATTGCTATTACCCGAGACTTTCTTCACAAACAATTGTGACTAATACTGCATCCGAAGAAGATATATTTCCAACACTACTCGAAGTGAGTATTATTTCTCGGTACATATATCAAGCCATGGCGGAAGTACAGCGGGAAGCGGACAAAGTGAAATTTTTATAGATGTATAGAAGATATCAATAGGAGATTATCCCATCCAGAACCATTGTCTGATACAGAGAAAAACCATATCTTGGCAATATTGAACTCATATCTGGGGCTCCTCAGACATACATGCAGTTATGGGCTCAGGAACAAATTTATGTGATTGCTTGCTGAGGATTTCTCTCTCTATTTCGATTATGAAAAAGACTGAACCAAGATTTCAATTAAGAAACAGTAAAAAATTTGCCTTTCCCTCTCTTTTCTATATACTCCCTGTGTCTTTACTCGTGTATCTGCGGGTTTGACATATTTACTCTCAGATACTTTTCTCCACATACTATGGAACATGCAGTCAAAAAAGCTCTCATGGAGCAATATGCAACTAAAAAAGGTGACACTGGATCCCCAGAAGTCCAAGTTGCTATCCTCACATCTCGTATCGAATCCCTCAAAAATCATCTCGAAATCCATAGACAAGACAATCATTCTCGCCGTGGTATAGTCATGATGGTAGCCAAGCGTCGCAAACTCCTCGACTATCTCAAGAGAAAAGATGAGGCTCGTTATAGTGATCTCATCGGCAAACTCGATCTTCGTAAATAATTGCAATCTGATAAAAAACTCATAAAATCTCAAGTAATTTATTCTTGAGATTTTTTTTATGTTTCCTTTTTATCCAGGTCGTTCATTCTCACATCTCTTGATTGTTATCTGTGCTGTGATATCGCTTATATGATTCATATTTCCTCAGTTTGTGAGTCTCTATGGGATGAGTGGGTATTATCTGAGTATGGGTAACTATATATCACTCATTGTACAGATATCTTTATTTCAGTTTCTCCATGGTGGTATCCTCCATCTCCTCGCGAATAGCTACTTCCTCTATACGGCAGGACCCGAGCTCGAGGCTCGTATGTCACGAGATAGGTATACCTGGTTTTTTGTCTCTTCGACTCTATTTGTTGCGGTTGCTCTCCTCATATTCGCTCCACAGAGTCTGACTATCGGGATATCAGGGTTTGCTATGGCACTCCTCTCCTATCTCTGGATCGATCTCTATACGACTCGTCATCCGATGGCATCTCAGATCCTCATGATGCTCGCGATCAATATCGGTATCTGACTTGTACCGGGTATATCCCTAGTAGGACACCTTGCAGGAGCTATATGGGGACTTGTATGGTGGGGGATGGCAAGGAGTTGGAAGAGATAGGCTATATCACTCCATTCAAAAGATCCTCCTCAAATTGTCGAATTCCCTCAATAGTATTAGTATATCTGTTCACATCAGGGAATCTGAGGGTACGGATGCACTCCATAGTCTTTCTGATGAGTGACTTTGTCCGCTCTATCTCTCATTCGTGGATATACTCTGTAACTCGGTGAAACCTGTCTTCATCATGGTTTTTCTCTATGAAAAAGAGCTCGAATTGCCGACGAGGGAATGCCCTATACCGAGGTGATAGCTCGAATAATATCGCATAAAAGGCGAGTTGGAGTCTATATTTCCATTGTTTCACTTTTGCATAGTCGGCTCACTTGCCATCAAAACTATCGAACCCACCTCCTGTCTTGTAGTCGGTGATGATGAGAGTATCATCGGAGAGTCTCTCTATCCTATCGATTTTTCCTGTGAGTTGTATATCTCAGAGCCAGACTCATCCTCATTCAGTTCGGAAGTCTTTTTCGAGTGTGAGTTCTCCGTAGGATTTTCCTACGAGTTCGCTATAGAGTGATTCGAGATTTTCTCGTCACTTAGCGAGCCAGGTATCTTCGATCTGTTTTTCGAATCACTCTTTTCGCAGACTCTTCTCGAACTCACTGTAGAGGATTTCTTTTTTGTATGAGTTGTTCGCCTTGTAATCCGTGAAAAAAAGCTCAAGAGCGATATGCATCGCTGATCCATAGCATCCTGCGATATTTTTGGCTCCAGGGAATCTGAGAATATTGTTCGCAACAAAGTGAGTCGGACCACCTGAGGTGACATCGAGGAAGTTCTGTAGAGCTGTCGCACTCATGACGAATTGCTTATCGATACGATCCCTGAGAAATCCCTCTTCTTGGTTGTCATAGGGGAGACTCCAGAGAGATTGGCTAACATCCTCGAGAGTATCTGCGAGATTGATCGGAGCAGTATCCGATATCTCTATCCACTCACTTCCCTCAGATCCGATACATGGAAGAGGTTCATTGGGTCGCTCATCCATACTAACTATAGAGTAGCTGATATTCAGAGTTTTCTTCGCCCTCGTATATCCTGTATATACGAGTCTTTCGATATCTGCATCATCATCTTTATCGGCTTCGAGAGGGAGATTTTTGGGAAGTGTGGCTCCAGAGATCTTACCGAGTTTGTATTCTCGCTTTGTGAGAAATGGTACATACACATGATCCCACTCCAGTCACTTTGCTTTGTGGACGGTGATGAGGTTGACAGCTGATAGCTCATTGCCTATGAGATGAGAGGTTTCGATGCGAATATCATATTTCTCGATCATAGAGATGAGCTCGATAGCATCTGAGAGCATCAGAAATGGTTTTTGTTTTTTATAATTTCTGACTTCATTTACGAGTTTTGCTATATTTGCGAGAGATCGTGCCTTGAGCTGATATTGCTCTGATATTGTACTATTATTGTTTGATAATTGTCCAAAAAAATGAGTGTATAGAGGTGAAGTGAAATCTCGCTTTCCACCTCAGAGCATCGATATCTGTATTGGATTCGATGTGCCCTCTTCATCATGTTCATCTGGGAGTACCAGTGATGATGCCCCAGTGATAGCGTCGATGAGATCCTCGAGTCTGACAATATGACTCATATTCGAGAGCTCTTTCAAGAAATATCCGAGATCTCGGATACCTGGAGTCTCATGACTCGAGAGTTGCTCTATCCAGCTCTTGTTCTCAGTTTTGCGACTATGGTATATATCACGAGAGGCCTTCCAGAGAGTGAGACGAGGGATATCCCAACACGGATGAGATAGTATATCTATGAGTACTTCTTTCAGCTCTTGACTCGTGCCTAGTGAATTCAAGTATTTGAGTATATTGGTAATGAGTATGATGACTTCGTCTTCCCAGATGGACTCAGATTTACTCATACTCACAGGAATTTTTACTCACAGGAGTCATTTGGCAAGAGTTTCTAGAGATTTATTTTTTTTGACTATGATTGCGATATCTTGAGGTTTGATACCTGATTTGATCTTTTCTTGTATATCTAATACGATAGCAGAGATCTCGTGGAGCTCAGTACTATATCTATATTGTTGTACTCATTCTCCTTGTCCAGTATATGAGTGGAATTCTTTTATCGTTCATGGGAATATACTCGATATATCAGACTGTTCTGATATTATAACTGCTCGACTTGATGTGATGATATTGCTCGTGGATCGATAATTTGTATCGAGTATTATGAGCTCTGTCGGATTATACCTATCATGGAAATCTCGGATATTTTTCACATTGGCTCACTGGAACTTGTAGATTGATTGATCATCATCGCCAACAGCGAATATATTGGGACTATCTGTATCTAGTGAGAGTATAGAGTTCACGAGTCGCATCTGTGCCTCATTGGTATCTTGGAATTCATCTATGAGGATGAATTGGTATTGTTCTGCGAGATTGGCCTGGATCATTGGATCTCGCTCCACGAGCTCGATAGCTCTGAGTATCATATCAGAAAAGTCTACGAGTCACTCTGATTCGAGCCTTGCCTGATATATATCATAGATATTTGCTAGAGAAAGTTGTTTTTTGAGTTTTTCACTTTCTTTCCAGATGCGCCCTCATGTATAGTTTTTAGCTGTCCAGTTATCTTTCCATGACGTGAGGAATTTGGTACTCATATCTCCGTCATACTGTATCCAGGCATCATCGAGTCAGAGTTGTATAGTTTTGAGTAGGGAATCATATCCTCCGATATTTTCATTTTCGGACAATTTTTGTACTATTTCTGTCATTTTTTTAAAAATATCGATCTTTTGGATTTTTTCATCTTTTTTTTGCCCGAGGGCATCTATTTGCTCAAAGTGAGACTGGAGAATAGGTGTGAGTCTATCGATTGTTCTATGATTCATCTCGAGAATCATATGGTAGAGTATTGGTGTTATGCCTCATTTTTTGAGATCTCAGATCCGACCGAGTATATCTGATATAGTATCTCAGGCTCTCATTCCAGGCTTGTATGGATCATTCCAGGCGAGAGGTGCGAGGATCTCATCGAGTATACGAGATGCGGTGACGCTATCGATTGTACCAGAGTCGCTATATTCTCGAAATAGATACCGATATTGAGCGAGTATCTCATTCCCGAAACTATGGAATGTATGGATGGCTACACGATATGCATCAGGACCGATCATACGAGCGAGACGATCTCGCATATTGCGAGCGGCGTTGTCTGTGAATGTGAGACAGAGTATATTCGATGGAAGATAGTCAGTTTCTTGTAGGATATTGGCTATACGAGCTCCGAGTATCTGCGTTTTGCCACTCCCAGGTCATGCAATCACAAGGACACTTCAGTATATGGTTTCTACGGCTTCTCGTTGACGGGGGTTGAGTGAGGCGAGGATATCAGCAAATGGAGTCATAATTTGAGAATTTTTATTGTTTTGATAATATCAAAAATAGGGAAAAAGTCGAGCTAGATTTGCAAAAAATAAATCCCTCGTTATCATCTCTCCATGAACAAACTCAATTGAATATCGGGACTCCGTGGTAGTATCGCATTTCTTATTGTAGTATACCATCTCCAGCAACTCAGACCTATTAGTGCTCTTGCAGATTGGGATTGGGCGTTATATCAGTTTATCAGTATGTTTCCTATGGTGGTTGCAGTATTTTTTATACTCACAGGACTCTTGCGATCTCTCGGATACTGGGCCCATATACTCCATGGTGAACAAAAACCTGATACACGCAAGGCTATAATAGATCGATGATGGCGTATTGCTCCAGCATATTATGCTGTGTTAGTTATTTCATTTATCTGGAGTCTCTATCTATCTGGATATAGTATTGAGAAATTGCTCTCATTTTTTTCTGGATTCGTATTTTTGAATTGGGTTTCACCTATGACATTTTTCCCGATTGCAGTGAATGGCCCACTCTGGTTTATCTGATATGATATGGTAGGCTATATATTCACGGTTTTCATGATGGTCGTATTGACCCGAATATATAAAAAATACATATATTGATTGATAATTGCTTATATTTTTATATTTCTTGGACTTCATCAAGTATGGGTATCATTCCCGTGGACACCATGAGAAGGGATTATCAGTATCTGGTTTCCTCACTATAGTCCGTTCATATTTGCTCTCTACTCTATCATGGGTATTATCATAGGTGGACTCGTGACGAGATATAGAAATATGCCGAAAAGCGTATTTTGGGATTTGATTTTTGCTACGTCGATAGTCTCTATATTTTGATTTCTCTGGATTATTCGATGATCTCCAGATCTTGCATACTCGTATCCGATGAGTCCATATAGATTCCCAATTATCCCAGGACTCTGGGCGATTGCTATATATGCTCTTATATATTCTCGTTTTTCATGACGGTTGATGGATAATACATTTTTCACTTGGCTTGCTCGTATTTCTTATAGTCTCTATCTCTGGCATGGACTCGTGATCTCCATACTTCTTACGACAATATTGCATCATGTATCGATCTCGTTGGCGGAGTGGAGTCTATTTGCTATAGCTACGATAGTTATATCGTTCGGAGTTGCTGTATTGAGTGTGAGATATATAGAAAATATCAGAAAATAAAAACTAAAATACCATCTTCAATCCATCGTTTACTTCCTTTTCTATAGCTTCCTGTTCGTATTTTTCGATATTTTTCACTGACTCAGATATGACTCCAGCAGTTGCGTAGGCCTGTTGGAGTTTTTTGATTTGTCATTTAGTGAGAGGTTTTTTGGTATATTGTCCACCAGATGGAGTATAGTCTCAATATCACATAAGTAGATTTTATATGCTGACGATCTTGCCACCGAGTTTTGCTATCTTTCCGATGATATCTTCATATCCTCGTTCGATATATTCGACATTAGTTATTGTTGTTTCTCATACTGCGATCATGCCAGCAAGGATCATTGTTACTCAGGCCCTGAGATCCCACGATGATACCATAGCTCATTTGAGTTGAGTATGCCCGAATATGAGTGCCTCATGTGGATTCATGATGGCAATATGTCATTTCATCTTCTCGATCTCAACGAGCCAGTTGAGTCGACCCTCGAAGAGTACCTCATGCACACGCGATACTCATTCTGCTTGTGTGAGAAGGAGTGAGAACGGAGACTGGAGATCTGTTGGGAATCCTGGATATATGTTGGTTTGGAAATTCACAGCCTTGAGTGAGTTCAGAGAATTATATACAGTGATAGTATCATCTATTTCATCAATCGTGAGTTTTACTCAGGCTTCTCGACATTTTGCGATGAAAAATCTAAGATCACGGACTCTCGCATGATTGATTGCTATATGATCTTGAGCAGTCAGTGCTGCTAGAATGATAAATGTGCCACTCTCGATATAGTCATGTATTACTGTCGCTTCTGCTCTTGCTGGCGGATGTTTGATACCATCTATTATGATTGTATGATCGTGTGATACTGATATGGCGATACCTAGAGACCTCAAGAATTCTATCATATTCATCACATGTGGTTCCATTGCTGCGAGTTCTATAGTCGTGCGACCAGAGCGGAATGCTCCAATCATGAGTATATTCTCTGTGGCAGTTACCGCGAATCCTGCCGATATATGCACATCATTAGTATTATAATTGCCCGAAAAATGCAATATATCCCCACTTCACTCGTTGATATATCAGAATGCTTCGAATCCACGAATATGCTCATCTATTGGTCGTTTACCAATATTACACCCTCCAGGATAGGGTATCTCGAGTGTACGAAACCTTTTGAGAAGAGCCGGGAATAGAAATATTCAGACTCTTATTTTTTTTACGAGATCAGCGTTAATGTTTTCCATACTCATGCTTCTAGTATTGAGTGTGAGAATATTTCATTCGAATGTGACTATCACATTGAGTGATCGAATAATTTCGATAAATGTAAGCACATCGCCAATACGTGGTACATTATGGAGAGTAAATTCCTCAAAAAAAAGACCGCAAGCTATGAGTGGGAGTGCGGCATTTTTGGAACCTGAGATATCTACGCTACCAGAGAGATATTGTGGTCAGTGGAGAGAGAGCATGAGGAGAGAATAAAAAAGTAAACACGAAAAATAAAATAGTGTGTGTTCTTTATTTTAGGAAACATATATATTCTATAGAAACAAATAGGATTCGCAACTCGAACTCATAAATCTTATATAAATGTACAGTTATTTGACTATTATTGCTATAATTATACGAGATGAGTTCTATATCATATACCACGAATGGTTTCTATTTCTATGCTTTCTCCGATTTTTTTTCTGAGATTTTTCACATGAGTATCTATTGTACGATCATAGAGATAATTATCATATCCGATGATATCTTTCATGAGTGATTCTCGTTTGATTACATTCTCGCTATTTTTTGCGAAGTATTCGAGTAGAGCGAATTCTGTTTTGGTGAGTTTTATTTCTTCCCCTGCGACAGTCACTACAAAGTTTTTGGCATCTATAGATATATTGCCAAGAGTGAGTATTTTACTTGTTTTTAGTTTTTTACGACTTTCTATTCGCTTGATGATTGTTGCTATGCGAGCTATGAGTTCTCGTGGAGAGAATGGTTTCGATACATAGTCGTCAGCACCGAGACCAAGGAGCATTACTTTATCGTCTTCACTCTCACGAGCTGATAGTATTATGATTGGTGTTTCAGATATTACTCTGATAGCTTCACAGATTTCTATTCCATTTTTACCAGGGAGATTGATATCGAGTACTACGAGTGTTGGTTTTTCTGTATTGAATATATCCAGTGCAAGATTCCCATCTTGACATACGACGATAGAATACCCAGACTGTTCAATATACATTGAAAGTGGAGTAATGATTCCAGTATCATCTTCTATGAGGAGTATTTTTGGCATAGTTTAGAGTGATATTATAGTTTTTCACATATAGTGTAGTCATCTCACTTCAAAAGTAAATTATACTCCCTCATTATTTCATATATTTCGCAAGGAAAAATTGTTTCAATTTCCCTCAAATCCTGCTACAATATGGGAGCAGATAGAGTTGATTTTTCTAAATTTTCTTTATAATCTTCACACAAATTTTACTATCATTATCTCATGCTCAATCAATTTACAACACAATATCGCGATATCATGCTTGCTGCAGAATGACGAGCCAAGCAATTTGGTTATCGTGAAATCCTCCCTGAAGATATTTTGATACAGATTGCCAAAGTAACAGATGGTAATATTTATGATCTTTTTGGGAGCTTTGGTATTAATGATGCAATACTCGTTGATCTCTTTTCTCGACCTCCTTTCCAACTTGAGAATGGCAATCGTGGTGGAGACTATGCTGGTATATCTTCTCGTCTCAAGGCAGTTATCGTTGATTCTATGCGTACTGCAGCCAAATTCGGTAAGGGGCAGGCTGGTCTCGAGGACTATCTTCTCGCACTCTTGCATTCTGAGACAGATAATTGGTTTGTACAAATATTAGACTTCATTGGGATTGATCCCAAGGTTTTTGATATTGAGCTCGTTGAAATCAATACACTCATTGCCTGAGCTGGTTGAGCCAATGCTGGGGGGATGTTTGAGACAATCGATGATCTCGTACATCTCATAGAGGATACATTCGGTGGTACCAAGGATGATAAAAAATGAAAAGAAAAAACCATATGAAGAGAAGAGGGTAAAAGATGAGCTCCATTTGATCAAAATCCCCCTCAAGAGAAAAAAGATTCGACAACTCCGGCACTTGATTTTTTTGGTGTGGATCTCACATTGGAGGCTCGCAATAAGAAAATTGATCCTATATTTGGTCGTGATGCCGAGATCGATCGCTTGATCTCGATTCTCAATCGTAAAACTAAAAATAATCCTTGTCTTGTCTGAGATCCAGGGGTTGGGAAGACTGCCGTAGTAGAATGACTCGCTCGTCGTATTGTAGATGGGGCAGTGCCATTTGCTATGCAAAATAAGCGTATTATCTCACTCAATCTCTCTCAGATGGTAGCAGGAACCAAGTATCGTGGTGAGTTCGAACAACGAATCAAACTCGTCATCGACGAGGCATCCAAACTCGAGAATGAAGTTATTATATTCATCGATGAGATTCATACCATTATTGGGGCTGGTTCCTGAGAGGGTTCACTCGATGCAGCGAATATACTCAAGCCTGCGATGGCTCGAGGAAAGATATCTCTCATCGGAGCAACGACCCTTACTGAATATCAGAAATATATCGAAAAAGACTCGGCACTCGAACGTAGATTCCAGAAGATCGATGTTGCAGAGCCGAGTAAAGAAGTCGCGAACCTCATAATTACAGGATTGAGATCTAGTTTCGAAGAGTTTCATAATCTCATCATCGACGATGATGCCATATGAGAAGCTGTTGATCTCTCGACTCGCTATATTACTGACCGATTTCTCCCAGATAAAGCGATCGATCTCATCGATGAGGCATGTAGTACCAAGAGTATGACTTATAACTTTGATACCTCTGAAGTCACAGACCTCAAGGACAAGATGCAAGGTGTACAAAAAGAAATGGAAGATCTCCTTATCTCACAACAATATCAAAAGGCCCTTGCTAAAAGAAAAATGATCGAATCGATCGCGACTGAGATCGAAGAAAAAAAGAAAAAACGAACCATCCCCCGAAAGGATCGTCTTCATATAACATGATCTGATATTCAGAAAGTGATACATCAGATCAGTGGAGTGCCACTGAAAAATCTCGAAAAAGAAGATATGTCTCGTCTCAGATGACTCGATCTCCTCCTCAAAAAAAGAATCCTCGGACAATCCGAAGCTATCGATGCTATCACGAGCTCACTCAAGCGATCATCTGTAGGTATATCGAATCCGAATCGCCCTATTGGGTCATTCCTATTTCTTGGTCCTACTGGAGTCGGTAAAACTGAACTCGTGAAAGTACTCGCTGAGGAATTCTTTGCTGATCCGAAAGCACTCATAAAGATTGATATGAGCGAGTTCCAGGATAAGTCGAGTGCATCCAAGCTCATTGGTACGACAGCCGGATATATTGGCTATGAAGAGGGTGGTATGCTGACTCAAAAGGTTCTCCGTAAGCCATATTCTATTGTTTTACTTGATGAGATAGAGAAGGGAAATAGCGATGTCTACAATCTCCTTCTCCAGATCCTCGAAGATGGTGTTGTTACAGATGGCAAGGGTCGGGCTGTTAATTTCAAGAATACGATCATCATAATGACTTCCAATATAGGATCAGATGAATTCAATGATAAAGCAGCACAAATCGGATTTTCCACTGGTGAACAAGAAGAGAAAAAAATCATCGCTGATTACTCACTCATTCGAGAAAAAGTTCTCAAGCAGCTCCCTGACTATTTTTCTCCTGAGTTTCTTAATCGTGTCGATAAGACTATCGTGTTCAATCCACTTGATAAAAAAGTACTAAAAAATATCGTCATACTCCAGCTCGATGATCTCATAGTCCGTCTTGCTACTCTAGCCATCTCAGCTAGCTATGATACCAAAGCTGTGAATCTGATACTCAAATCAACCTATAATCCTGAGTATGGAGCTCGCCCAGTCAGACGATATATCCAAGATCGTATCGAAGATCCTATTGCAGATATGATGATTGCTGCCGGTAAAAAAAAGAATCAACTCGCCATATCTGCGAAGTGAGATGATCTCACATTCACCTGGAAGTAGATATATTTGTATTTTTCTTTGAAATATGATATTATAATCATATTATAATATAGTGACTATGTCCAATACTATCGAAAATCTCTACATATTTGATGGATTCTCCAAGGAGGTGATCGCATTTTTTCTCCTCATGAGTCAGACACAGTTTCATAAAAAATGAGAAACTATTATCCAAAGATGAGAAATATCAAATTGATGTGCCTACTATATTAACTCAGGTAAGGTGCGAGTTTCACAAGGTGAAAAAGAACTCGCAATGCTTGGGTCAGGTGGATTTTTCTGAGAAATTGCTCTTATCACGGACGATACTCGCAATGCCACTGTTGAAGTAGTTGAAGATACTGAACTCCAGGTATTTCTCAAGGATGATTTTCTCACACTCCTCCAGCAGTCAACTCATAGCGAAGAGATGAAAGATGAGATCCGTAGACGAATAATCGAAAATGGAAAAAAATAACGTAAATAAAAAATCTATCCCGATCACTCGGGATAGATTTTTTATAAGTTCTAATACATCCCTCCACCTGGAGGCATCATTGATTCTTTTTTGTCTCAGGGAGTGTCGACTATAAGTGCCTCAGTCGTGAGGAACATACCAGCTACGGAGACAGCGTTCTCGAGAGCAGATCGGGCAACCTTGGTCGGGTCGATTATCCCCGCTTTCACGAGATCCTTATACTCATCCAGAGCGGCATCATATCCATAGTGTGGGTCTGTATTTTTGATCACTTCTGATACTATAACTGCTCATTCTTTTCCTGCATTATCGGCGATCTGACGGACAGGGTAGGAGAGCGCTCGCATGACGATATCAGCTCAGACTCTCTCTGTCGCAGTGAGATCAGCTGTACCCAGTACACGTCCAGCCTTTAGGAGCGCCACGCCTCCTCCTGCGACGATTCCTTCATCTACTGCTGCCTTTGTAGCATTGAGTGCATCTTCTATCCTGAGTTTCTTCTCCTTCATCTCCACTTCACTAGCAGCTCCGACCTGTATCACTGCTATACCACCTGCGAGTTTGGCGATACGTTCAGCGAGTTTCTCTCTGTCGTAGTTGGATTTGCTCGCTTCGAGTTCTGCTCCGAGTTCTCGTACTCGTGCTGCGATGAGGTGTGAGTCACCACCACCAGAGATGATCGTCGTACTCTCCTTGGTCGAGATGACTGCTCCCGCTCGACCCAGATGATCGACGTGAGCATTCGCGAGTTGGTAGCCTGTCTGATCAGTTATGAGTGTCGCACCGGTGAGGATCGCGAGATCTCTGAGCATCTCACGCTTCTTATCACCGAATCCTGGAGACTTGATCCCTAGGACAGTGAGGACTCACTTGAGCTTGTTCAGTATGATACCCGTGAGCGCCTCACCATCGATATCATCGGCGATGATGACGAGCTCGCGAGACCCACTCTGTGCGAGTGACTCGAGGACTCCGAGGATATCCTTTAGACTCGATATCTTCTTATCTGTGATGAGGATATGTGCATCAGTGATGCGAGCCTCCATCTTCTCACTATCGGTGATCATATATGGAGATATATATCCATTATCGAACTGCATACCCTCAGTCACTTCAACCTCTAGTCCGAATGTCCTCCCTTCTTCGACCGTGATCACACCATCCTTACCGACTTTCTCCATAGCATCAGCGATGATACGTCCGACCTCCGCATCCTGAGCTGAGATAGTCGCTACCTGCTCGATCTCTTCTTGCGTATGGAGTGGCTGACTGATACGAGCGAGCTCGGCTACGACGAGTGCACCTGCTTTTTTCATACCGTTCTTGAGTTCGATAGCATTGATCCCTGACCTGATCTCACGGAGTCACTCCTTCACCATCGCGTACGTCAGGAGTGTTGCTGTCGTAGTACCATCACCTGCAGCGTCATTGGTTCTACTCGCGGCTTCTTTGATGAGGTCAGCTCCCATATTCTCGATCTTGTCCTCGAGTTCGATCTCTCGGGCGATCGTGACACCATCATTGGTGACTTGAGGTGCTCAGTACGACTTCGCGAATATCACATTGCGACCCTTGGGCCCCATAGTACAGATGACAGTCTTCGCGACCTTCTCCATACCGGCGAACATAGCGAGACGAGCTTCGTCTCAGAAGTGAATTTGTTTTGACATAGGTAAAATATTTATGAATTAATTATTCTTTATTTTGAAAATAAAGATATATTTCAAGAATTGGTTTAATAAATAAGGCAATAATTGCTATGCCATAAGGCAATAATTGCTATGCCATAAAGAGTAATAAGAAAAGATTTGTTATCTAATCAAAAATTTTCACATAATTTTCAGAATACGAAAATTATTACAGCGATCCATGTTCAAGTATTATGTAATTTTCACATATAATTTTAATTTATTCACTTAAATCAACTGTAATAAATTTCTTTTGGCTTATTTGAATAGCTCCTATGATTGTCATTGGAATTTCTTTTGCGTGCCTGATTCTAATAAAAGTTTCATTAGAATTTGCACTTAATATAATTGAAGATAGTTCTGTTTCGGAAAAATCCTTTGCAGAAATGACACAAGGAACTTTATTCATTAACATTCAAAGAACTGCGGTAATCATAAATATAAAGTTATTAACTAATCTTCGCCAGTATATACTCGAATGCGACGATCTTGTACGTCGTATCTCCTACTCGGACATCGTCACCAGAATACTGTCCAGATATTACCCGATCTCACTTACTCAGGTCGGTTTTTATTTCTTCGCCATTTTTTCATATCTTCCCTGGTCATACAGATATGACTTCGTAGAGAGAGGGGCGTTCCTTGTTCGCACTGTCGGGGATGATGATACCTGAGGCTGTCACCTTGTCTGCGTCGATCGGTCGGAGGAGAACTCGATCTGAGAGGGGAGTGATCGATTCGATCATGTCGGGTGTGATCATAGATGTCGTGAGTGATAGAAATATACAAAAAATCCATTATCAGTGTATGAAAACCTACATAAAAGTCAAAACAACGATTTGCGGATTTTGATCTCTTGCGAATTCTTCGAAAAAGTGTTGTATTCTGTAGAAATCTTGTACAATAAGTTTGTTCTATACTTTCTATCCCTTTTTGCACTATGAAACAATCAGACCTTGTTTGGTGAGATACAGTAGCAGAAAAGCAACTCCTGATATGACCTATGATATCACTCATAGCCTGAGAGTGACAAGACAGACAATCACAGGCTATTGCGATCTCCAAGATAGCATCCATCAGAATAAATATAGATATTGTACTACAAAAGGCATCATCTACTTCAGCAGTCCTATGATGAAACAATCTAGATTTTTCTATACGGGATATTCTACAATGAGCCTATATCGTGAAAGAGGCATGAAAGTGGTCTCTCTATGGAGAAGAGATACAAATGGTAAAAGAATTCGTAAAGAAAATAGTTCAAGAAATACAATTTCCTAAAGAAAAAGTAAATATGACCGATATCGCAAGCAATCAGAGGTCTTTCAGGATTGCTGCATAGTATAAAAAATCTCCCGAAATATTTGGGAGATTTTTTATACTTCGTGCATTGTATCAGGCTCGACATGTGGTATCTCACATCCGATCATCATGAGATACTTCTCCATATGTTCGACATCACGGATCTGTTGTTCATGGCGTTCTGATTTTGCCGTCTCTGTATGGAATTTGTACTTGGTCAGGAGTTTGTATACGAACTGCCAGTATGCACACTCGGATATATCCTTGCCACCAACACTACGGATCTCTGCGAGATAGCGTTGTGAATATATGAACTCTGACTTAGTACCGATATTATCGAGATCAGCATCTTGGATGATATTTTCGAGGTGAGTTCGAGGTGTTGAGAAAAGTACAGTTGCCATGATGATTTTCTCGATTTTAGCAATACGATCCTTTGGATGATCTTTTTCTTCGAGCCACTTGCGAGCAATCCGAGCTCCGATATGTTCATTTTTCTCATATTGTTCGCAGAATCCAGTATCATGGAAGAGACAAGCCAGTTGGAGGTCCTCGAGATCTTCATTTCCTATATCCTCAGCGAGGGCAATATATGTAGCTCGATCCAGTACTCCAGTGCTGTGTGCCGGATTATGGTATGGATATGTAGCACAGACTTGGAGTAGATCCTGAGTATATATACGAGCTGATTCGATCAGAGAATTAGACATATTAGAGATGAATTAAAATATAAAAAATCTTCATGAGTATTTTGCCAACTAATGTGATGATAGCATATTTTACTATATATTGCAAAATCTCTCTTGCAAAAGGTAATATTTTTTCTATAATCTCGCCATTCTCTATCTCCAATAGCTCTCACAATATATGAATATCCGTAATCGTGTTCTCATTATCATTGCACTCTTAGTTCTATCAGGACTCTATATTGTACCTTGGAATCAATATGGTATAGATAGTGCATGGCTCAACAAGCCATATACCTTGGGGCTCGATCTCCAGTGAGGTGTTGAGCTCGACTACAAGGTAGATCTCGATGTAGTGAAGTCTCAATCTGGTAAGACAACAGAACAAAATATAGTAGAAGGTATCAAATCTGTTATCGATAAGCGAGTAAACTCTCTCGGTCTTGCAGAACCAACTATACAAACTGCTAAGTACGGACCAGATAATCATATCATTGTCCAGATACCGACACAGGCACATACAGATCTCAGTGAGGCTGCTCGCAAGACCAAAAATGCTGAAGATATAAAAAAAGCAAAAGAAACTATCTGAAAAGTAGTGCAACTCGAATTTCGTGAAGAGAAAAAGTCAGTTACAGATGCGGATCGTGCAGAGCGTCGTATTCTAGCAGAAAAGGCATTCACAGACATAAAGACAACACCATTCGCTACAGTATGACAGAAGTATCGAGATAGTTATGAAAATATTGGATATAATACTGGTACTGGCGCACTCCCAAAAGAAATATCATTCTCAGGAGTTGAGACTATCACAACATTTCCATATACTACTCCAGTATTTGTTGCTCGAGGTGAAGAGAGCTATGTCAAGGATTCAAGTGGACAAATCATCACAACATCCAATCCTGGATATGCTATTGTTGAGCTTCTCAGTAAAAACGGTAGTGGAACCTGAACTACATATGCCTATTCTTATATATTCGTAGATCAGCGGCCGAGTCTCTGGCAGGCCGCGAAGACAGTCGATGGTAAGGTACTAAATGACAAGTATCTCGTCAACGCTGGAGTTGGATTCACTCAAGTTGGACAACCTCAAGTTGAACTTCTCTTCAATGAGGATGGTAAAAAAATATTCGGAGAACTCACGAAACGTCTTATCGGTAAGCAGATTGCTATATTTGTCGGCTGACAACTCCTCACGGCTCCTACCGTACAAGCAGTCATCACGGATGGTAAGGCAGTTATCACTGGAGACTATACTATCAAATGAGCCCAGACTCTTGCCAACGATATCAATACAGGTATTGTGCCAGCTCCAATTTATCTCACGAGTGAGCGTACGATTGACGCCAAAATTGGATCAGAGTCACTCCGACAGATTCTTATGGCGGGTGCTATCGGACTCCTCGTTATTATTATATTCCTCGTGTCGATCTACCGTGTGAGCGGACTCCTCGCAGGACTAGCACTTATTACTTATACTCTCATCCTGATAGCTCTCGTCAAGATGACAGGTGTAGTACTCACCCTCGCATCTATCGCAGGTGTTATACTCTCTATAGGTCTCGCGATCGATGCCAATATTCTGATTTTTGAAAGAATGCGAGAGGCTCTTGTAGATGGCAAGACAATGGATCAATCTATCACTCTTGGATTTGAGAAATCTTGGACTGCAATATGGGATTCACATATTACTTCACTTACTTCCGCAGTAATCCTCTATGTATTTGGTATATCACTCATCAAGTGATTCGGATTTATGCTTGGCCTCGGTATCATACTCTCTCTCTTCACAGCTATGTGGGTATCTCGCATTCTCATCATTGCTGTGGGTCGAAAGATTGGTAAAAATAGTGCTCTCTTCATAGGATTCAAAAAATAGTTGATAAAAACGACATAACATATAAAATCAGAGAAGTAATTTCCTGATTTTATTTTTATGAGAATACTCTTAGTTGATGAAATTCCCGAAGATTGGAAAAATAGACTCAATCAAGTAGGTCTCGGAAGATATTCATTATTTGTTGAGGAACTCAACCGCACATCTTTTGTTTTGGCAACTTCATCAAAGTGAGCTATGGATATTCTCATATGAATTCGATGAGAAGATTTTCCATACAAAGATTTGAAAATATGAAAACTCACCCTCCCTCACTGGAAAATACTCAATCGACCAACACATATGTGAGTGCTCATACAAAATAATAAATGAGTTATCCAGCTCCTCGAATGAACTCTTGACACTACATTGATGTGAGTAGATTGGAATACGGAAATACCAGCAAATATAACTATCTAAATTTATGCGTGTCTGATTTTTTGATTCTTGACTCGGTTGACAAGTAGTTATGGAGGCTTTCCAACGAGAGTATCCAGATACTGATATGATCCTCGAGATGGATAGAGACAACGCTCCATATGGTCATCGTAGTGGAGATGAGATATTATCTTTCACGATCGCCTGAGTCCAGCGACTCCATGATCGGTGAGCTAATGTAGTTATTCTCGCTTGCAATACCGCATCTGTCCATGCCCTACATCACCTCCAGACAGAGATATTTATTTGATATCACATTCTCGGTGTCACGGTACCATGAGCTGAGGCAGTCGTTGATGGTGGATATAGAAAAATATGAGTCCTCGCAACTGAGGCTACTGTCCGTACCCGTATGTACAAGGAGCGAGTA
>JAYVUT010000016.1:0-15278 GCA_043787675.1 Candidatus Altimarinota bacterium | reverse complement strand
TGTCGTCTCAGGTAGTCTATATCACCACTCGTTTCTATGAGTGAGGATGGGAGTACAAAAATCCCAACTGAAGCTTCTGTCATCATCCAAAAATCTGAGAGATCTACAAGTATCTGTACTGGTATATCGAATATTACTTTCGCGAATTGTCGCAATATATTGATATCTGATTCTGAGTCAGTGATGATGATATGTTTCTCTCATATGACAACAAGACTCTTCAGTATGAAGAGTCGAGCCGTCGCACAACTGGAATGAGAATAGGTAATTAGCAATTGATAATTTAGGTTTTTTCAGAATTTTTTTTATATCTTCATAATTTCAGTTTCTTTAATCTTTAGCATTTCTTCTATTTGCTTGATTCATTTATCGATTTCCTTTTGGAGAGTTGCTTCGTGTGTTTTTGCTTCATCCTCACTGATTTCTTTATCGGTTTTTGATTTGTCTATTTTTTTCTTGAACTCTTGTCTGATATTGCGTATTCCTACCTTGCCCTCTTCGCTGAGTCGACTTGCTATCTTGACGAGATCTCGACGGCGTTCTTCCGTGAGAGGCGGAATTTTTATCATCAGCGTTTCACCATTATTGGATGGATTGAGTCCGATTTTTGCATCACTGATACCTTTTTCGATATCCCTGATAAGTGTCTTATCCCATGGCTGTATGACGATGGTCTGTGCATCCATGATGGATACTGCGGCAATATTTTTGAGCGGACCGAGGCTCCCATATGCCATCACATAGATATCTTCTACAATCGCAGGGTTCGCTCGTCAGGCCTGGAGCTTCGAGAGCTCATTTTGCATATGATTTGTGGCTTTGTGTAGCTCTTGTTGTAGATTCGCTAACATATTGGAGAATATTATTATAAGATATATGTACAAATATTGTAGTCAAAAACAATATTTTCACAAGATTTTTTTTGACATTTGCACAGCGAATTATACAATGTTTTTTGACAAGTTTCTTACATTCTAATTTTTACTCTTATGCAAAAGGTTCTCTCACTCCTAATTATCAGTAGTCTCGCAACTACTATGGTATATGCAGCATCTGGTGATCTCCCTACTCCGATTGCAACTACCACTACCACCACTGCTCCAAGTCAACAGGGAATGACTCCTCCTATTGCAGTAACAGCTTCTACTACCGGTACAGCTCAACCTAACTCACTTCCTCAGCTCACTGCCGCACCGTCAGCACCAGTCGCTATGAACAAATCTCTTGGCGAGAATAAGAGTGTGAGTTGTGTCTCAAATAGTGCCTTTGCAACCAATAGTTGTGATGCCTGTTTTGATGGATGATCAGTCACAGTATGAAAGAGACTCACAGGACTTTTTGATAATTGGACCAATGATACCACTGGACTCATGATTGCGTATCAAAATGAACAAAAAAATCCAAATATGGTAGCATTTGGTACGACTGTATGGACTGCAACACCAACTGATGAGACAAAAATTTGGAAATCAAGTAGTGATATCATTTGGTCTCCGACCCAGACTGGCTCTACAAAAATGCAATACATACTCGGTGCTGGACAGAAAGTCAAGTTCACTGAAGCTGATATTGCTGCAGGATACACACTCACGAAAACAGATCGTAAAAATGGTGAACTCGTAGGAATGATGAGATATCCTACTGTGGCTCATGCTGTAGATGCAGTAGGGAACGAGGGTGCAGCAAAAACTCATTATGAATGTGTTGCATACAATCTCTCTGCACCAGTAGTTGCAACTCCAGTTACTCCAACCACCCCAGTTACTCCAGAAATTACTAAGACTGCTACTGGTCCTGCTGAAACAATCGTCTTAATTCTTGCAGCATTCTTTATAGCATTTGGTCTTATGTTTTCTCTCCGAAAAAGAATTTAATAATCTCCTATCTAGCCTATCTAATATAAATATCCCAATCCATTCCCTTGGATTGGGATATTTTTTTGCTTTTTCTCATTTTTGCTATAGAGTGTGGATCTCTCAATATTATCCTATGCTTCCATCACTTCTCACCTCTCGTCTCAAGACGATTCTCGGATCTCACTATGATAGTGTTATATCATCTTTTGCGAAGAATCGCAAGTGATCACTTCGGCTCAATTTTCTCAAAACAGATGGTGTGGATGTATTCACAGAGTTTGCGTCCAAAGGAATTGTGCTCGAGCCATTTGTATGAATTGATGGATTCTATGTATTTGATCGTGAACACGAATATGCGATTAAGGGTACTCAAGCATTTTATAATGGACTCATCTATCTTCAGTCAATTGCATCACTACTGCCAGCACTTGTTCTAGATCCAGAGCCAGGAGAGTCTATACTTGACGTCTGTGCAGCACCAGGATCCAAGACTACGCAACTTGCGATGATGATGGAGAATCGTGGCAATATCTATGCAATCGAGCAGAACCAGATCCGCTATGACAAGCTCCTCCACAATTGTGCACTCCAATGAGCTACCATCATCACTGGCATCAAGATGGACGCGAGACACTGGCTCTCAGATACTGGAGCTGCTGTGACAGTCATAGATGCGACTGCGGATATAGAGTTCGATCGTATCCTCCTCGATGCACCATGCTCGGCTGAGGGGCGTATATCTCTCGACAATCAGAAGACATATGGGTTCTGGTCTCTCGATAATATCGTCAAGAAATCGGAACTCCAATCTGAGCTCCTCACTGTATCGTGGGATCATCTGAGAGTGTGAGGTACTCTCATATATTCGACTTGTACCCTTGCTCCAGAGGAAAATGAATGAGTTATTGCAGACTTTCTCCTCACTCACCACGATGCTATTGTGGAAGATATCGATATCGGGCTCGGGACTCGCTCATGGTGGACTCATGGGCTCACCTCGTTTGGTAAGAATACTCATTACCCAGATACATTGCAAAAAGCAGTACGTATACTCCCGAGTGACGAAACAGAAGGGTTTTATATAGCAAAAATACGAAAAGTATAGCCTATTTTCTCCCGAAGTCTGCAGGAATCTCACCCCATGCCTTGGTTTCCCACTTGAGTATGGGGTTTTTGTATTCGCTCGATTTGAGCCAGAGGATAGCCCTATCTACGAGTACAAAGAGTTCCATATTTTTCGCTGTTCTTGGTTGTTTGGTTCTTGCATTTTTTGCTTTTACCCAGGATATAGCAGTGATGCTATCCGTATAGATGGGCAATGATAGTTCATTTTCACTACAATATCTGAGAGCATGGACGAGAGCGAGGAACTCCACGATATTGTTTGTTCCGTCGGCATAGGGTCATCCTGCGAGGATCCGGGTCTCAGGTATACCAGTCATGACTCATTGGTACTCGCACCATCCACTGACGGTATTCCACGCACCATCGACAGAGATACTCTCCATGATTGGAGTACCATATTTTTGTCTTGAGCTCGCTGTTGGTGTCTCTAGTTTTGCAATAGTACCTATATACTCAGCAGATGGTCGTCTGAGTGCTACCTTGCATTCCTCATGGCTTGCAAATGATTTGTACTGAGCACCTATATATCCCTCGACAGATCGTTTGCATTCTTCCCAGTTTGCAAATATCCCTGGAGTGCGTCCTTGCCAGACGGCATAGTATTTTTGTTTTGGCATAGTTTATAAAAAAGAAATCCAATCCTCTCTCTCGATCGCTTCCGCTCGCACCCGATCATCATATCAGAGCCCTATAAGTATCTCTCTGATAGTATCTATACTATAGTTACTTCACTTCATATTCGATAAGAGAGTTTTTCGGGGATGAGCAAATGCTATTTTCCAGAGTTTGATGAGTTGTTGTTCTATATCTCGATTGCGTTCTTCCCTCAGTCGAAATCTGAGCACTATAGAATCTACACGAGGAACTGGATCAAAACTCGATCTCCCCACATATCTAATGATCTCTATATCTTCACAAGATTGTTCCATACATAGAGAGAGGAATGAGTGATGTGGTTTTCGAGCCCTACCTTCGAGTATTTTCTCTCAGACTTCTTCTTGCATCATGATAATCATCTCTTCAGGTGAATGCTCGAGTTCATAGAGAAAGTAGAACAAAATCGGACTCGTTATGTAATAGGGAATATTTGCTATTACTGAATATGATGTATGTACTGGAATATATTTGAGCACATCTATGTGATGTATATTGATTTCTCTTCGAGAACAATACTTCTCCTCGAGAATTACTATCATATCCCTATCGAGCTCTATGAGATCCATAGATTTTGGTTTTTGTAGTATGAGATGATCGGTGAGGGCACCATATCCTGGGCCCACTTCGATGATATGTCTATCTGATACTTTCGTAGCTTTAGCAATGGCTATGAGTGCTTCTGAGTCGATGAGAAAATTTTGTCCCAGAGCTTTTTTTGCTTTTATTTTTTGCATTAGTTTGACTCTTTAGTATATGCAGTCATTTTTGATACAGCTCTTGCCAATATTTTTTGGTATGTATGGAGACTTCCGAGGATACGAGCATATCCTCACTTGACGCTAGTCACCCAGGTATCAGTGCTATTTTTTTGATTTTTGTTGATACCATCAGACATGAGTATTTTCTGTAGATATTGCCATCAGGCTATCTTACGATTTGCAAGTTCACCACAGAGTACTTGAGGATATGCGTTGGTTGTTGTTATGTATGGTTTAGTCTTATCTTCATTGAGTTTGGATTCTAGGGCACCAAATTCACATATTTGTGAATATATTTTTTGGATTGTATTAGTACAGCTATTGATGGTATCGATCCATTTTATTGGATCAGGTTCTCGAGTTTTTTGTAGCTGTTTCATATACTTGGAGATATCAGTATCAACTTTGTTGAATGCTAACTGAACTGCAACGAGATATGCAATAGTCTCACTCGTGATAGGTTGTTGATTATTTGCAAAAAATTCTCACTGTGGACATATGAATTCTGTTATGCTATTTGGATTTTTGGATTGTCTTGCCTGGATACATTGTTCTACAGATCAGATAATCATCCCAGAATCTGGGAGTTCAGCCTTGATATCACAAGTTGCCCCCATAAGAGGCCCTACCTGA
This sequence comes from Candidatus Altimarinota bacterium, assembly GCA_043787675.1. Classification (GTDB taxonomy): domain Bacteria; phylum Patescibacteriota; class Gracilibacteria; order BD1-5; family UBA2023; genus JABFSX01. The sequence continues at coordinate 10,249 of JAYVUT010000016.1, read as the reverse complement.
ATAAAGCTGAGAATGATAGCGATGAAAATATAAAAAATAGAGTACATAGATATTTTATTTGCTATATGTATCTTCTGGAGTTGTATCTATTTTCTTCTCTTTTTCTCTGAGTTTTTTGACCCCATAGAGTGATGCTATGATACCACTGAGAATTATACCAGTTACTACTGTATCCATTGTTTTGATACTTTTTTTCGCGATATTATCGTCTATCAGTTTAGGAGTTTCCTCGGGATTTTTTTTCTTAAAAGGGAACATGATTTCAGTTTTTTAGAGCATAAGAATGCGGTTTGATATAAACACTATTTATCTACTTTGATCGATTTTGATATCAGAGTCAGTTTCGGGATAGTTATCATGATGACATTGTGTTCGACAGTTGCTCTGATCTCATCGAATCCGAGATTTTCAGGAAGGATGATCGATCGAGAAAATTGTCCATAAAAACACTCCTCAACAAGAATACGTCGAGCATCGAGATATATCGGTGATTCTTTGCGATTACCAGAGAGTGTGAGAATATTGCGAGAGAGACCAATATCTATATCTGCAGGATCAACTCATGCCACAGGTGCTATGATGATTATAGAGCTCGGGGTATCGAGGATATCAACAGCGATCTGACCTATATCTGTCTCATGATCTGCATCATGATGGATATCTACGTCGATATCATGGGTATGACTCATATCACTTGGATGATTCTGATGACCCTCCTGATTTGATTTTTTTTTCGATGAGTCTGTATCTGTAACACCGTATATCTTGAACATATTCATAAAAAAAGATATGATTATAGTATGAAATATCTTCGTTTTTGCAACTTTTTATCGCTTTCGAGAAATGACTCGTTCATATCCAATCATGATATTATCGTTAGATATTTTTCGAGTTTTATTTGTATCTACATGCTCAAGATCCATGAGTGATTGCCCCAGGTTTGAGAGATGACTCGGATGTACAGTGATCGCATCACTATGATAGTCAGCAAGGGATGGTATCTTAGATATAAGAAGAGGGATGTGGTATGATCTTGCGAGTTCGATGCGAGGTCCTCCACTATAGTATGCACCGATGTATATCCATCAATTCGCATGGGCATAGAGTGATTCCATATGTGTTTCTTCCAGTGCACCGATGATACGCACTGAACCAGTGAGGCTGTATGATTGTATCTGGAGGGCTATATTTCTTGTTTCTATAGATGATTGTTGTCAGACGAGAAGGAGTATATTTGTACCACCAAGATCACGATATGATTTGTATCATTTGAGGAGATTCATGATTCCAGATTCACCCCCATAACTCCCATCATAGAGCCAGTAGGACTCAGTTATTGAGAGTTGCGAGAGAGTATGTCGGTCTCACTTACCAGGTGGTATGGTAATATATGGGATGATTTCTATAGATGCTTCGGGTATATGATTGATTTCGACAGCTTCTTGTCCCACATTCAGAGACGGTACTATGATAGTATTATTGTCATTATGGCGATATTGAGTACTACTGATATATCGTTGGATGAGACCTGTAGTTCTCCGTGGATAGAGGGTGTCTGCATGATTCCATATGTGTGATAGAGTAGCTATACCCGGATCATATTGACTATATCATGAGAAGTTTATCAATCGGAATATCTCAGATGTTTCTGATAATGAGAGCTTTTTTTTTCGTTTCCACCATGATGGCTCTGGAATTATGATTGATCGTCCATTTTCAGGACAGTTCTGTAGTCCATAGTGGATATAACTGATTGTATCAGTCGGATGACGAGATATCCAGAGATCGACCCAACTACTCGCATACCGAGTGATGATGGGGTCTACAGGCTGTAGGGATCTGATGTCTATGATAAGATGCATATTAGGAGGCATTATGAGAAAAAAGAAGAAAAAGTCGAGGAAATCATATAAAATGATTTTCATTTTATATGAAAATATGTATGATCAAAAATGAAACAATTACATATTTATTCTTATATGACCCCATTTTTATCTATATCGAGTGATTCTGATAGAGTTGAACTTTTGATAGACACTCAACTTTTTTCTCCAGTAATTGCCATGAAGGCCGCATATGTTTTTCTAGATAGAGCATATTTTTTCTTTTTCACTCGTCCTGATTGACTCATAGTACAGATCACTCCCAAGTCATGAGATGATTGGAGTTCTGAGAAATTTGCTCGTGAATATAGTGATGAGCTCCTCGCCTATGTACTGAGAGTCCGTGTGGAACTGGAGAACCGAGAAGTTCGCGAAACTATTGTTAGAAGAGCTCTTGGTTCATATGCAGATCTTCCTAACTTTATGTCTGTGGATTCTATCCCAAATAGCTCACAGATCGATTTTGATAAAGATATCGATGAGATTCTCAGAGAAATCGAAAATGATCCTGATCTCAAGATTGATGAAGCTGAAATCAATCGTATTCTTGCTGAGATTGAGTCTGAGGCTCAAGCACTCAAAAAACCAAAACTTGATCCTAATAAACTCAAAGATGTCAAAAAAAATTTTCAACATAAATAGTTCACTCTATCCAGAAACAATAATTCATGAAGCCATAAATGAATTCCACTGATATATGATTAGTTATGCTGATGGATGCATCACTATTGATGATGAGGATCCACAGCTAATATTTGATGAACTCATGAACTATATTCTTTCTATTTTTTCAGAACATACTCTATGAGCCTAGATATTGATATCATCCAATCTACGAATATGGACAAAGTAGCTCCATTTTATTTTTCTCGAAAAAAAGATGGACAATATTTGATTACGAACGATTGCGGATACTACTCATATCTTTCCTCTTGAGAGTTTCATGATTTTTGTTCGAGCAAGCTCACTTGAGCAAAATTTATTGAACTTGATGAAAAGCTTTTTATAAAAAATGATACGTATACAGACCGAGCAATTATTGCATATAACAAAAAAAATACTTTTCTTGCATATGGACCAACTCTTCATATGATTGTCACAACTCTTCGTTGTAACCATAAATGTCAGTACTGTCATGCAGCAGTGGCCCCTATGACTGCCAAGAATCTTGATATGACACGAGAAACAGCGGAGAAAGTTGTAGACACCATATTTTATACCTCAGCTCCATCTCTTACTATAGAATTCCAGTGATGAGAATCACTCGTCAACTATGAAGTAGTTCAGTTCATAGTTGAGTATGCTACTATGAAGGCACAGGTACTGCAGAAACATCTCACATTTGCTCTCGTATCGAATCTATCACTGATGGATGAAGATAAACTCACTTGGTTGCTTGATCATGGTGTTGATATATGTACATCGCTCGATGGAGATAAAAATACTCATAATTGGCAACGTACATACAAGGATGGAGATAGTCATGAGAAAGTAGTATATTGGATCAATCGTATTACTGCTGAACAAGAAAAAAGATGACGAAAAGGATATAGGATCTGAGCTCTTGCTACTTGGACAAAACCAGGTCTTGCGAACTATCGTAACATCGTGGATTCATATATAGAACTCTGACTCACTACTATAGGACTGAGGTGGCTCAATCCCTACGGATTTGCTGCCGCCGAAAGAGATACGCTTGAGTATACTTTAGATGAGTACTTTGAGTTCTACAAAAATTCTATGGACTATATTCTTGAAAAGAATAAAAAATGAATTTTTATCAAAGAAATGATGTCTATGGTATATCTCGGTAAGATACTCAATAATACAGATAGTGGATTCATGGATGTGAGATCACCCTCTGGTATTGCTATCGGTGGAGTTGCCTATAATTATGATGGTAAGGTGTATGCAAGTGATGAATCGCGTATGTTGGGTCGTATGGGGATACATGACTTTCTCCTCACACCACTTCTGGCAACAGGGGAAGAGACCTATCGGGCTATGGCTAATAGTGATGTTACCAAGATATCCGTTCAATCATCCACACTCGATGGACTCCCAGGATATGTAGATCACGTATACAAGCCATATCTTGGCGTTGATCTGATATACGCATTCACACAACATGGTAATGTATTTTCCAACTTTTCGAAAGATGATAAAACACGTATTCAGATAGGCATGCTTGACTATCTTTTTGAGAAACTCAGAGATCCTGAGAATGAGAAAATCTTTAGATCCTGGATCGAGAGATAAATTTGCAATAAGAGAGAAAAAGATATAATCATAACATCTATACATACTATATATGTCCGAACAAGAGAAAAAAATCATCCCAAAATTCAAGAAAAAACTCCAGTGATTCCTCTCAGATGAGAGCGGTAAAATCACCAAGGAAGATGTTCTCAAAATGGGTATGATGGCTATGGGTATAGCTATCATGGTGGGACAAGTTGATGCTGCATCTACACATGGTAGCAATGGTGCTGCTGATGGTCTCTGAGGGAGCACACATCAGAACTATACTATCGACTACAGTGCTGCTGCAGTCAGCTGTGCACCAGTGAGCCAGATTGTGAACGGACATGTCAATGTGGTTCCCTCGAGTTGTACTATCAACTGAGGTGGTATAACTGGTACAGTCGGTCACGGATCCCATGGAAGTCACGGATCCCATGGAAGTCACGGATCTCATGGAAGTCACGGATCTCATGGAAGTCACGCTTCTTACTAATATTTATGAAATCATTTTTTCAATACATCACTATAGGTATAGTTATCATGACTATTTCGAGTTGTTCTTTCTCCACAAAAGATAATGCCCTTATTCCTAATAATACTGATACCAATAGTCAGCTACTCTCAAAACTTACTGGATCTGTACTTCCTGTAGAGGCTCAATTTAAGGATATTGTTACCAAATTAGAAAGTACCAAAAACTATAATGAATTTTCCAAAGAATATTCTCTTTCTTCATCAAAAATTGATGAATGGATAAATCAATGAAGTTGATCATATATATTTGATCATAATATAGTAGATAAAATTGTTCCATATATGTATATATGTAAACTGACACTTTCATGAGATGAGTCTACAGTTCGATCATCATTCTCTAGATATAGTACTATTATCCCTCCTATCACTGACAAAGATCCGACAAATAAGGCAAATATTATTGAACAATTCACGAGCTCAAAAATTTCTCTATCAAAACTCTACGACATATTGCTCTCGCCTCAAGTAATACTTCCATCATATTATATAGATCTCATATCCAAACGGAAACTAACCTACTGAAAAATATCATCAGATGATTGTAATGAACTGATCCTCAAGTATGAAAATGAATTTTTTAGTGAAAAATAAAAGATGAGAAATCATATTAAGTATAGGACAATATTTACTCATCAAAAAAATATATGACAAACTTCTCATATGCCCGATCAATTGATCATAAGAGTATGAAAGTGATGTAATTTTCGTTGTATTTTTTGTAATGTTGCTGAAAATGAGACGGTACTGAGTCTCAAGTCATCTATCCAAGAAATATTGGCGATGACTTTTTATAAGATAAAACATACCAAATTTCTCTCTGATCGTATCAATGTAACTATCTCTGGAGGTGAGCCGAGCATTTTTCAGAAAGAAACTCTGTTTATACTCAAATACTTTAAAGTTTTCTTTGAGAAACGAGGTATTCATGCGAGTTTCGATATGCAATCAAATGCCTCAAATATTGATAGAGAATTCGCAGATGCTATATATAGTCTTTGAGTCTGACAAGTACTCGTATCCTCTCATGCACATGATCCAGATATATTTGAGTCTATAATCGGTGTTAAGTATGCAACTATGTGACCTCGATTTGAGCAGGGTGTCCAGTATCTCATTGATTCTGGTATTGAGGTTACTTTTAATATTGTTCTCAATCGTCTCAATCATGAACACTATCTGGAACACATAGTGTATCTTCATCACAAATATCCCCAAATAGAACTCTATAATATATGATTTGTTCAGCCTCATGGTATGGCACAAGAGAATTTTAAAAAATTATTTTCCCAATATAGTGATGTTGCTCCTGTGTATAATCGTGTTATTGCCTATCTGAAGTATCACTGAAAACAAGTACATTCCCATCTTGTAGGATTGCCTCTGTGTTATATGGATGATTGGTCGAGCAGTATGGAATATTCATATAATAAATGATTGCTCAAAGCTGGACCGAGTGATCATACGCTTATCCAATCTATCAATGATAGTAATAAAATACATCCATCATCTTGTGACGGATGTCGAGCAAAGCGAGTCTGTAGTGGTACATGGAAAGAGTATACCAAGTTACAAAAACTTAAACCATATATATATCCCATATACAGTGCCCCCACTATTTTTAGTGATGATATTGTATCTATCAAAAAATGGTATGATACTGGTGATCGAGTGTTTTTTTTGAATGGAGATCGATATTCACAGACAATTCTTGCTGAAAAAATCACATCTATCAAAAACTTTGGGTATATATGGATTAGTATCGTCTTAGAAAAATGGCATCATAGAGATGATATTTCATATCTTGCAGGAACAAATATACAGTATATAGGTGCTTCCTCGGCAGATACTCTATCTATTATAGATGATGTAGCGAGTTATAATAAACAAGTACCATTCCAATTTCGTATTCAGCTGGATATATTGATAAAAAATCCAGAAAACTGGGATATAAAAGAGGTCCTTGACCTTCCAAAAAGTGCTGATAGTCTTATCCGACTTCCAAAAACTTGGAGATCAGAAAAACAATTTCACAAACCATATATTTACTTCTCTCTCTAGTCCTATGGTACAAGTCGCTATACTATGATATTGAAATCAATGAAAAAAACATGCTCATTTTTGGCGACATATTGGAGTAGAGCCAACTATTTTCACGCGAACTGCATCAGAAGACAGTTCTTCTATATCAGAATTTTTCTCAGAAAACTATACCATAGTAGTATGTGCGATCTCTCCTCTTGATGAACAAACGAAAATTCTCTCAAAAATTCTCATATCCTGATATCTCTGATATCTCATCATAGAGAAGCCAATAACCTTTTCAAAAAAACTTCTCGAAACGCTCGTGAATAGAGAGAGAACTATTTTTTTTATAGATGAAGCCTATATAGATATTGGTATTAGCATCCAAAAAATCTCCGAAATAAAGACAATATCATATGTACCTGATGATGCCTTATCTATGCAGGAACATGCTGTATGATACAGCTTGAGATCACATATAGGAATCCTATCATATGAAAATATTAGAACTTCTCATATATTTTGAGAAGAGCAGTATTTTTGCCTAAAGACAGATGCTGGGATCATAGAATCTATGAATGGAGTTATATCATTGGATGGACAGATATTATCATCTTCTTTCGATATCGTATATACATATATCTTATATCATATTTCTAATCGTGATATGATGAGTAGGATACGATCCAATTATCTGAATTTTCGTTTAAATTCTCCATACTGAGCCTTATTTTATGAATAATAATTCTTTACATAACAGGAAAATTTTTCAAAAAAGTACTGATATTTCCTACTATTGTCGAAGTACTTTCGGAGAAAAATTCGAGATACGTTATTGTAATTTTGGTTTTGTAGTAATTCCGATAGTAGGTCAATTTGTATACAAGTATTATCTCTGATGACTCACTGATATCTACTCATATGCAAATAGAGAAGCAAAAAATTATCTATATTTTCATCAGAACTCAATATTGGTACCAACATATGAGATATTATGAGATATATCTATTTGAGGACAACTTTTTACACAAGCAAAAATACACAATATTCGAACTTGTAATAAGAGGTTTGAATCTTTTCAAGATTTTGATATTCAACAACTCGCATCCATCCTCACGCGTATTCATTCCATTCGTCCAGGCTCTATCCATGGCAATATTCATCCATCAAACTTTTTTGTTGATATGCATTGAAATATCGGTATTTTTGATCTGATAACATATGGACCAGGATTACGTGAAAAAGATATATCACGCATATTCATAAATTCCTGATATGATGAGGATTTTCTAGGACGATTTCTTGTATTTTACAAGTTGGATATTTCACTAAAAAAGGTATATTTAATAACACTTATCGAACTTCGAGAACTCATGAATACATGATTTGCAACGGGGTTTGAGGATATGATGAAAAAAGTAATAACACTGATTCACTCATAGTATGCAAATTGACCTTTATCTCTGATTCACATCCTGTCGATGACATTGTCTTTTTTGTAAACAGGGAGAAGACCTTGTTTATTTCCCACGACCAATGTATATGTCAGATCCACAGCAATATCGATTCTTTCATTTTAATACCCCGGAACAGCTGTATAACTGGATTGCAACAGAGGCATACATCACTGCTAATAGTATCAATATTTCATGAAATGATCCAATAAGTTGGATTGAATTATATAATTTTCTCGATATACTCAAAGTGAAATATCCTTGAGTGCACAAAACACTGAGAATATCCAATACTCTGAAGCTCGACGAAAAGATATGTGCACGTATAGATGCAATCGAGCTCTCGCTCTATGGACATAATCCTGAACTTCAAATTGCTATGACCTGAATGGCAGAATCATGGGACATATTCCATTCTAATCTCGCAGAGATTCGAACATCCAGTAGGGTAGATATACAATTGCAAACCATATTTTTACGTACAAATATAGTATATGCAAATCATATTCTTGAATATATGCTCTCTATCTCAGGTGGTCAACCTATCAAGATAGTATATCCTCATTTTATGCCACGAAATATGCTACATGAGCTCATCCCAAAGAGAGAATTCCTGCAGCTGCTCATACGAGAGGTTCCCAAAGAAATACTACAAAAATGTATCATAAATAATATTAAGCCCCAGATATCTCTCACTTCACTGTTTTATGATACACAAGAATAATTTTATTCTCGACATGAGAGATCCTTTTTGAATTTGATATAGTTTTTCAAAGAATTCTTATGTAGAATATACACTCTCCTATGAGGACAAAAATATTTTCACATATTTTAAAACACATATTTCGATACAAAAGAGTCTCTCTCCTATATATGAAGTATATACTGGTTCCGATGATATACGAGGCATGCATTCAATACTCAATTTTTTTTTGGTATCATATACTATATTGAGTGAATCAATAGTTAATATACTGTATCAGGGAATAGACTCATGAAAAGTTTTGGAGCTGCATTATTCAGTTGACCCTATTAGTAGGGATATTACAATATACGTATATTCCAAAGATATTATGTTTCTTAAGCTAATCAATTTGGATCACGATAGAGAGGCTATCTATCATAGCATCTATGAAAATATTCATATGTTTTGTTCAAAATTAAAAATAAATGCAATTACAAGAGCTATCCATACTTCAATTATATTTACATCACGTAATTTTGAAAATAAAGATGCTTATTTGCATCTGCAGCAATCTCCACTTTTTCCCAAAGAGTTTCAGCCAGATTCCATTATTTTGGATAAAAAATTTATTACTTATGAAATAGCATATTCTATAGATACACAACTAGTAGAAAACTTTACATTATTTTATTTTCCTCGAGCAAAAAATGCAAAATCCTCTCCTCTCTAAAGAGATAACAACACGAGAAAATCGTATTTGGGTACGTATCATCGCTGCTTGCAATGTGAAGTGTATTTTTTGTCTTGATGCTGATGCACAGAACGGCACACTCATCGATGATGATAAAATCCGAAAGCAAATCAGAGATGGATACAAGCCTGATATGATCAATCGTATCATCATATCTGGAGGTGAGGCGAGTATCCATCCAAAATTTTCCGACTATATCAGATATGCCAAATCGATATGATATGATCGAGTACAGACAGTAACCAATGGGAATATGTTTGCTCGTCGGGAGTTTTGTCAGAAACTTTTTGATGCCTGACTCGATGAGGTCACCTTCTCTATCCATGGACATACAGCGAAGCTCCATGACTATCTCACAGCAGCCCCTGGCTCGTATGAGCGTGCTATTCGATGACTAATCAATGTTCGTAAATTTTTCCCTACCAAAATTGTCAATATCGATATTGTTGTCAATAAGATGAATGTAGAGTATCTCCCACAGATGATAAAGTTTTTTATGCGATTATGAGTCTATGAGTTTGATATTCTCCAAATCATCCCATTTGGGAGGGGTTTTAGTGAGTACAAGGATCAACTTTTTTATCGTATCGAAGACTATCTCTGACCACTTCATGATACCTGGAAACTCTCCAGAATTCCAGGAGTATATATGTGGACCAATAGATTCCAGGTA
>JAYVUT010000015.1:0-17246 GCA_043787675.1 Candidatus Altimarinota bacterium | reverse complement strand
TATATGGGCCACTGTTACCCTCAAAACTTAATGCTTTATCCCAATCAAATACTACATTTTTCTCTCTATCTTGCATCAGATAACTATATTTTATTGCTCAAACTGCTATTTCTCTTATATCTTCTTTTTTGAGAGATTTCTCTCATATTCTTCATTTTGATTGCAATATACTTTCTGTCCTTACAAAAGCTTCATTGATTAATTCATCGAGTTTTATGATAGTTCACTTACGTGTACTCATCGCTCATTCTGGAAGTGTGATGAATCCATTTGGCGCATGGATCAACTCTACATCCTGATCAATCCAACCAGCAAGCCTCGCAGCAGCAAATACCTGTTGAAAGTGGAGTTGTTGCCTAATATCAGTACAGTAGATGATTTTTTTCGGATTCCATCAATTCGTTACCCTATATTTTATGCATGCCAAGTCACTCGCAAAATACCCGTGAGTACCATCTTGTTTTTGTAGTATATTTGATGGGATTTTCGATCATTCAGGAAATGTTATTGAGACACTTCAGTCTTCATTTTTCTGAGCAATATTTTTCTCTATGAGCTCTGTGACAACATCACCCATCGTATAGGTAAGATCTGGGTATTCACCTATTTTTGGCAGGGGGAGTCATTCGTAGAAGCTCTCGCCTATTGCAATATCAGGATGGATATGGAGCAATGATATGGTATCTTGCATATTTGCCAGTGACTCTTTTGTGAATCTTGACCAGAGACTCATATTCTCTGAATCTCACTCAGAAAGCTTCTTAAATTCACTTCTGCATTCCTGGTCTAGGATAGTATTTTTATCTCATTGTGAAGGTTCTATCTCTGCGGCAATCTTTTGATATAATCCCAGCAGATGATTCACAGGATCTCTCTCGAATTCTGTCTCATTTCCCCATCGTTTCCAGCCCGCTATCAGCCGACCAAAAATACCTCACCAATCTCATGTATGCACATCACCTACTACATTATACCCCCGATTTCTATATATATTACAGAAAACTTGGCCTATAGATGGAGTACAGATGTGTCCTATATGAAGGGGTTTTCCTATATTCACCCCAATATAGTCGACAATAATAGATCCATCTTGTTGTGTAACGGGTGACTGATTTACTGAGTCCTGGAGAAGAGTAATAAAGGCTTTATCTGTGAGACACAGATTTATATAGATTCCTATATTCTGCACAAGTGAAAAAGTATCCTTATCTTTTGAGAGTATTTCTGTTATCTCGTTTCAAAGTTCTTGGGGATTCTTTTTGAGTTCTTTTCCAAGTGTACCTATATTGAATCCATAATCTCACGACATTCATTTTGGAGGAATAGCGACTTTTGGATAATTTTCCATGGATGGAAAGTACTGTGGGATTTTTTCGAATATTTGACCTGAAAGATGGTTTGTCATAAGTTGAGGAAGGTAAGGGATATGGACCCAATCGATTAAATCCAACGGAATCAAGAATATTCTCATATTTTCTGAAAGTCGGTACCACTTATTCCGTATGTAAGAGTATTTACGCCGGGATTAAAGTACACTCGAGGATTCTTTAGAAGAATTTTATTGATAAATATAGGAACCCTATTCATATGTCAAAATGGTGGGATTGCTCAGGATTCACAACCTACTATTTCTTCTGATTCCTGTGGGGGTACAAATGAGATTCGTTTATCATCGAGTGTAGATTTTAATAGATCTAAATCAGCCCGATCTCGACCATTGAGTACATAGCAGAATACTCCGTGTTTCCTGCTTTTTAATAAAAGAGACTTGAGTCAAAATTCAGGATATGGAGTATGTGCATCAGCATCTTCACATGTGAGTACTGTTGGATGTTTGATTGTCTCCACATTCACTCAGAGTGTGCGGATAACTGCATCAATATTTGCGAGGGCAGAGTTATTCATAGCTATTTTTTCAGAATAATAATAAGAGAATGTCCTAGGTCCGCCGGTAGAATATCCATTTCTTTTTTGAGCTCCATCTCCCAATCAACTTTACTTTTCATTCATGCTTTTCATAGATCACAAAATACATTGAGTCATAATATTTGCTTTTTGGAAAATAGAGTCTTGGAGATTATCGCATCCAGACTCCTCATATCGTACAGATTTGCATCTGATCAGATACTATTTTGTATGAATTCAGAATCTTTTCGGAAATGGCATGATCGAGTCTGCACTAAACTCATACTCTCTATTCAACTATCGGCAGATAAGATATTGTTCCTAGAGAAACGTGAATATACCATGAGAAATATAACCCCATTCGTAGACAGCCTCGTGTATGCTTCTGATAAAAATATAGATAAATTATCTATATATGATGCAGATCAGAAAGTTGATACGATAAGGTCAATATCGTGAAATGTAGAGAATCATATAGTATTCCAGTCAGCCGCAGAAAAACTGTATTTTGACTCAGTGAATTTTGATCTAGCTATTTCTATCATATTACCAGAAATATCAATACCTATATATTCCCCAATATATTTTCATATAAGTTCTGGAATGAGTCATGTCCCACACCCTATATCCAGCACAGATTGCTGGATTCAATTATCTCATATCGCTCTCTCGAGTAGTTCTTGGATAATAGAGTTCTCAGCCTGAGAAATATTATCTAAGTACATTTCATCATATGTATTCGCTAAGTCATCGAAATACGTGTTCATAAGGTATAGTATTAATACTTTAAGTTAAATTCTCATTTTCCAATTCTTTGTTCCAGTTGTGAATTAATAAAAATCCTATCATTATCAAGAAGTGATTGAGGTCACTCTATAATTTCTCTAAGTTTAGTAGATATACTACCTTTCAATAACTCCACCTGTTCTCATGGGTGATTTATACATGCTTGCACTACTTGTATTTCTGTTGTCACAGCAAGAAGTGATTTATCTCTATTTTGAGTAATGAGTTCGTGTACCAGAGTTCGGCCTAGTCATTTTCATCTATATTCTGGTAGAACCATTAAAGATCACCATTCATGGAGCTTAAATGACTCATCAAGGAGACTAATTTTTACAAATCAAGCGAGCTTATCTGATGTTGTACGTGCAACAAGTCATCAGTATTGATGGAAATTGTTCATTAAATCAATAGTTGTCACAGGTATCATATGCTGCTTTTGAGTATTTTCTAGATTAATGGCTTGTGAGATAACTTCACACTCATCGTGAGAGATATGAGAATATAATGAAAATCATTGATTGACCATGGTACATTAATTAATTTTTAATTCAGACTTCTTTTCCTACATAAAACCATTCATCTTTTTCGTTGGCTTCATGGAATGGGATTATCATTACTTTTTCGGTATTTCAATTTCGTATAGTATCTTCTCATAGCCTATAGATCTCTTCATTAGGTTTTATGATATCTCAGTGTTCCCACTCCTTTACGAATTCTGCACCCGGTTCTTTCCATACAATTTTTTCCATTCGAATTCTTCTTTTTATTTTCTTTGACTGAGTGGTTACTCAATCTAGTATTCCTAGAATTGTTCATACGCTGATTATGGATTCGTATGCTATATCTACAGCGTTTATATCTCAGTGACTTCAGCATTCGACTGTTGTTCATGAGATTCATAAGGACTTACCATAAGCTGTTGTGTCCATTCAAGATTCAGTATTTGTATACAGATTATTCCATCAGAGCAATATTTGATCTACGGGAACTACCTGCAATATATCGTCTCCTTCACGTGTTTCCATGTCATCAAATAGAAATGATCATTTCCCAAAATGATACGTATGGAGATCGAGAATAAAGTCAGATTCTTTAATATATCTTTTTATTTCTCATGTCAATATATGTTCTGGAGTGTCTCATGCTTGATTAAATAGTCTATTAGCATTATGATCTATATATCTGACATTATTATTCCATGCTTCCCAGTTCGCATAAGGGATACATACTATAGAGCCTCATACAAGTTTTTCTTGTCATGATCGTATTGCGAGTAGAAATCTCTCTATTCATAAGGATCATGCTCGTTCATCTCAGTGTATGGATCATATGATGAGAAGTCGTTTTCAGGGAGCTAAGCTATCGAGTTTGATACTATTGATCATAATTGTAGATTTACTTGAGACTAAGAGAGTAATCCAGCTATGCTAGAACTAGTTTTAGTACCTTCATCGAAGAGGACTCTTACTTCCTCTGATGAGTAGAGTATTTGTCATCTTATATTTCCACCAGATTTACTTATGCTATATATAGCATTTACTGTATTATCATCAAGTTCTATTCGATCTCGTCGTTGATTAACTAGGGGAAGATTGATTGACGATGCTTCGCGTTCACTATATGTTAATGATAACATCGATAAAATACGCTCATTTGTAGTAAGCGATAGTCAGAAACTATGCTCAAATTCTCATGCTGTAAAATCAAGAGTATTCCCATCTTCTGCATGAGGAGGGATTCAAAAACGTTCTTTATAAAAAGAAATTTCTCACTGAGTGGGTACTTCCATGTAGTGTTTCATATATATAAAATTATCGTAAATAACACTCTCAATTTATACAGAGATAGAGAGTAAAGTCAAATATAAATATATTGAGTTATATTCTTATACACAAGTCCTCCCAAATATTTGGGAGGACTTGTGTATGGATGCTCGTATATTATTTGTGCGTCATATGATATACTCCATCCTCTATATGGACTCGTCACTCGAGTATCTCAACACACCTGAGTGCCATAACATGAGATGGCGGATCTATCGTAGATTGCATCTCCCATAGCTCACGAGCCTCACTATATGATCCAGCTCGGTAGAGTGATAGAGCCTGAGCATAGGTCTCATATAGAGCACTCTCCGTGGTATACCCGAGGAGTCCGAGGAGTTCATATATCTTTACTCCTTCGGTTTTTCATTTTACCGCTATGGTATCGAGTTCGCGAACCGCGAATATATCTCATACCTGTTCCAGTGTCCCTCCCGATATGATAGTCCATACTCCATATTCCTTGCCCATAGCCTCGAGTCTCGATGCGAGATTCACCGTATCCCCGAGTACCGTATAGTTAAAATGATCTTGCGATCCAATATTGCCTACCATCACCTCTCCTGTTGCCATCCCGACTCTGAACTCGATCGGTGCCATCCCACGTGAGATAATCTCACGGTTGAACTCTGGGAGTATCTTTCGCATCTCGAGTGCTGTCATACAGGCTCTCCTCGCATGATCTGATTGTGTCACTGGAGCTCCGAAAAATCCCATCACCGCGTCACCTATATACTTGTCCAGTGTACCACCCTCACGGATGAGTATATCTGTCATCCGTGAGAGATATGAGCTCATGAGATAAAATAGATCCCGAGTACTGAGTGCCTCGGATATGGTGGTGAATCCTGCGATATCTGAGAAAAATACTGTGACTTCTCGCTCTTCTCCTCCGAGAGTAAGGCCGACCTCTTCCATATCGATCATCTCTACCATCTTGGGATCGATATAGTGACCGAACGCATTCTCGATGTATCGTCGCTCACGATCCACCACAAAAAATCGATAGATAAAAGTTATCGGAAAAGTCAGTAGTCCTCCGGCAAGGAAAAGTGGTAATACCTCTACGAGAGTACGTTCTACATCATAGAGATAGCGAGAGAGCCAGAGAATAGCACACATCATCGCTATTGCGAGTATCGGCGATAGGTAGCTCGGGAGTAGGAGGTATAGTGTTATAGCAATGAGAGTCAATACAACTATAGAGGTCCATAGATATCGTATATCGAGCGTAGAGAGCATCTTGTTCTGGAGGAGTCCATCGAGAAAGTGTGCATGGAGCTCTACTCCGTCCATCTGTGTCCCAGTGACAGGTGAGATGATGCTGTCATGGATGAGGGTTCCCGATTCCCCGATGAGTATATATTTCCCTGCAAAATTGGCTATGAGTTCTACTCTCGACATCCCCAGTACGTCACTAAACGAGATAGTGGGGTATGAGTATGGTCGTCCGAAAAACGGATTGAGTATCTGATTTTTGTTCATACCTATGGATCGCCATCCTCATATTTTCGCGAGTTCCATAGGGAGACTCATGAGTATCTGGGTTCATATTTTCCATGATTGATAGGGCGTGTTTGATATATTGTATTCAGCTGGTCGTCTATAGGCATTGTCGATATCGACTATTGCCCATTTTGTATTTTTGTATATGGATCTCGGAGCACCAGGACAAGTCTCTCAGATTCATATAGTATCTCGTATACACGCGTTGCCATCATACCGCATACTGGCTATGACGATATTATCATATTTTGCCATAGTATCAGCAAAATCTTGCTCACCCGGATCAACATTTTGAAATATTATATCAAAAGCAACTCATTTGACTCCAGCTCACTCGAGTTTCTCGAGGAGATCTCTGTATCTCGATTTTGGTATGGTGAGCATTTTCTGATCTCCACTGGCTTGGAGCGTGTTGATCGTTTTCTCATCTATTGCTATGATTGCCATATCTGATGATGGACGCAGAGTATGAGTATGGAAATAGTCCTGCCAGACTCCGCCAGTAGTACGATAGACAAAAAATCAATTGATCGCATTCGAGAACTCGAGAGAAAATACCATAATACTCCCGAATATGAGAGTGAGACAAATGAGAGCAATAGCGAAAATATGCTTGAGGTTTTTGAGCTTTTTCATATACTCTACTGTATCATTAACTCTCATATTATGCAAAAATCTGCATTATTTGCTATCTTTCGCGAAGAGCTTACTCGGGCTCTTATTTTTGGATTTGCTTTTGTCGCTATAGTATCTCTATCGTTGTCATGAGTCGCGTATGCTGCGAATGGTGGAGTATTTGGTAACCTCCTCAGCCAGATCCTCGTATCAGGGAATTGGGAGGCTCCAGGCGATGGGACAGTCCGAAATGCTGCCAAACTCGGTGGAGTAGATGCTACAAACTATGTTCGAGTAAAGGCTGGACAGAGTTGTGCGTCAAACAAATGTATCACCGGATTTCAGGCTGATGGAACTGTGAACTGTACTCCATAAAAAATATTGCACAAAAAAAGACCTTCTCCAAAAAGGGTCTTTTTTTTTGAATTCGAAGATGACTCGTAAGATTATAGATAAATACACACAAAAATCCAATCAAAATAACAGAGCAATATTGCGAGTCACTATGAAATATATAGAATGATAGAGATCAAGATCTCACGCTCCTCTCACTATGCAAAAACTCTCTCTCATTCCCCTCATGCTCATCGTGACCATCGGTGCTGTATGGGCTAGCACTATCATCTTCCCGAATACAACAGAATTGCCTCGTACTCCCCAATCAGCAGGGAGTATATGATGAGTTCTCTATGACTGGTTCGATACAGATGGTACAGCCCGAATTACTGAGAAACTCGGGGGAATATCAGCAAGTGGATATCTCGGGCATCATGACTGTAGCCTAGAGCCGATTAACCGAGTATGGGTAGGTATCGACTCGGGTGGCAGAGCGATCTGTGGCAGCAAGACTGTACAACTCGCGAGTATCGGCAAATTCACGGATATTGTCGGCAATATCCAGGTCAAGAAAAATGGATCCACTCTCTGGACTCCAGCCAATACGAGTGATCTCCTCACAGAAGGTGATATCATCCAAACTGATTCATCGAGTACTGGTACTATCGCCTTTATCGCTGATGAGTCTATCCTCCGTCTCGATACGAGTACTACTGTAGAGCTCTCCATAGGGAATCTCTCTGGACAATCCGTCGCTCAGGCGATTCTCACAGATGGTAGACTCTGGGGGCGTATCCTCACGAGTACTGGAGTCAATCTCGGAGGATGAGGTACGGTGGCATGAGTGAGAGGTACGAGTGTGAGTGTTGCCCGGAGTAGTACTGGATACTATACAATCTCAGTCATAGACTCCATCCGATCTACTGATGCCGCGAATATCGTAGGATGATGAGGTGTGTATACTCTTGATCCAGGCAATCAGATCGGATATACGCCACCTAGCGGAGATATTGTCAATACCGTAACAAATCTCATCACCCAAGATACTATAGGAAAAACTACTCTCCTCACGAGTTCAGCATGGATACGAGACAATACCCGAAAAGATATCGACTATCTCTATGCGAACTCAGGAGCTGGGAATAACACTCGAGTCGTTGCCGAGTACAATGCTACTGTACCACCCGCGACTGATACGAATACTCTCATAGCTCTCTGTGAGAACAATCATACCTACTGGCCATCACTGATTCCTCTCTCAGGAGATAAGTGTAGGGAGTCGAGTCTCTATGCATTCGCTAACTACGATACGTTGAGTACAAATATAGGATCTATCGAAGTTGCTCGTCCCCTTGTTCTCAAGAATAATATCATCTCTGCTACTGGAGCTGGAATATTCTATAATGGATGATATGTGATAAATAGTGCATACCAGTATATATTATATGAGTTTCTTGACTACAGCGTACTCGAATGAAAAACTATCACGATAGAGCTCGCTAGTACCATATGAACAAATCTTCCTACATGATGGACAAAAGCCTATATTGCAGACTTTGGAAGTGAGAAATGGTTTTTAGTTAATGTTGGAGGAAAATGTTTGACAACAACAGTTACTTCACCGACTCTGTGTAAGACAATTGGTACTATAAATTCCGTTGTATATTGGAATTGATGAATAAATATTCCTGTTACGCTTTCTACTATTCCAACAAAAGTTGTAATAGGAAATGTTTGGACTCCTATGAATGCAAGTTCCAATTTAAAATTACCAATTTGAACAACTATCAAAAATATTCGTATCCAATAAAAAAAGCCCTAAAGGGCTTTTTTTATTGGATTGAGTTTATCCATCATTTCTGATTGTCAGGATGAATGTCTTAGAAAGAGATTGACTACTACCAATAGCTTGAGCTTTTATACTTAAAGTAAATATTTCATTAAAAGTAGCATCGTAGATTCCACTGATTACCCCTGTATTACTATTGATAGAGAGCCCAACCGGGAGTCCTGTAGTAGAATATATGATCGTCCGACCGAGTGTATCCGTAACACCACCAGCATTGATAGTGATTGATCCGAATCATGCATTGTCACTTACCGTCATATTTCCGAGGCTCGCGAATGTACCACCTGCTATAGGAGCAGGATCTGCAGCTGCTACGACTATACTACGAGTTTTGCTGCTCGTATTTCACCGAGCATCAGTCGCGGTATAGGTGCGTATGTATGTACCAGCCACTGCTGTGTTGATAACACCCGAGATGACTACACTACAGCTTGGGTCTAGATTGTCTACGCAACTCGCTCCTAGCTCGGTATAGATATCTCATACGGTGAGACTGACTGTGGAGGCTCCACTGAGGGTGATCACGGGAGCACTGATATCCTTCAGTACTGTTCCAGTCTTGGTAGTCGATACGAGAGTCGGAGCAGATACGAGGGTCTCTACTCGGCCGAGAGATGCGAGTGGAGCAATATGCTCGGTACGAGCGGTCGATCGGGCGAGAGTACGAGCATCGACAGGGTTGACGCTTGCTCGGTTGTAGCTCGCTCGGTTACTATCACCTCCGAGTGCGAATGTGAGTCCGATCATCGCACGTGTATCGCGTATGGCACCAGATGTATGTGATATACCAACAGTGATAGCACCAGAGCGACTGATAGGGTAGCTGTAGCTGATACGAGCCTGATCTACATCTCTCGCTATGCGGTCATATCCTACGGAGAACTTGCCCTGTTGTCCCATATATCCCGTATACTCTGCTCCATATATAGCGGTAGTACCAGATATACTATTGTGAGTAGCTCCACCTCGGAGGGCAAGTCGCCCACTATTGCCGATATCGAGAGCTCATCCTGCAGTGACACTATTCCATTGGCTTCATCGGTAGTTGGTAGTACTCGTTGTATTGTAGGTATCCGCCCATGTCTGTATCTCAGTAGGAGTGTCTACAGTACGAGCTATAGTCGAGAGTGCATTACCTGAGCTCAGAGCTATATCATGAGAGCGACCATGAGTGACACCGAGAGAGGCGGATACAAATGGTCCTACTCCAGTAGTTGTGATACTCGCACCTACTTGTTCCCCTCGGAGATTACCAGAGTATGTAGAGTTATTGTATGCTGATCGAGCTGTCTCAGTTCGAGATGATATATGTCCAGTGAGAGCAGTATTGTGGTTGATCTGTCCAGCAATAGCTATAGTACCTGCTTTTGCATCTTTGAGAGACTCAGCAGTGAGAGCTATCGCTCCAGATGTATCTCATGCGACCATATCGAGTTGTATCCCAGATCCAAACTGAGATGATCTCACTCCACCGATAGTGATATCTCTATTGAGAGGGATAGTGAGAGTAGAGGCGACATTCTCAGTGGTTCGGTTACCGAGACTCTGAGTGCCGGTCGATTGTGCTGATGCACCGAGTGTTGTACTCGCTAGTATAGTTGCTGCGATATTTTGCTTGAGGCTCATAGTATGAGATTTTATTTA
Organism: Candidatus Altimarinota bacterium; assembly: GCA_043787675.1. Lineage (GTDB taxonomy): Bacteria > Patescibacteriota > Gracilibacteria > BD1-5 > UBA2023 > JABFSX01. The sequence goes on along the minus strand of JAYVUT010000015.1, from coordinate 6,782 downwards.
TAAACTTATTATATTGTACTCAAAAAATATTATTGTCAATAGAATTTATTCGAATATATCGCATAAGACAGATTTTTCCCAGAATGTTACTACAAAAAATCCACTCTATCAGGAGTGGATTTCTCTTAATAGAGTATATTTTTTGTATATACTACTATTTCTTTTTGAGGAGGTCACGTATTTCACTGAGGAGCTCTACATCAGTTGGTCCTGTTGGAACTGGTGCTGGAGTAGGTTTTTTCATCTTGTTCAGAGGCTTCACTACGAACATGAATATAGCAAATGCTACAATCAAAAAGTTCACGAGTATCGTGAGGAATGATCCATACTTGAGTGCTACCTCACTCTGACCAGCTACGAGAGAGGGGAGATGGAGTACCATCTGTGAAAAATCTACTTTGCCCACTATCCAACCGATAACTGGCATCATGATGTCCTCGACGAGAGAGGTGACAATCTTGCCGAATGCAGCACCGATAACCACACCTACCGCGAGATCCACTACATTTCCCTTCATCGCGAAATCTCGGAACTCTTTCATCATACTCATAAGCAAATAGATCAAAAAATAATAGAGTACATTCTCTGAGAGATATACTCAAAGTAGTGTATAGAATTTTGCTTCTCGAGCAAATTTATTTGCTCATTGCTGGAGCTGGATCATGGATGAGTCGCGGATCTCACTCGATCACGAGAGGAGATGGATATATGCTGCCACCAGTACTCTGTTTTGCCATACGATCTGCTGGCGTGAGTGCTGAGTATGCATCCCGAGATCCTGGGAGGTCATAGTAGGATCTCACGCAGCCTGTCTGAGCAAAGTATGGGCATCCAGTCGGAGCAATCTCCCGTGGGGGATTGGCTGATACGAGAGATCCATGGATATAGAGTTGGGAATCACTCACGGTTGATACAATAGCATGTTCTGCTATGAGAGAGGCATGTATATCTCGTGTCGGTCCTGCTATTTTGATAGTTCATCCCTTTCCAGAAGCATCTGTGAGTGCTATTATCGCGAGAGGACTACTCCTGAGAGAGATGTTTGTATCTATGGTTATATCTCCACCGAGTGCTATGATCGTACGTTTTGCCTTGACCCCAGTGCCACCGTCGAATGGTGTCATATCAGATATACTATAGTCTCCGTTGATCACCAAGTAGTCTACATCATCATAGGCGGTACGGTTTCGGTTTAGGAGGGCAATCTGTTTACGGACATCACTGATGACACCTACACGCGTGAGAGCTCCACCACCAACTCACTCTCCAGATTGTCCGAGAACTCGTATTCGCTGAGTACGCTCTGTCGCAGGAGGGATACTTCCTATATTCGTGATATAGAGTATATCTGACAGACCATTGCTATAGTAGATATATCCTGTCATAGTAGTTGCCTCACTCACTGGACTTGCGAGCCATGTAGTATAGGTACCAGTTGATACAAAAGGAGTCGATGATATCGTTGCAATACTCGATAAGTTGTTCCAATCACAAATTGGATCAGTTGCGAGGGTGAATGGATAATTGCTACACTTCGCTGCAGGTGCACTCGAGAGAGATCTCCACTCAGCACTCGATCCATCTCAGATCTGCATCGTTGTTATGAGAGTCGGTACGATTGCTGTTGAGCCGTTTCGTACTATATTCATCTCGAATGTATGGGGAGTATTGACGATCGGAGGATCTGTACTCGATATACTCGAGGTGAATAATGGAACAAAATCGAGTGGAACTCGCCATATGGGGAGTGTTATATCTGATCCATTGTATTGTACAGTATTGAGAGTGATCTCATTACCCGCATTGGTTGGAGCGGTACTGTGGAGTATATATGTGATATCTGAGGTATTCAACGCTCTCGTATATCTCCATTCCCCGCATGCATCTACAAAACCTGAGATACCAATAGCATCAGCACATACAGGAAATAGGTAGTTAAAATTATCCTCTGTTTGTATGTTTTTCACGGTAGTATCATATTTTATATCTAGAGTACCAGATGTGACTCTATTCCCATATTTGTCTCGAGCCCCTAGAGTGAGAGTATATATATCACTCCCGTCGGCTATCACGGGTGATACTGGTGGCTGACTGAGCGTAGTAGCTCTACGAGTAGCTCCATCTGGACAACTGAGATCTGTAGGATAATTCGTACAAAAATCAATTGCATGGTATGTCCCAGATTCTAGAGATGTGACTGGAGTACTAGAACTCACGATGAATCCAGATATCTCCGTTCTGCTATCATTGGTATCGCGGATCATGATAGTATATGTATTTGCTAGAGAGAGATCTACTGTATTATAGATGCCATTCATTCCAGTGATGCTCTGTGCATCGAGCCCTATACTTGCTGATCCTTGCCATCCAAGTGCACCAGCATCATACATCCATGCACCTGAGACTGAGAGCGTTGCTATATGGTTGGCTATGAGAGTTGATTCATTCAGTGTGACAGGTCTGAGTGGGAGGGCAATCCCTGTGAGATCGATATCTCAGGCAAAAGTCAGAGCAGATCCAGAGAGGAGTCATGTAGTAGGATTATAGGTGATAGAGGTACCACTCCCAAAGTATATATCTCCAACATTCTCACTCCATCATGTCCCAGCCAGAGTACAGTTGCTCCCTAGATTGGAGAGAGATTGTCATCCACAATTGAGTGATACTTGATTGGAGCCACTTGCGAATACTATCCATCCGATATTTTTGGCATAAAAAGTACCTGTGAATGTCTTGTCACCAGTAATCAGAGATGGCGATCACTCAGTAGCACCATCTGAAATCAGGATACTCGCAACATCAAATCGGGTACTCGTATTTGCTCAGGTCATAGCGATAGTTGGTCCTGGCGTATATGCCACAGCCGCACTCGTGCTCTCCACGAGAGTGAGACTATATATGAGTATAGAGATGCAGATGAGTATTCGGAGCATAGGAGATATTTATTGTCAGATCTGACGACAAGCACTGATCATACCAGTAGCAGTCAGACCATCACAGAGTACTATATTTTTATATTTTTTGACTGTTGTTATGATGATCGTATCACTACACTTATTACGGAGATTGGTATTTATGATTTTCTGACATGATATAGTATCTGTTCCAGCTATAGCCGTTTTGTAGAGTGTGATATCTGCAGTTTTCGATACTTGCGATAGGCAGTAGAGTTTTTTGTCGCTATCTATGATAGTCTCACAGAGAGTAGTATTATCTGTATTTACAGCTGACTTGAGCCTGATAGTATCTTGACATATTGATGCGAGCTCTATAGTTTTTATTTTTTCGCAGAGCTTCGGATCATTTGCGGCTATAGCTTCTCTGTAGAGAATTGTCTCATCTATCTCATGAATTTGTGTGAGACAGATAGATTGATAGTGTTCTCAGAGAGTATCACAGAATTCTCGAGTGATAGTCTGATCTCGAGTTCTGATCCCGAGTTGTACCTCATCGATAGACGTCTCACAACTCGATCTGCGTTCTGTATCCCTCACCTGACTACAGAGAGCACGATCGCTCATAGTTATAGCCCTATCACTCGATATCACATCTCGACATATCAGAGTGATGCCAGTGGATATGAGGGTATCACAGGTTTCGATAGTTCCAGATTTTTTCGCAGTATTCGCCATGATCATATCTCGACAGTCAGATTGCTGGAGAGGGTCCGAGATAGCTGCACAGAGCAGTATATTTTGATCTTGCAGAGCAGTATTATAGATATCACTATTTTTCTCATTTTGTTTCGCTGCAGTGATTCTCAGATCTTCATACGTAGGTACTGTAGTATTGATAGTGGTAGTAGTTTCTATATTCCAGTTTTTTTTCTGGTACAAAAATCAGAAATATATACCTATTCCAATAGTTATGAGAGTCCCGAGAGACACAATGATAATGAATATTTGTTTCATATTTTCACCATATCCCAATTCCACAAAAAAATCCTCTTTTTAAGAAGATTTATATTGTATTTTGACTGGACAAATTATAGAATTATATCTTTGAGGAATTTTTCTACTGTTTTCCAGTACTGTGCTTCTATTCGGATTTTGCGTACTGAGAGGAGTATCATGCTGTGTCTTGTATCGAATCGGTCGAGAAATCTCTTGGCATCCGTACTAGTGGTTCTCTCATCAAGATCGAATACATAGTTTATTCCTACTTTGGAGAGCTTCACAACACCATAGTCCGAGAGTATGAGGCGAGATCTGATTATGAGAAATAGGTTTGAGAGATTTCCATTTGTATCCATCTCATTCTCCATCTCATCGAGTTCTTCCACTGTCTCGAGTGACTCGATTTCCCTGAAAAAATTGAGCTTATCAGCCTCAGAGAGAAAATATTCGTCTGGTAAAATATAGGAAATATCGAGTTCTATTTTTGTGAGGATTCGTTTCTTTTTCTCTTGTCTGAGCTCAGCTATACGCTCCTCGAGAAGCCTGAAATAGAGGGTGAGACCGATATCCTTGCTACGACCAGACTGTTTGATCCCGAGCACATCTCCGGCTCCACGTATCTCCATATCTCGCATTGCGATCTCGAATCCTGCACCGAGATGCGTATTGTTGGCGATCGTGATGAGTCTCGTTTTCTCATCTTTGTTGAGCTCGGGCTTGCGATACATCAGATAACAATAGGCATCAGCATCCTTGCGTCCGACTCTACCACGCAGTTGATGGAGGCTCGCGAGACCGAACTCTTCAGGATCGATGATGATGATGGTATTGGCGGAGAGGAAGTTGACTCCATTTTCGATGATAGTAGTTGAGAGGAGGACATCATATTCTCTTTTTTTGAATGCATGAATACGGTCTTCTATCTCGTCACCTGGCATTTGTCCATGTGTCACAACGATTTTTGGGATATTTTTTCAGACACCACTTATCACAATATTTTCTATCTCTTTTGCCAGTGCATCCATCCCTCTGATTCTATTGTGGAGTATGATAACTTGTCATCCGCGATTGAGCTCATAGACTATAGCATGAGCAATCACTCACGCGTCCCATCTTGTGATGATTGTTTCGATAGGTTTTTTCTTCTTCGGAGGAGTTGCGATGATAGATATTTTCTTGAGTCCTGAGAGTGCGAGATTGAGGCTTCGAGGGATCGGAGTTGCAGAGAGTGCGAGTATATCGATTCCGGCTCGAATTTTTTTGATGCGCTCCTTGTGTGTCACTCAGAACTTGTGCTCTTCATCGATCACGAGGAGTCCGAGTCGCTTGTATCTCACATCTTCCGAGAGGAGACGATGCGTTCCGACGACGACATCGATAGTACCATTTTTGAGACTATCGAGTGTATCTTGGGTCTCACGATCTGAGCTCATCCGTGTCATGATACCAACTCGTACACCAAAAGGGGATAGTCTCTCTACAAAAGTCTCATAGTGCTCATCCGCGAGCACAAGGAGGGGAGAGATGACAGCTACCTGAGTTCCTGATAGTACTGCCTTGTAGATAGCATTCATCGCGATCTCTGTCTTCCCGAATCCGACATCACCCGATATGAGACGATCCATAGCTACTTCTGATTCCATATCGATGAATACGTCCTCGATAGCACTCGATTGATCCCTGGTATACTCATATGCGAAGGTATCTTGGAACTCTTTTTCTTTGTCGCGGAATTTTGCAAAAGATCTCCCTTTCGCAAGAGAATGCCTCGCATTCGTTTCGAGAATATCGACTGCGATTGCCTCGATCTCTTCGGTGGTTTTATTCATTGTTTTTTCCCATTCTTTTCCTGAGAGTTTGGTCAATTCTACATCTGGATTGCCCAGATATTTGCTCACTCTATATATCTCTGTGAGAGGAACGAAGAGTTTATCCCCGAGAGCATAGTGGAGTTCTAGATATTCTCGTTCGAGATTGAGAGTAGATTTTTTGGTCACAGAGTGAAAGAGTGCGATCCCATGTTCACGATGTACTACTAGATCACCTGGAGCGAGCGAGAGTAGGAGATCGAGATGTTTGGCAATTGATTTTTTGTTCCTGGTTCTGATAAATACCTGTCAGATTATATCATCCGTTATTACTATGGTATTTTTCATTATACAACTTTCCATGCCTCATTTTGCTACTTCTATTACTTCGATATGAGTGAGTGCATGGAACTCGATGAATTCTTGTACTGTTTTGACGAATTTGGTATATATTATTACTCTCTGTTCTCATCTCTCTTCTCGCAAAAAAGTAAGTAACGCATCAATATATTCTATTGTGGGTATATCAACTCAGAGTGATAGTGCATTCTCCCTATGGAAATCAGTATAGTGAAAATGAGAAACATGTCGTAACTCTTCTATATAAGGGAGAAAGTCACAACCAAAAAGACTGATATTATCTCACATAAGTACAGCGAGTAGATCCATATTTGGTATTCCTACTTTTCTCTCTATTGGAGTCGATTCAAGTTTCTGATTTTTGATACTGATAGTATCTCGATACTTGCGTTCACCTGATCGAGAGTCGACCTCTATGATAGAGTCAATCTCCATATCGAACCACTCGATGAGTATCTGATTGCCACTATGGGAATCTGTGATCGTGATGATGCTCCCCTCACGGCGATAGGTTGCGAGTTCTCCGAGATGGGATGCATGTGTATATCCGAACTCGATGAGTGACTTGATGACATCCTCGATTGTTTGTTGTGGTCCTCTGATTATATTATAGAGGGAGTGTCGTCTCAGGTAGTCTATATCACCACTCGTTTCTATGAGTGAGGATGGGAGTACAAAAATCCCAACTGAAGCTTCTGTCATCATCCAAAAATCTGAG
>JAYVUT010000014.1:0-22169 GCA_043787675.1 Candidatus Altimarinota bacterium | reverse complement strand
TACTCGAGTGACTCCAGTGGCAAATGTGAGAACAGATTCTTTATTATTGAATGTATTCCAATCAGTCATGGAGAGAGCACCTGTAGTTGTAGAGTTGGCGAGAGCAAGTGAGAGTTGTTGCACAGCAAGTGAGAGCCCATTTGCTGATCCGAGAGTGAGAGCATCATGAGAAAGTCACTGGAGAGTTGCAACTTGTCCAGAGAGGGTTCATAGATTATTCGCCATACTCGTAACCACTCATGAGAGTGAGGCAAGTGTAGAATTCGTAGTGACTATAGATCCAGAAAGAGATGAGACACTTGAGAGGATATTACTAACTGTACCAGAGAGAGTACTCATAGATGTTGTCAGATTCGATAGAGCTCCTGAGAGAGTTAATATATCATTAGTAGTAAAAGCTAGAGAACCTGATAGAGTATTTACTACAGATTGTAGATTTGATAATGATCATGATATACTTCATACAGTACTTGATAGATTAGAAAGGAAACCAGAAAGTGTAGTCACTGTTCATGAGAGTGAGATAACTATAGAATTCGTGTTTGCGAGTCATCCTGAGAATACTGAATAGTTATTATTAACTATACCTATTAGGGTATTTATATTTGTTGTGAGCGATGTGAGTGAGCCTGATAAGGTTGCTATATCCCCTGTTGCAGTAGCAATATCTGTATGGATTGTAGAGAGAGTTCCTGAGAGAGCATTTTGTGCACGGAGATTTGTGAAGTAGAGATTGCTTCATTCTAACAAATTGGTTGTTGTCTTGAGTCCAAATGCAGCATCGAAACGAGCCTGAGTATAGTAGAGATTGCTTCATTCTGTCACCAGAGTAGTAATATAGTCTCCTGACTGTCCGAAAATAGCACCATTTCGACCAAATACAGTAGTAACTGGAGAGATATATGAAACAACACTATTGGGACTCGATATATTATTGAGTAGGGTACCATTTGGTGTGGTATACTGGATAGCAAAAGATGGATAAATAATTGGAGCGGTGGTGGATGTACTGGATGCAGCACTAATATTGAGTTTGCCAGAAGAATAATTTGATATTACCTTCTTTTTCTTGATACCATTACCAATCCATGAAACATCTATATTCTGAGTTACTCATGTAAGAACTGGTACTGAGGTATCTATATTTGCAGCTGGGAGAGATGGTGATACACGTGTACCGATCCATGCATCATCTACAGTTGGACTACTCTGGACATAGATATAGTTCTGCTTATTCACAGTAGATACTGGAGATACAGCCGCGAAAGCAGAGAAAACACCAAACTGTCAAATGAGCAATATGAATACATATTTGAGTAGATGATGGTAGCTATGATGTTTGGTATCTTGATGGATGGTATTAGCAAAAAGATATCAAAGACGATGAATAAAATGGAACATACGTATGTATATGAATAATAGTACGTTTCACAATATCATATAGAAACATATATTACAATTCGCAACACTAAAAATACTGATACAAATATAGAATATACAGTATAATATATACTATCTAAAATAAGAAAAATACATATACTCTTCTCATATGCATACTACTATCTACGACATCACCATCCAGAAAGCCAATCACGAATCCATAAAGATGGATATCTATAGAGGGAAAGTTCTCCTCATCGTCAATACCGCCACCAAGTGTGGTCTCTCATGACAGTTCGAAGAGCTCGAAACTCTCTGGAATACCTATTCTCATGATGATGTGATGATACTCGGGTTCCCTTGCAATCAGTTCCTAGATCAAGAACCAGAGACCGATGAAAATATGGCAACCGCTTGCAAGATGAACTTTTGAGTCACATTTCCACTCTTTGCGAAAATTGACGTTAATGGTAATAACGCACACCCACTCTACCAATTTCTCAAATGAGAAAAGGGTGGGATCCTCGGTGATGCTATCAAGTGGAACTTCGCAAAATTCCTCGTGGATAGAGAGTGAAATGTGGTTGATCGCTATGCTCCGACGACCAGTCCCCTCTCGATGAGGGGAGATATCGAGAAACTCATAAGCAAATAATCTACTTTATATCGACCATCACCTCATTTCTACGAAGTGGTGGGAAGCTCAGAGGAGGATTGTACTGAGCAGAGATGATTTCTCATTTTATGTTGAATCCATCACGAATGAGGGCATTTGTGAGGAGTTTTTTCTTCTGATCGACTCTCGCCTCTGTCGCATACCAGCTATACTGAAGTACGGCTCTCCTAGACTTCTCTACAGTTCTAAATCATATATTTGCATTAGAGGGTTTTGGGAGGGTATCGAGCGTATACTTGCTCGGCATGGTGAATGCGATGATACGCTTCCCTGAACTCGCGAGACTCTCTATGACAGGTACAGTCATCTTGATAGACTCAGACATTCATGCACTCATCTCCATCACTGGCACAGTCATCTTCACTGACTCCTTCTGAGTATTCTCTCCGAATATATATCCTGCGAGTAGCCTGAACCCCTGATTCAGAGCCGTCTTCATATCTCACTCGATCTCTACTTCCGCTACGATATAGCTCGCATACTCACGGATCTCATATCCGTCTTTTTTTTCTACGAGCTCGTATTTAGGCTCTTCGATACCTCGGATCGCGAGGAGAGTACCGATGATCCAGATGAGGAGAGCAGAGGCGAGGATGATGAGAAGTGCATTCATAGTTTTATGATAGAGAAAAATGGGGGAATATCAACAGAAAAATCCCCAAGTAAATTGAGAGTTGCTTATAAAGCTATATTTTAGATAACTCAGGTAGATTTATAGAAATTTCTTTTTCAAGACTTTCTACTGCTTCTCCAAAGTCTTGTCTATTATATCATTTCAAAGACATTTCTATTCTGATACTTTTATCTTTCTCAGACATATCAGCTATATACCAACGTGTAAAACTCACTCTTGAGTGTATTTCATTAATTTTTTCTAGTAATTTCATACTATTTCATTCAATTCATGAATAAGTAGATTGTAAGATGACGATATCATTCTTTGATATAAATGCGATTATATTTGACCTAGACTCATGTTTACAGTAAAGAATATCGCTTGGTCCATCATTAGTACCATCTTCAATATTAAAACCTAAGAACTCTAAATGTGTTACAATCGAACTAGATATTGGATTATTCATAAAAAAGAATAAGGAAGTAAATAAACAAAAAAGGGCAAACTACCGCCTTGATGTTTACCACAACACAGACACAACTTATGCTTAAAGGCATAATTGGATCAGGCAAATAATTTGCCCATTTATACTTTCAAGCATAAAAAAATTGTGTCGAGATGTGCTGTGGTAGATCAAGTATATCTTTTCCTTGATTTTATCAAGTAAATATTTTATGTATAAAAAAGACCCAAATTTAGATTGGAGTCTTTTTTATTATCTAGCTTATTTCCCACTCTCCCTCACCTTGATATGTAGCTCACGAAGTTGTATCTCATCCACTTCTGCAGGAGCATTCATCATCGCATCTTCCGCTTTTCCAGACTTCGGGAATGCATAGATCTCACGGATATTGTCCTCGTCGCGGATGATCATGAGGAGACGATCGAATCCAAACGCGAATCCTCCATGTGGAGGCACACCATACTGGAACGCTGTGTACATCGCACCGAACTTGTCCTTCACCTCTTGTTCTCCCTTACCTACTATATTGAACGCCTTCACGAGAGACTCAATATTGTGGTTACGGATCGAGCCTGAGAGGACCTCGTATCCATTGCACGCGAGATCATACTGACATCCATAGATCGAGAGTGGATCAGGATTTCCCTCGAATGCCGAGAGACCTCCGTGAGGCATCGAGAATGGGTTATGTTCGAAGTCGTATTTTCCATCATCTTTTTGTTCATACATCGGAAAATCCGTCACCCAGGCAAATGCGATCTCTTCTCGGTTCACGAGTGCGAATCTGTCTCGACATGCAAGACGTACTCCACCGAGCACTTTACAAGTCGTCTTGTATTCTCCCGCTCCGAAGAATATCATATCTCCTACCTTTGGTGAGAGTTTTGCCTCAAGTGATGCGAGCTCATTACCGGTGAAGAATTTGAGAATAGGAGATTTTGGACCTTCAACGTCGTAGATGATATAAGCGAGTCCTCCAGCACCGAATCATTTGGCTACTTCGGTGAGAGAGTCAATCTCTGATCTCGAAAGAGTCTTCCCTTCGAGTTTCATCGCTTTTACGATTCCCCCCTCGGCAACAGTTTTTGCAAAGAGTGAGAATCCTGAATCAGCGAAGTCAGCCGTGAAGTCTTCGAAGTGCATATCAAACCTGATATCTGGTTTATCTGAACCATAGAGATCAACTGCTTCCTTATGAGTGAATCGTTTGAACGTAGAATCTGATTCCATTTTTACGAGTTTTTTATCCGTAATTGTATTAATGAGATCTTTCGCAAAAGACTCAGCAACCACAAACACATCTTCTTGATCTACGAAACTCATCTCACAATCAATCTGATAGAACTCACACGAGTGACGATCGGCACGAGGATCCTCATCACGGAAACATGGAGCAATCTGGAAGTATTTATCTACTCCTCCTACCATGAGAAGTTGCTTGTATTGTTGTGGTGCTTGTGGGAGGGCATAGAATTTGCCTGGATGAAGACGAGATGGAATGAGGTAGTCACGAGCCCCTTCTGGAGAAGACACAGTGAATATCGGAGTCTGTACCTCCATGAATCCACTTTCCGTGAACCAATCACGAGTGAACTTGTTCATCTGAGCTCGGAATGCGATCTTATCGAATATGGATTTACGACGCATATCGAGGTAGCGATACTTGAGACGGATCTCTTCGCTCGCTCCAGTATGTTCATTGATCTCGAATGGTGGAACGTCAGATTTTGAGAGTAGCTCAGCACGAGAGATAATCACTTCGATATCCCCTGTAGAGATCTTCGCATTCGTCTGTCCTTCTGGACGAGCTCGTACCGTTCCTGTGAGCTTCACGACATACTCCGAGCGGAACGTATCTGCCACGGCATGGGCGTCAGCATTTTCAGTAGGATCATATACGGTTTGTGTTATACCGTACCGATCACGCAGATCGATGAATATGAGTCCTCCATGATCACGACGATTGGCTACCCATCAAGAGAGAGTGACAGTCTGACCGATGTGAGAGGCATTGAGTTCGCCTGCGGTATGTGTTCGGTGCATAATAAATATTACAGTTTAAAAAAATAGAAAAGCACACAGAAATATTTTCTATGTGCTTCGGTTCGTTTTACGGAAAGGTGCCACCGAGGCTATACTTGATTATATTTTTTTGACGGAGTATTTCGACTTCGCAGGATTCTAGTAGGCTTTCGCTGTTCTTTCCTGAGCTCGTGGGTGTTGACCACTCGATTGCTTTTGATGAAACTATCTTAATAAAATGAATACAAAAGTCAAACTATTTCTATTTGGTCATCATAGACATGGTATCTACAGGCATCGGATATCCATATCGATTCTGAATTTTGAAGTTCGCGACTGCCGTGAATCATTGGGCTTGCAAATGCCTGAGACTGTATACGAGAAGCTCCTATCGTATAGAGATTTTCTCAAACATAGAGAATACGAGAAATGAAGTCAGATGAGTAGTTCCAGAGAGTGTTGGCGATATACATATCCACGGTTGCTCAGGTTTTGCAGTACTCAGGAATATAGAACTTGTACCCTATATTGGTCTGGGTATATTGTGCACATTCTTTTTTCCATGCATCATTCACACTCGTAGGGATAGACATATGAGTGATTCTGAATTTTTCTGAGATATTCCCTGCAGTGATCGAGAGTCCCACCATTCCCTGAAATGCTGATTTTGAGAGATAGGTATTTTCTGCATTTCCAGCGGAAGTCATAAGAGTTACTGGTATGAGGAGGAGATTTTTCTCCTTATACCATACAAATGTCTTGGGATTCCAGAGAGCATCCGATGCGGATCCAATATCTCCGAGTGCGAGACTCGCTTCACGAGTAGGATTCTTCACATCTCGAACATTATAGAGATCGACCTTGATTCCTGCATTCTGTGTTCCTCCCCACTGATTTACTTTTGTATCATATCCGATTCCTATGAGTCTATCAGCATCATAGGGATGGAGATAGGTTGAGTATCCTGGGATTTTGAGCTCTCCGAGAATTTTCAGATTTTTGGAATCTGAGAGATCGATGACGAAGAGTGGATCGATCTGCTGGAATGTGACGAGATAGAGACGATCTGCGATGAATCGTGATGACTGGAAGTTCTCTCCTGGAGCAATGTTTGAGAGTGAACCAACAATTGTTCCAGTTGAACTCATTATAGATACGCTCGTACTAGAATTATTCACACCACCAGACCAACTCGAGTTCGTGGTGACGATACGGAATTCTCAAAAAGCGTTCTCATCCATCGAGTATTGGTTGAGTGGAGAGCCATCTATGCGTCTAGAATAGATATAGCGAATACTTGCGTTAGTAATTGCAAACCTGTGTATGAGAGTGCTACTCGTTCCTGGATTATAGATAAGGGATTGCATACACTTCGCATTGGGCGGACAAGTCGATACACTACGAGGTGACCACATATTCGCAGTGAGATAGATAGAGTCTCATGTGACATGGATCTGTCCCGCATCTGAGAGGACAATCTCGGATGTTATCGGACTCGCTGGAATCGATATATCAAAACGAAGAATCGATGTCAGGGTTGGATTCAGAGAATAATTTTTCAGAGTCTTGATATCTGGGAGGATAGACTTCATACCAGTACAGTCTGCAATTCCACGAGTTGATACAGTCGACTTGCCTGCACGATAGCTCATATCCGATATACGAGGTATCAGGTTCGCAGCACTGTAGTCAAAAGTTGGTTGTGCCATCTTGCTCGATGTATCCTGAAAATATGGACGGTAGATCTGTGGCATCCAATATGATGTAGCGACAATAGCAGTCATGATACCAGTATCACCGAGCCGAGTATCTGAAAGTGATCCATCAACCTCGATACTGCGTACGAGTGATGCACGAGCAGGGTTCGAGATATCATAGAGTGCTATGATAGATTTTTGTGAGTTATTGTACCATCACTTCCAATAGGCATTGCTCTGTGAATACTTGGTTGCTGTGAGTATCAGCTTATTTTTTGTAATATAAAAAAGTGGATTCGAGTAGTTTGATGGTACTCTTATAGTTTTTACCTTAATGAGAGTCTTCGCATCGAGGATCCCTATCGCATGCTCCCCTTCTTGGTAGCTATATACATACTTACCATCAGTTTTGACAGTATCTGCCTCATCGATTCCTTTTACTTGGATATTGGTATCAGATTTTGGTGTGGTATCGAGTTTCGCAGTGGTCGGAGTGAGTGCTCATAGAGACTGTGCCTCGAGCATCATGACTCACCCTCACTTGTACATACGACCATCAGAGTAGGTCGTCGGGAGGATATCTCGCATAGTCGACTCGAGTTCACTACAACTCGCAAAGCTATGATATGAGAAATCGGGCTGTTGAGGAATTGTTGCGAAGCTGGTACCAATACAAGATACACCAACAAGTCAGATACATAAAGATCGGATATAAAACATACAATAGAGTTAAGATAATACGATGGTATAAGAACTCAATATAAAGTCAATCATGGGCCCGTGAAGAATATGAGAAGAAAAAAATCCCTTCAGGGATTTCTATACTATACTTGACCCAGATACTTTTGGATGATTCGCTCGGTGACAATGAGCCCATCGATAGCAGAGGAAGTGATCCCTCCAGCATATCCAGCTCCTTCACCACTCGGATAGATACCTGCTATATTAGACTCGAGTGTCTCTCGATCACGAGAGATGCGTACTGCAGAAGAGCTCCGAGCCTCTAAAGCAATGAGTATAGCATCATGCGATGCGAATCATTTGATCTTCTTATCGAGATCACGAATTCATCTTTTGAGTGCTGCAGTGATAAAATCGGGGAGACACTCCTCTATTGATGTCATCTTTATTCCAGGAAGATGAGTGGTTTTGAGTGATCCTATGTTGGTTGATGGCACTCCAGCCAAAAAGTCTCCAACGAGTTGTGCAGGAGCATGGTAGTTACTACCACCAAGAATAAATGCATTCCGTTCCCACTTTCTCTGGAATTCTATTCAAGCGAGTGGATGATCAGAACCAAAATCCTCTGGAGTAATAGGCACCATAAGAGCTGAGTTGGATATTCCGCTATTGTGCTTATATTCACTCATTCCATTGATACATAATTTTCCACTCTCAGATGAAGCTGCCATGACATGTCCACCAGGACACATACAAAATGAATACACAGTTCGAGTATCAGTTCCGTGTGTGACGACCTTATAGCTCGCTGTTCCGAGCTTGGGATTCACGCATGCATCTCAGAATTGAGCTTGATTAATCATATTAGCATCATGTTCGATGCGAACTCACATAGAGAATTCTTTCGGTACTATTTTGATTCATTTTTCATAAATCATCTCATAGGTATCCCGAGCTGAATGTCCCACAGCAAGAATCAATGTATCAGTTTTGATCATTTCATTCCCATTCACCACAATCCCCTTGAGTATATCATTTTCGATTATCATATCAGTCATACAAGTGCTAAAGCGAATATCTGCACCAAGAGAAATAATCTTCCTTCGAAGATTTCTTACAACCAATTTAAGCTTATCAGTACCGACATGAGCCTTCGCAGTATAGAGAATTTCGTCTGGAGCACCCGCTTCGACAAGTTTCTCAAATACATATTGACTTCTTGGGTCATTGATCATGGTGTAGAGTTTACCATCAGAAAAAGTCCCAGCTCATCCTTCCCCAAATTGGATATTTGAATCACTATTGAGAGCTCATCATTTTATGAACATACCAACATCAACCAGTCTTCATTCCAATGCCTTTCATCGTTCGATGATAATAGGATTGAGTCCAGCTTGTGCGAGAGCCAATCATGCAAAAAGACCAGCAGGTCCGGTTCCGACTACAATAGGTCGTTTTCTCTTTGGATCTTTTGATACTACAGGAATTTCATAGACAAACTGTTCAACATATTTTGCCTTATGCTTGAGAAGACTCGGCTTGGTAAGTTTGATATTTTTATGCTTGAGATCGATATCCAAACTATAAATAAATAGGATAGCATTCTTATCTCGTGAGTCTATTGATTTTTTGACGATGTTATATGAGATGATATCTTCTTTTTTACAATCAAGAATTTTGAGAATCTTGGTTTCGAGAAGAGCTTCATCATCTGCGAGTGCGAGTTTGATTTCTTCAAGCCTGAGGTATTGTTGCATGAGATATATTTTTATTTGATGAATTGAGTTCCTGGATATTTGAGTGAACCAAATAATTGTTTGAAACGATTGGCATAAGAGCGGTAATCACCATCCCTACTCACTGACCAAGACCAATATGCATATGTTTCTATTTTAGTTTTATACAAATATTGGAATGTGAAAGTGGTAGTTTTTTTCTCGCTATCATAGCGAGATACAAGAACTCATTTGTTACCATCATTCAAATCAAGTACAGATATTTCTGATGTATTGATACCAAAATTCGCAATAGCATCTATATACAAATTCCAATCGGTAATAACATCAAAATCCATATCGAGAATATTTCCTAGTTCTTGAGGGGTATTATATTCTCGTTTTTCGAGTGTCGCATTGAACCAATCACCCGAAATAATTTCGAATCAAATAAGTACTGATATGAGTCAATTATTGTTGATAGATCTGATAATACGAGTATCTTTCGATATGTTAGAAAGAGAAAAATATGGATTTGATTGTCCTAGTGCTGGGATATATATACCACGAAATGATACCCGTTGTTTGAGAAACTTAAGGGCCTTTTCTATAGATTTAATATCTTTTTTAGTATCCACAGCGGTAATCTCAGCAAAACAAGCATCATATCACTTATAGTAGAGTACTATAGTTGGAGGATAATCCTTATGTGATGAAGTGATAGTGAAATAATCTGAGTCCTCTCTTTCTTGTATATTCCATACTGGATAGATTTCTTTTTCTTTTTTGAGTCCATCCTTGCGAGCTTGCCATCCAGTGAGTTGACCGGCATCATCACTACACTCGATAGCTATCGATACCCGATCTAGGCTATCATTGAGAGTCCATATTGCCATACGATTATCAGGACTTATCATAGTTGATTTCAGCCTGAATCCATAGCTCTGTGGATTATGGATTATCATATTATTCCATCTATACATACTTTTATTGGGGCGATACGACTGCAAACGAGATATAAATTGTATGAATAATCGATCAGTTTTTTGCAGTGATGTTTCATAATTACTCGTTTTCTTATGGAGAAAATTCGTAATACGACTAATTGGAATCATGTATCCAAGTGATGCATTATCTGATACTACTGCTGTTGGCATACCAATGAGTTCACCCGAATTGTTGAATGCTCATCCCCCTGAATTACCATGATCGATAGTACCGTCTATCTTGTACATCATCTGTTCATATCATGCGATCTTACCATCCGTACGCGTAATTGTATCTCCACCAATAGCTGGATAGCCGTACATAGAAACATATGATCCGATAGGAATTTTTGCAGAAGATAAAACAAACGGAGAAAGCGAATTGGTATGTCCGAGTTCCAGAAGGGCAAGATCAGCAACACTATCATAAGCAATGAGTCGAGCAGTATCACGACATATAGGTACTATTGTATAGTCAGCTGAGAAGCATATCTCGTAATTACCTGTCGGCAGATCATCTTTTCCGAGTACGACATGGGCATTTGTGAGAATCTGAGATGAACCAATGGCAATAGCACTTCCATAGCTACGTAAAACATATGATCCATCAGGATACGATTCATAACTCTTGATTTTAGCGATATTACCTATGATACTAGCCTCTGATCATGATACAGGGGTAATAATCATCAAAAATACGAAAAGAGCAGAAAAAATATAAAATGGTAATAATGAGGATTGTATCATAAAATGCTAGACTAATCTCTGAAAAATATAGAACTACTCAGCTATTATTTCTCCTCATTCAATTATTTCAGCATCTTCTTCTCAGCCACCGAGCGACACGGCAGCTGATGTGAATGCATCGCTCTTGTCTTTGAGTTTACCAAATATAACTCCCTGTGTTGTACGCCCTGTGACCCTTACCTCAGCGAGAGGAACACGGATTGTCTGTCCAGATTTGGATATGAGAATGACACTGTTAGATTCTTTCTCTTCTATAGTGAGTGTAAATGCTCCGATAATAGCACCCGTTTTCTCTGTTGTAGCTCAAACCTTGATCCCTGATCCACCTCTTCCCTGTTCTCTATATTCTGTGAGTTCGGATATTTTTCCTATACCATTTTCAGAAACGGTGAGTATATACTTAGCCTCTTTACCTGCAACACATCAGACAATAAGTGCATCAGTTGATGCTACCTTCATACCACGGACTCCAGCTGCAGCTCGTCCCATTACACGAACATCGTTCTCATCGAACTGTATTGCTTTACCTCCTCGAGAGACGAGGAGTATATTGTCTGTACCATCAGTCACTCGTACCCACCCGAGAGCATCACCATCATGTGGCTTCATAACTATCAATCCACTTGAGCGAATATTTGCGATATCAGCAATATCAATACGCTTGACGACTGCAGCCTTGGATATGAGAAAGAGGTGTTTCCCTGGAATATTTGTGAGATCAAGTACTGATGCGATCGACTCATCTTTTGCGAGTGAGAGAAACTGAACTACTGGCTGACCCTTCGCTGTTCGTTGCATCTCTGGAATTTCATAAGTAGGAAGACGAAATACCCGACCTGTATTCGTGAAGAACATGAGGGTATTATGATTCTTCGTTGAAAGAATAGTCTCAATCTCATCTTCATCTTTGACTGACATAGCAATTCACTTACCACCTCGACGCTGAGTACGAAACGCTGATGCTTTGACTCTTTTTATATATCCATTTTTTGACATAGTTACAACAACATCTTCATTAGGGATGGTGTCAGTAGGATTAAATTCTCCAATAGCACCAATATGTACCTCAGTACGACGAGGATTATTATATTTATCTCGAGTCTCTGTGAGCTCATCTCCAATCATGGTAGATACTCGAGATGGGGTTTCTAAAATATTGCGAAGATCTGCAATGAGTGCAAGTTTCTCTATGAGTTCATCTTCTATCTTCTTGCGTTCGAGTCCAGCGAGTCGCTGAAGCTGCATCTCAAGGATAGCAGTTGCCTGACGTTCTGATAGTGAAAATCCAACCATGAGTGCCATATGTGCATCTTCACGAGTCTTAGATTCTTTGATCGTCCTGATGACAGCATCGATATTGTCGAGTGCAATCTTGAGTCCCTCAAGGATATGAGCACGAGCCTCTGCTTGAGCAAGTTCATACCCAGTACGGCGAGTGATGACCTCACGACGATGTTCAATAAATGCAATGAGCATCTCTCTGAGATTGAATAATCTCGGTTGCATCCCACGATCCGTGAGTGCGATCATATTATATGAGAAACTCGTTTGTAATGGAGTGAGCTTATAGAGCTGATTGATGATCTTTTTCGGGAATGCATCACGCTTGAGATCCAGTACGACCCGGACTCCTTCACTACTCGACTCATCTCGGATATCAGATACACCGATGATGATTTTTTCGACAATCAATCATGCTATTTTTTCTACGAAGTCTTTTTTGTTGAGTTGATATGGTACTTCACTTATCACAATCATATCTCGCCCTCCTTTACCCTCTTCGATGCCCACCCGACCTCGCATTACCACAGATCCACGACCTCGGCTATAGGCCTCGAGGAGATCCTTTTTATTATAAATAATACCTCCCGTTGGGAAATCTGGACCCTGAATAAACTCCATCAGTTCCTCAATAGCCACAGTCTCTGGAGAAACATGGTTCAGAAGAAAAATAAGAGCATCAATGAGTTCACCGAGGTTATGTGGTGGGATATTGGTTGCCATACCGACAGCGATACCCATTGCCCCATTCATGAGCAAGTTCGGGATACGAGTTGGGAGAACTGTTGGTTCCTGGGTCGATGCATCATAGTTATCTCTCCAGTCGACGGTATCCTTGTCGATATCTGAGAGCATGAGCTCTCAGAGCTTGTCCATCTTGACCTCAGTGTATCGCATGGCTGCAGCATTGTCACCATCCATAGAACCAAAATTTCCTTGTCCATCTACAAGTGGATATCTCAGTGAGAAATCCTGAGCCATACGCACCATCGCATCATATACCGAGGTATCTCCATGTGGATGGTACTTACCGAGAACATCACCAACAACACGAGCAGATTTTCGATACTTTCCGGTTGCTCTCACTCCTCCTTCATACATAGCATAGAGTACACGACGATGTACTGGCTTGAGACCATCTCGAACATCAGGAAGAGCACGAGATACGATGACTGACATGGCATAGTCGAGATAACAGGTCTCCATCTCATTCACAAGAGATCTATCACTATCTCCATCATAGTTCATTCCGATCATAGCAGTAGGCCCTGATAGTATTGGAGTATCAGCTATCGAGAGCTCAAGAAAATCACTCTCTGAGTCTATGTTTTCAGGCATTTCTGGTACGATCTGGTCTGCTGATTCTGGGGTATCTGACATATGAAAAAATATTAAAAAATCCCATCCAGTATATGAAAAGGAGGGGATTTTGCAAACATAAATAGGGATAGAAAAATAAATAATATTCTCTTTTCAAGAGTATTATTCACTCATAATTCTATACTAGAGATCTGAGAATCCTGATGGTAGAGTACCAGTTGGTGCCCCATTATAATATGTATCTGTGCCACCTCCGAATATTTGATTCATGAGAGTCTTGATGGTATTAAATATATTCTGTGGGGAAAGATATTGGTGTGTACCAAGTCCAAGCATCTCGGATACTTTTGGTGCAACGAATATAGCAATCACAATTACAATGATACCAATCACAGCATAACGAATAGAGTTGATAGCAGGTTTTACTTTCTCATCTTTACCTCCTGAAAGGATCAACATCAAACCTCCCCATACAATGAAAAGAATTGAGCAGAGTCAAGCAACAAGAACCACGAGTGATACTCATACTCGAATTATGTCTGCTGGAGTATATGATCCTGATGGATCTATGATTGATCCTGCAGCAGATGCTGATTGTATAAAGGAGAAATCCATAATTCAAATAGAGTAAGAATATAAAAAGGAATCAGAAAAATTTATAAATCAGAAAAACCTGGGGGAAGATTGCTATTATATCAGGGATTGATTATACTCGGTCATATTTCAACACCAAATATATGATCAGATATGTCACTAATAGTCTGAAATACGGCTGATGGTTTGGCATATTCTCAATATGGAAGCCCCATAGCTGCAGTGACGAGGGGTACTATAAATAGTACTCCTACTATAAATACAATACCGATAAGAGCATGGCGAATATGATTGACAGCTCATTTTACTTTTTCCTCAATTCCGCCAGAAAGAATCATAAGAAATCATCCCCATATAGTATAGAGAATAGCTGCAAGAGCTGCAAATATAACAACAAGGGCTATACCATAGCGAATGAGATCCACGAATTCTATAGTATCAAATACAGTCATACGGTTACTATAATGAAAGTTCTAAAAAAGTAAAATATATTATAAAATATTATCTACTCTACTGGGGTCTTCGATAATTCGGAGATTGAGTCGAATACCTGCCTTCGATCAATACACTCGCATAACTGTTCGTACCGCATCTATAGTTTTACCACCCTTTCAGATAAGGGATCCCATATCAGAAGCATCGACTCGCAGTGAGAGAAGCGTACCAAGTTCATCTTGTTTTTCTGTTATCTCTATGGCAGCTATATTATTGACGATAGCTGATACAATGAATTTCAGATATTGCGTAGCAGTCATAAGAAAAAAGATTACAAAAAACCCTCGAATTTCCGAGGGTAAACGTTTATTTTTTTGCGATAATCTTGGTAAGAGTATCGGAATACTGAGCACCATTTTTGATATATCCAGCAGCTTCTTCCATATCCATTATAAGAACCTTTGTATGTGGATCATATGATCCGAGAATTTTGATAAAACCATGCTTAGCAGCTTGGCGGTGTTCAGTAAGTACTACACGGTATTTAGCGACATGTTTGCGACCTACACGAGAGAGACGGATCTTGAGCATAATGAGAAACTTTAGAAGTATAAATTTTAGATTTTGATGGTGCCCAGGACGGGGCTCGAACCCGTACTCCCTTTTGGGAAGAGGATTTTAAGTCCTCCGTGTCTACCATTCCACCACCCGGGCAAGGGGTAGAATTTAGAGTTTAGAACTTAGTTTTTTAGAGAGCAATTTCTTTTTCTCATCACTCAAGCACTAAGCTCTAAGTTCTTTTACATGATTCCTTTCTTTTTGAGTGTTTTGATAGCTTTTGCAGAGAGTCTAAGACGAACTACCATACCAGTTTGAGGATCTTTAATATTTCTCCAAAAAAGGTTTGGGTAGAAGCGACGTTTTGTATGACGCATTGAGTGAGAAACATTGTTTCCTACTGCTGTTTTTTTACCAGTGAGTTGACAGACACGAGACATAGTTTTAGGGTTTAGGATTTAGAGATGAGAGCCTTGAATCTTTTTTATTACTAAATTTTAGATTCTAAATTCTATCAATTACATTACTTTGATTTCAACTCCCACTCCAGATGGAATGTTGATAGACTGAAGAAGCTCAAGAGTCTTCGGAGTTGGATCCATAACATCAATGAGGCGTTTATGACGACGAATCTCAAACTGTTCACGAGCATTCTTATTGACAAATGTTGATCGATTCAATGTAATTTTCTCGATCTTTGTAGGGAGTGGAACTGGCCCGACTACTACGGCACCACTTTCTTTGACAGTTGCGATGATTTTTGTTACCGCATCATCAACGAGCTTATGCTCGAATGCCTTAACGATGAGACGAATTTTTGTTGTAGAAACAGTTTTTTTGGTAACCATAGAGAGAATAGAAAATAAGAATGTAAGGTCTGACCATTTTTCCGAGTAAACCAGAAGAATGCAATGACATATACCTGGAACCTTATCAGAACTTCCTGATAAGATAATGAGTATCTTCTCCATCCCGAGATAACTCGGGATGAGAGAAAAAACTTATTATGCAAGAACTTTGGCAACCACTCCAGATCCAACTGTTCGTCCACCCTCGCGGATAGCGAATCTGAGACCCTGATCCATAGCGATTGGGGCACCGAGCTCTATCGTCATTTGGATATTGTCACCAGGCATAACCATCTCAACTCCTGCGGGAAGAGCAATAGAACCTGTTACATCTGTAGTTCGGAAGTAGAACTGAGGCTTATACCCTTGGAAGAATGGTGTATGACGACCTCCTTCATCTTTTGTGAGTACATATACTTCTGACTCAAACTTTGTATGAGGCTTGATAGAACCTGGTTTCGCAAGAACTTGTCCACGCTCTACATCAGTTCGCTCAATACCGCGGAGAAGAATACCAGCATTATCACCAGCCTGACCTTGATCGAGGAGCTTATGAAACATCTCGATACCAGTAACTGTAGTCTTCTGAGTATCGCGAATACCAATAATTTCTACTTCATCACCAACCTTGATAACGCCCTGTTCGATCTTACCTGTTACTACCGTACCACGACCCTTGATTGAAAATACATCTTCAACTGGCATGATGAATGGCTTATCGAGAGCCCGCTCAGGAACTGGGATGTATTGCTCGATAGCATCAAAAAGTTCAATAATCGTTTTAGCACCATACGCTTTATCCATATCTTCTGGATTCTCGAGAGCTACGAGACCTGAACCTCGAATAACTGGAAGATCATCACCAGGGAAATCATATTTAGAAAGAAGTTCGCGGATTTCCATCTCAACAAGATCAAGCATTTCAACATCATCAACCATATCACACTTATTCATGAACACAACGATATATGGAACTCCAACTTGACGAGCAAGGAGAATATGTTCACGAGTCTGAGCCATAGGTCCGTCAGTTGCAGCAACGATGAGGATCGCAGCATCCATCTGAGCAGCACCTGTAATCATGTTCTTGACATAATCAGCATGTCCTGGACAATCTACGTGTGCGTAATGGCGGGTACCAGTAGAGTACTCGATATGAGCAGTATTTATAGTTATACCTCGAGCTTTCTCCTCTGGAGCTGCATCAATTTGATCAAATTTAAAAGCAGCACCTCCGTATTTCTTTGAAAGGACGAGAGAAATACCAGCAGTAGTAGTAGTTTTACCGTGATCAACGTGTCCAATAGTACCAATATTGATATGTGGTTTTGAACGGTCAAAAGTATCAGCCATAATATGAAAAGATTAGGATACCCATGAGGGTAGAAAAAATAAAGTGGAATAATTGTATCGAAAAATAGAAAAAATCAAATTTTATTTCTTAGTTTTTCGCATTTTTTTATCGATGCGGATTGTAGCTTTTTTGAGCTTTTTATGTGCGTAGGTAGTAAGTCGTGGCATAGAAGTGAAATTAGTGTTTTAGATTTTAGCGATATTGACAGCATATTTCTTGAACTTTGCAAGAACTCGAGTCATAGCATTTTGCAGCCAGAGCGTATTTCATTCGAATGAAATACGAGTCTGGAGTGTTTTATAATGTTTGATAGCATTACCTACTTTTCCACCTGATTTAGCTCCTTTGCGATCTACTGCGTAGACCATATTGTGTGGGCGTTTATTGCGGAGTCACATAGTATTTGAAAGTTAGAGTATTGGAATCTTGGAATATTGGAAGATCGGAAAGAGTCATCAAAGACTCAAACATTCGAACAATCTAACAATCTATAAATATGGTGGAGCCTAAGGGAGTCGAACCCTTGACCTCCTGCGTGCAAAACAGGCGCTCTAGCCAACTGAGCTAAGGCCCCAAAAATGGGGAAAAAATGGCGGTGCTGACGAGACTCGAACTCGCGACCTCTGCCGTGACAGGGCAGCGCTCTAACCAACTGAGCTACAGCACCATTTGGGAATATTCGAATATGTTTTGTATACAAAAGCAATTTCGAAATGCGAGCGGAGTATATATAAGTTTTCATAAAATGCAAATCGATTTTTGGTATTTTTTATTCCCCTATCGTAGAGTGTATATACTTCCATGAAGCAAGAAATGCAGAAAGTGCACCCAGCATAGAAAAAAATGGAATACTGAACCATGCATAGGTAGTAAAAACAACCAAAAAATCAGAGAGAAATGGCGAAAAATCAACAAAAAGAGACTGTGAACGAATAAGGGTAATAAGTGCAATAAATACAGTTGTTGCGATTATCGTAGCGATCATAGCATAGAGTATACCTTGTATAACAAATGGTCAGTAAATAAACGATGGACGACCTCCTACGAGCTCTATAATACGCACTTCATCCTGAAGAAAAAATACGAAGTTGTGAATTACCATATATATGACAATCGCAACTGTAAAGATAAAAAGTCCCAAAAGAATATATACGGCAATCTGAAGAATATGGAGCATATCGACAACACTAGCAATACGATCATATTGGCTACGATAGTCGAGAAGTTTACGGTCGAGTGAACCCTGATCATACTGGAGTATATCGCGGAATCTCCCTATATATATATTAAGTGAGGCATAGAGATTGATATTTATATTGGATAATCGGATACTATTCGGGAGAGGATTGGTATCTCTTTCAATGAGTGTAGCAAGATCTGGATTGCGAGTTGTGAGGAGTGTGAGAGCATCCTCACGAGATATATAGTCCACCTGTACTCAGGAGAATGATGATATGACACCAGAGAGGAATTCGATCGAACGAATCTGTGTATTATCATATCAATCCTGAAGGTTGATATTTATCGAGATACGATCATTGATCGAAGTAATAAATCGATCTGTCGAAAATATAACTAAGAGAAGAATATGGACAAAAAATACCAAAAGCCCTATAATCAAGAGTGATGAAACAGAGAGCCAGATATTGCGAAGAATATTGCGAATAGCATATTGAATTAGCTGCATGAGGAAATATTTTTATATACTAGAAAGTGATTATATGGAAAAACTAAAAAAAGCGAGGAAAAATATGATAGAGAAAATATGAAAAAATAAGTAAGATAAGAAACTTTTATGCCTAAAAAATCCCTAGCATAATAGTAGGGATTTTTGATTTTTCGAAAATGGTGGGCGATATAGGATTCGAACCTATGACCCCCTGCGTGTAAAACAGGTGCTCTAACCAACTGAGCTAATCGCCCGAAAATAAGAAATATGAGTACTGGAGTGATATGGTGGATCATACTAGATTCGAACTAGTGACCTCTTGGATGTCGACCAAGCGCTCTAACCAACTGAGCTAATGATCCCTGAAGTGGTGCCCGAGACAGGGGTCGAACCTGTGACCTTCGCCTTAGAAGGGCGCTGCTCTTCCACTGAGCTACTCGGGCGGATAGCCAGAAGAGCATATAGAGAAAGTCATGGAAGTCAAAAGAATTCTATACAAAAAAATTCTCGAGAATTATTCGAGAATTTGATTGTTTTTATGTTCGTATAACACTCTAATACAGAATCATTATTCTTAATTTAAATTTTCTTTTTTCCAAGATCTTGGCACCTATCTACTCTCCCACGTGAATCCACGAAGTACCATCGACGTTACAAGGCTTAACTGCTGTGTTCGGAAAGGGAACAGGTGTACCCCTCGCACTATAGACACCAAGATCCTGAAAAAAAGAATGTTATTCTAAAACATTTTATAAAAAAGAAACATTGCTGGTTTTCTTCTATTTCCAACATACTCTGAGATTATATTCATACCAACATTCCTATCAGATCGAAATCTAAAGAATAAAGAGCAGAACAAAAAGCATGTATAAATACCATTCGTGCTATTAGTAATGCTCGGCTACACATATTTCTATGCTTACACCTGCATCCTATCAACCTCGTAGTCTCCGAGGACACTTATGCTGACTAAATCAGCTGAGATACCTTATCTTTGAGTTGGCTTCCCACTTAGATGCTTTCAGTGGTTATCCATTCCGAACTTAGCTACTCGGCGGTGCCATTGGTTGACAGCCGATCCACCAGGGGTTCGTCCATTCCGGTCCTCTCGTACTAGGAACAGGTCTCATCAAGTATCTAAACGCTCACAGCAGATAGGGGCCAAACTGTCTCACGACGTTTTGAACCCAGCTCACGTACCACTTTAAATGGCGAACAGCCATACCCTTGGGAGCTTCTCCACCCCCAGGATGTGATGAGCCGACATCGAGGTGCCAAACTGCGTCGTCGATATGAACTCTTGGACGCAATCAGCCTGTTATCCCTAGAGTAACTTTTATCCGTTGAGCGACACCACTCCCACGTGTTGGTGCCGGATCACTTTCACCGACTTTCGTCTCTGATCGACTTGTAGGTCTCTCAGTCAAGCAGGCTTGTGCGAATACACTATCAGTCCGATTTCCATCCGGACTTAGCCTACCTTTGTGCGCCTCCGTTACATTTTAGGAGGCAACCGCCCCAGTTAAACTCCCCATCAAGCACGGTCCCCCGCTGTGCGGGGTTAGAGGCATACATATACAAGGGTGGTATCTCAACGTTGGCTCCGACAGAACTAGCGTCCCATCATCATCGCCTCCCACCTATCCTGCACAAATATATGTACGACTCAGTGCCAAACTAGAGTAAAGCTTCATAGGGTCTTTCCGTCTTGCTGCGAGTAATCGGCATTTTTACCGATCTTGCAATTTCACCGGGACTAAGCTTGAGACAGTGTCCAGACCGTTATGCCGTTCGTGCGGGTCGCCGCTGAGTCCGCTGAACACGTCGAGGTAAAGAGTCTTCATGCGCGGAGGAAGCCTAACCGAGTTGAGCCACAGATGAAACACGGATGAAACACAGATTGAAACGGTGCCGACTTCCATGAGTCTGCGCTTGCCCACGCCGCCCGGCTTCGACGACAACCTCCGTCATGCACCGCGCGATGCGACGCCTGATTGGCTGGGAGTTTGGAGTGTTGAGCCTCTTCGTTGCCTTCTGTTTGGCGGTGCGCGGCCACGGAGCGGAGCCGTTGCACGCTGGCCTCGTCGCCACGGCAACGGACCGCAAGAACACGGCCAAGTTCCTCCTGCCCACGCCGAACTTCACGCTGCTGACGGGTGAGTCCATCCATCCCGCGCTGGCACCGGACTTCAAGGTCGAGTGGAACGGTGTTCTGAAGCTCTCGCGCACCGGACGCTACACGTTGCTCGCCGATGCAAAGGTCTTTGTGGATGGGAAGGAAATCCAAGCCAAGCCGACGCAGCTCGAAGCCGGGGAACGCGCGTTGAGGATCGAGTTCACGCGCACGCCGGGCGCGGCTGCGCGGCTCCAACTGCAATGGGAGTCCGACCACTTCGCGCCCGAGCCGGTGCCGCACACGGCGTTCGGAAATCGCGAGCGGGACTGGCCCGGCTCGGTGACGGAACAGCTCGCGGTGAAGGCGATTTCGCCCGCGCCGTTGCAGGAGTTTCATCGGCTCACGCGGCAGTTGAACTGCAACGAGTGCCACGAACTTTACGGTCCGGCCAAGCGCGTTCTCGAAGGCAACGACGCGCCACCTGCTCTCACCGATGCGGGCAACAAGCTGCGCGCGAGCTGGCTCTCGCAGGTGCTCGTGAACAACAAACGCGTGCGTCCCTGGATGAAGCTGGAGCCGCAACACGGCGGCGACGCGGCGCGTCCGCTCGTGAAACTGTTCGCGCAGCAGGCCGGTGCTGAGTTGGGCGAGGGCGCGAGCGTGCCACCGCCTTCACCGCAACAGGTGGCTGACGGCGTGAAGCTGCTGGGCAAGAGCGACGGCGGGCTGGGGTGCATCAACTGCCATGACTTCGCCGGGCATCGTTCAGCAGGAGATTTGCGCGGGCCGGACATGACGGAGATGCACGCGCGCATCCGCACGGACTGGTTGCTGCGCTGGCTGCACGAGCCAAGCCGGCTCCAGCCGGGCACGGCGATGCCGGCGTTCTTCAGCGATATGCCCGCCGCGCAAGCGAACGCGAAGATGGATGCGCTGGCCCGCGTGCTCGCGGGCGGGAAGTCGCTGCCGCTGCCGGAAGGCCTGCTGGATGGGCCGCAAGATTTCCGGCTC
>JAYVUT010000013.1:0-4122 GCA_043787675.1 Candidatus Altimarinota bacterium | reverse complement strand
GAACGTCAAAAAATAATTGATACTATTAAAAAAGAAACAGACTAGCATATGCCAAATATTATTATCAATAATACCTGTAATCAACAATGTTCTTACTGTTTTGCTGAGGATAGTATGAGTAATGAAGCACTTCCAATCAAGAATCAAAAATATTCTACTTTTATTAGTATTCTTCATTTTCTCAGAAAAAACGGATATGATGATGTACGATTTCTTGGTGGTGAACCACTACTCCATCCAGAACTTCAGAAATTTATTCTTTTATCTCATAAGGGCGGATTCCAGACTCGTATGTTTTCTAATCTGAATTTTCCAGAGATATATGTATCTGAAAAATTCAAAAATCCCATTTCCTTGCCACATACAATCAATGCCAATATCAATAATCGTGACTTTTATTCTGATCTAGAATATGATCGTGTCATCAATAACCTGCTTTTCTTCAAGCAATGAGGAACGATCATGACTATCGGATACAATATATATGATCTTTCCAAGCCATTTGATGATATTATCCAAGTTGCTCGCACTACCTGAATAAAACACATAAATCTCAAAATCACGAATACAATACTCGGAGATCCGCTCATCATAGATACGTGATCTCGGGACTATGGAATATATGTATATGATATTATACGAATCTATGGTAATGAGTTTGAGTTTGTTTTCTCATGCTGACTTTCGAGAGATATTTTTATACCTACTGAGATCGAATACATCAATAGTATTGGTATATATCCGAGGTATTGATGTGATGGATTCAGTGGCAAATTCGATATTGATATCGATGGGAGTATCTACAAGTGTTTCCCAACTCGATCACTCTACCTCAAAAAACGTCTTTCTATCTACTCATTTACGGATGAACAACAGCTCTTTTCGATAGTTTGAATCGAGAAATCTTCAGGAATATGTCGGGCACATACAATGAGTAAACCGATTCATTAAAAATCTCTAATACATTCTATGTGAACTTATCTTTCCACTCTCGGATATAATCCAAATATTCTTCTAGAAAAATATCGAAAATTGTTTATATCAAAGCTCAAAAAAATCTGGAGTGCCCAAATATGATGAGATATTCCTTGCGATGAATTCTTAGCCTATCCAGATGTCCATAGTCGACTCCTTGCTAGCGTGAGATCAGAGCCATGAGTCAGTATGGGATATCGTCAAGAATTACAACAAGAATATCGCCAATTCCAAAAAGAATGATTTTTTTCTGATGAAAGTGAAAAAATAATAGGAACAAATATAATTCTTACTCTCGATTTCAAAAATCCAGATATCAATAATCATACTCATCCAGATCATCAAAAACAGGGTATTGGTACATGATTTTGAGAAAAAACCCTACAAGATTGGAGAGATCTTTTCAAAAAATCTTTTGATATAGTGCGTGCAGTCTCACCATGATGTATGAGTGAAATTGATTCGATGATAAGAAAAATTATACCATTTTGAGTGAGTGTATGAGTACATAATTCTGGTTCATATTCTGATGCTATATGACACTTATTGATGAGCTATCCTACTGGTATGTCTCACCCTGAACTTGCTCTCCTCGAGGCTATTCTCCATGAGTATAATCATAATAAGATCAATCTGATCATGCAGACAGAGTTGCTCATACTCAATGATAGTCGTGAGACATACTATTCTCCATATCGTCCGGATGCTCGCCATATTCATGGGATTTTCTTGTGACTCCATGCTATTGTATGAGCCTATTGGGTTATCTGGAACGCTCACAGTACTGGTATCTATACTCTCTCTCCTCAGTGGCAAGAGAAGGCAGTACTCTATGTTCTCAAAAATGGACTCTCTCTCCAGATCCTCGATCGCTATGCAAAACTCACCTCACTTGGACAAGAAATACTAGAAGAAATGAGAGCTGTCCATAAAGAGTGTCTTGTCTCTATACGCCAATCACATATATCCCCTGATATCATGGAATATGCTCAGCAAAAACTCAAACTCCATCATCAAGATGTACTTAAGAGTTATCCGAAACTTATCTTCTAAAATTTCGCATGAATCCAATTTATTATATTTATATCGAGATTGTAGGTGATTACAAAGGCTATAAATATAACTATAGAGTATGGGATAGTTTTGAAATACTCTCGTCATCATACGGGAATTATACCATCATATATCCTGTATGTGGTACTACTGATATAGCGAGTTATAATATAGAGCAAGATATATATCCATAGAGATGACACATAGGCGAGTATCTCACTATACAAAGTAGCTATCCCATTATTTTGTATATACCATCCAAAATATATAAAAATCAAAAATATCGGTATGATATTGTACCTCCACCTTGTGATCAAATAGTTGCTCCATGGGCGAATCATATATATCATGAGAAATATCAGGAAATATATATTTTCATTCATCTCGACACGGTAACTGAGCATGACTCATATATGAGGTATGAGTTGTGAGAATATGAAACCCACTATACCAAAGTCCAAAATATATGCGAGTATATACAGATATATCTCTTCTTTCGGAATTTTTGGCGATATCTCATCTATGAGTACATCACTCGTGAGAGATCAGCGATATCTATAGATATACCCAAGGATCACTAGTATCCACAGGATTAAACAGAGTAGTGTTAATATTGCAACATTACCTACGAATTCTGAGATAGGCTGATGTCCCATGAATAGTACAAGTATAGATGCGTACTTGATATCTCCTGATCATAGTAATAGGCTATCACGATACAAAAATATTCAGCCTATCATGATTATAATAGAGAGAATGATATGTGATATATCTATAGAAATACCAATAGGGGAGTATGCCCATATCCAGAATGGTAAAATAACCATGAGCACTATCAAGGAGACATTTGGGATTTTTCTATACTGAATGTCAGTTGCGAGTATCCATAGGTTTGTTCCTATAAATAGAGAGAGTATTGAAAGTTGCAAATAGTCCAAAAAAATCAAGTATTATACAATATAAAATATATTTTTCTAATCAAAAATTTGTTTTTTAAATAGAGAATGTGCTACTATAAGAATAGTATATAAATATCTTGTATGAAAACAAAAATAAAAATAGAACTCTTGTTCCTCATATCCATGATATCTCTGATAGGGTATTCTCAGCTCGATGCTGCTTGGTATGGGAGTCATCCATATCATAATTCTTGGGCAGGGTGATGGTGTGATGAAGATTCCCAAGCAGATGTTGCTGGACCAAATCAGTGGCAAGATCCAGCATCTCCATATACTGCTGCGAATTATCCGTCATCTGACTGGTATCCTCATTACTACTCACAGCGAAAAGTGATAGGGTGGTGGAATGGCTATAATGATGGATGGATGAATTGTCAATATTGGGATGCAACAGCCCCAGTAATTGCATCGACAGCATATGTGCCCGTTTCTACCAATGGATGGACCAATAATCCAAACTTTCCAGTCACTATATCCGCAAGTGACTATGGAGGATCCAATATCAGTACATATTATGTATATTATATATATCAGGATAATCCTACCTCTTCTACCCCATGAGTCTGGAGTAGTTCCTGGATACCATTTGGATATGTATGATCATCATTCAATTTCAGTGATGCTACTAGAGGTTCTGCTAACAGAGCATATCAGCTTTTATTTTATTCTATAGATTGAGCTGGTAACTGGTCCTCATATTCACTCTGATGAACTATCTATGTAGATACTACGATACCCGATCCAAATATATTCATGAGTACAACAGCGACGAGTCTTTTGGCGACAACATCCCAAGCATTCTCATTCGCCTACAATGATGGATGAGCACCAGTAGCTATTCGATCTGTATTCGAGAATTTTGCTAATCCTGCTACTATAGTATCTGTATTTGCACCATCAGCATTTGCCTATACACATACATCATCTCAGGATATCAATACTGTAGATGGATCAGATCGTACCTGAGATGGAGGAGCTGCAAGAGCATATACCTATACCGTGACTCAGATTTGTGATCAGGCAGGGAATTGTTGGAATGGAACAAAAAACTATACCTACAATATATACGCAAATCCGAATTATTCTCCTCAAAATACTCAAGATATCTCAGCTCTTTCGAGTGCTGTAGCTGATG
>JAYVUT010000012.1:0-27537 GCA_043787675.1 Candidatus Altimarinota bacterium | reverse complement strand
TGATCCAGTACCAATATTGGTAGCTGCACTGACACCTGATACGAGCAGTACGCTCGCAAGGAGAGCTCATGATATGAGCTTATTTGTATTTGTTTGCATTATGATAAATATTGTAGATATACTGTAATAGAACGATATCACGATATTTATATTTTGTCAAAATAACTATATAGTATATCAGAATACTGGTATTGCCATAATAATATTTTATTTTATAAAAAATGAATACAGAAGATGTATTCATTTTTTAGTTATTCTATATTCAGTATATATTCTTTACTAAATTATCATCTCGAGAACTTGATTCTTGAGAATGAGGGCAATATCTTTAGTTTTTTGATTTCCATCTATTTCGAGTGCTCTATATTTTTCATTCTGGAATACTCCAGTATAACTATTTATGATTTGTGATTGTGTTTTTCTGATGAATGCCTTCTTATCTTGGCGAGTCATTTTTTTACCATCGGGAGCATATACAAGAGTATTGATGAAGTGGAGGGTCAGGAGGGTTCCATCCATATCTTTCTTTTCTCATTTTTTGAGGAGCTTTTGTCGTTCCTTGTATGCTCTTTTGGTCAGACGAGAGAGAGATGTCTCAGAGTCTACAGTGATATGTATAGTATGAGCCTTATCAAAGAGTTCCTTGTAAATACTATTTCTCCACCAAAGGAGTCCAGTACGGAGCTGGTCCTCGCTCATACCTATCATCAGTCCTCGAACTATGAGTGTATGGAGTCAACGGTCCAGTATGACGATGTGTCCTCGTTTCATGGCTGGGATTACCTCTCGCTCGATACGATAGAGGAGATCAGCAGATTGCATGAATAGACTTGTCTCAGGAAGAATACGTTCATCGAATTTTTTGAGACTTTCATTGGTTTTGAGAAAATCACCAATAATAGGTGCAGTTTTCCAGGAACTCACAGTGACCTCATGTCCTGCTTTCTCGAGCATTTTTTTGAGAGTCTTGACTTGAGTAGTTTTGCCTGATCCATCCGCTCATTCGAATACGAGGAGTGTACCAGGGAGGGCATGACAGTTACTGATATTTGGACGCATAATTTTAGGTTAGTTTGGATATGGATGATCGGGTAGCTGATGAACTCTGATACTATATATACTACTCTTCAGTTGAGTGAACTCCCATGAGTCTGACGTCATACTTGCGTTCAAAATACTCTGCGATCTCCGCAATGAATATAGGAGTTGTCTTATACACTGGAGCAGTACCATCGATGACATGCATGCCATTTTGTTCAGCAAGGATATCATATCACTCAATCACTTTCGTCTGGAATCTCTTAAAGCTTTCGATGATATTCTCAGAATATCGTACATCCATCCCTGCTTCATAGTGTTTGAGTGGATTGCGACCGATAGCTCTCTCTGCAGCGGTCTCAACTGCTATACGAAAATAGAATGCGAGATCAGGAACAGGGAAGTAGAGGTCATAAAATGGTTTCAAATGCTCCATACGAATGCCACGAGCATATCCACGAGCAAGTGCTGTATACATATAACGATCACAAAGGACTACCATACCTGCCTTGAGTGCTCATCGCATCTCAGTCAGATATCTCTCGATAAAATCAGATGCATATATCGTATCGAATACTGCAGCAGGCATATTTGTATCAAATTTTTTGAATTTTTTTTGCATCTCATGCATCTTGAGTGAGGAGTTCCATATGCTATGTACGCAGAAAAATCCATTGGATTCTAATAGATTTTTGGCAATCAATAATTGTGTAGATTTACCTGATCCATCAGAACCCTCTACTATTATGAGAGTTCCAGGTCTTTCTTCTGTTGAGAAAAATATATCATTTTTTGTACTCTTTGGGGTATCTTTTTGCTGTGAGACCTCGAGATTTTTTTTTGTTTTTGGCTGTTCTAGATTAGACATAGGCTGTATAAGAATATGATTCAATATACTCTATAAACTCATTCTAGTCAAAAGAATTACTTTCTTTTGACTTGCTGTTTTTCCTAAGTATTGATTCAATATATGATTATATCTCAAATATAAAGTATATTATCGTTGTTGAATATAGGATATAGTATATACTATAGTGTGTATATCTACAAGAAAAATATATCCAAGAGTGATCTCGGATTCTCATAGGTGACTACAAGTGACTCTATTATCTCCTCACATCTCACCATATCATTTTGGTTCAAGTATGGATACACTCATCGTAGTATTGCTATTGCTTCATCGCTCGTCGGGCGTATGCCATAGAGAGTAGCAGCGAGTCAGACTTTTTTGCCTTCTCGATAGTATCTGATGATATCTTGTCCTGCCTGATTGAGTGGAGTCAGTATCTTGGTATTGCTCAGATCGATGATGCGGGATCTGACTGTGTCGAGAATGTTATTCGCAGTATCTACCTCCAGGAGGATGACTGCATAGGATGGACACTCTTCGAGAATCTTGAGGAGTGCATTCTGAGCCGATAGAGTTGCTGTAGAGAAGTGTCTGAGTATGTATATATTTTTCCCTTCGTATGGAAGGAGCTCCATTTCCATGATACAGCGTTTCACCGTTTCGATGTTGAATTCTTTTTTGTCTTCAGGGATATCATAGGTGAATATATTCAACGCATTTGTCCCTATGAGATCCTCATATGACATGATATGATATCCTGTGATACGAGATAGGAGCATAAAAATACTCATCTCATCCATCATCGCTGGCGTTGATGCATTTACTGATTGCACTGTTTTGATATAGATGTCGAGAGGGTTAGAATTCATTCTCTTGTATTATGTATACTTTCCGTATAATAGGATTTCTGATTACTTTTTTTGATTCAGAGTATACACTTTGTTATATTTTTCACAAGTTTCATATCTATGCGTGCTCGTCTTTTTGCACTCCTGATTCTCATTATTCTCTTAGCTATTCCGGCCTGAGCCTATTACTATTTCACGAGTCGCTCTATCTCTTGAATCGATATTTTTGGTGGCTCTGGTGTTATTTTCACGGCTCGTCTTGCAGGATCTTTTGGCGTCGATGGTCTCCCGCTCGCAGATCGAGCACTCTCATATAGCCAAGAGTGTATAACTCGGTGTGTTATTGCCCCAATACTCCCAGCTCGTTATGTACTCACTCTCGTGAGTTCTGGACAGACTGATATATCAGATACGCTCATCATCAATACCGCTGATCGCCTCACTCGCTCATATTCATTCACTCGGGATATCACATTCTCACTCGTTGGCAATATATCGAGTATAGTCGATATATCCTCATGATCCACCTGGCATACTCATACTGAGACAGGGAGTTGGGTCACTGATGGAGAAAAGGAAATCGAGGATATTAGATTCACTGATGCTATCGATCTCACCTCAGACATCAGACTCGGGTATATCGATCAGAGAGATACTATGAAGCTCTCTATTGGGAATTTTGCTCAAGGGCAATCAGTACTCAGTCGTCTCGATCGTACAACAGGGGAGACTATAGTAGTCCGCAAGTGACTCGATATATGAGCATTTTTGCTATACAAAAATACACCTGCCTATATGAGTTCAATTGGCGATATATATACTATCAATTACTAGTATGATATTTGACAC
This sequence comes from Candidatus Altimarinota bacterium, assembly GCA_043787675.1. GTDB lineage: Bacteria > Patescibacteriota > Gracilibacteria > BD1-5 > UBA2023 > JABFSX01. The sequence continues at coordinate 23,952 of JAYVUT010000012.1, read as the reverse complement.
ACACTCACATTGTTACTGGGATACGATGCTCCCTCGTATCGAGGGTATTGTCGCAAATATGAGTCAAAAAAGAGTAATGAGAGCTGTACAAATTGGCTGCGATATCGACAGTTCTATTCAGGCTATTGCTCTGGCTCGGAGATTTCCCGGGATTTTTTATGCTACAGTATGACATCATCCTGAGACAGCACAGGATGAGTCTGACGATTGTATCGATGAATTCGAGAAACTGATTGTAGCCAATCGAGATATGGTCGTTGCGATCGGAGAGACGGGATTCGATCATCACTATCTCGATGGGACGGATAGTGGTAATATGATATTCGACCCTCAGAATCCCTCAGAAAAAGCACTCATACAGATAGAAAATCAGAAAAGATGGTGGCTCCTACAGTGGAAACTCGCCAAGCGATATGATCTTCCACTCGTCATCCATACACGCGACGCGAGAGATGCGACGGCTGATTTTATGATCAAGCATGACATCAATAGAGCAGTGATACACTGTTATAGCGAGGATCCTAAATTTGCTCAGCGACTCATGGAGTTCTCGAGTGAGATATATTTTGCATTCTGAGGGATACTCACCTACAAAAAATCTGAATCAGTACAAGAAACCGCAAAAATGCTCCCACTCAACCGTATACTCCTCGAGACTGATGCCCCATTTCTCTCCCCACAAGCAGTCCGTGGTAGCGTCAACGAGCCTGCGAATACTCGATATGTCTTCGAGAAGCTCTGTGAAATCAGGTCTGAGCCAGCTGAGGAGATAGAGCGGGTTATTTATGAGAACTCACTGAGATTCTACGGTATCAATTCATAAAAAATACTATCCAAACTTGGATAGTATTTTTTGAATTAGTGATGTCCGTGATCGTGTCATCCACCTCATCCAGAGTCGAATAATCCCATGAATATAGTACTACAGATACCTGTCACGATCCCTGCAGCTGCTCATACTTCTTTGTTGTAACCAAACAAACACTCTCACATAGCGTTGCCACCGCCTCCTCCTCCTCCTCCATGTCATCCATGATCTTCGTGTCAGTGTCATCCAGACATATAGCAAAAGTATTAAAAATTACATCAATATAATATATGAATATAAATATATTGTCAAGTAAAATTTTGGATTACATCCTCACCAGTACCCTTTGCAACTCCTCGAATTGCTCTATCTGACGGTCGAGCCCGATCTTCTGTGCTTCTGACACAGCGAGGAGTTCGGGAGTTCATTGGATATTGGCAGAGACTTCGGACTTGGCTTGCATGAGGATTTCAACTTTCTCAACAATATTAGATTTTAGATCGTTTCTGAGATCCTGCATCAACAAAGTGAGATAGTGCAATTGATCATCGTTTATTTTTATCATAAGCGGATCGTTTTTTCTCGCATGTTTCCCTATTTTTATTCGTAGAGATCCAATAATCATAAGTCTCTCTATCGATTCTAATAATACTAGACACTGATCGATTGTTTCTCGGGTATGAAAGCTATTTTTAGAGATAATTTGAATTTTCTGAAATTGGGTAAGTAAATGTATTTTTCTATAAAGTGGTCTCATTATAAGGAACATAGGTATTAAATATACTGAACTTGATATGAGAAAAACACAGAATAGAACTAAGGAGTTTATATCAAATCAATGCATAAATATAGCCAGAGGCATAATGACTAATGCCATTATGCTTGAAATATGAAATAAAAATCATGCTAATATTACTCATAGTAATAACAAAATAAGTATTCATAATAAATTCTTTAATTGATTTATTTCAATTTCTAAATTTTTTGTTACTTCAATATAGAGTGAGTCTACTGTCTTTGGCGGAGTTTCCATATTTCTTATTTTATCTTCTCGAGCCAAGAAGTATAGATGCTCATATCTACCATCCGTAGACTCGATGGAGTCTCGGTAAGAGTCTCTCGGATCGACTGCATAGTGATCGAGTGTCACTGGAGGTCCGCATCTGTGAGGGTACCGCTCTCTGCCTCATCGATGAGACTCAGGAGATCCCGACTCGCATCGCGTGCGACCTCATCACAGATTGCCTCGATATCCGCAGATACGTATCCGTCTGAGAGCTGGGCGAGCTCATCATAGTTGAGTCTCTCACTTGGTCGTCATGCCTTCTCTATATACATCTGGAAGAGTGCACTCCGAGCAGCAGCATCAGGAGGTCCGAGGTAGATTTTTTTATCCAGTCTACCTGAGCGGAGTATCGCAGAGTCGAGATGATCGGGACGATTGGTCGCTGCTATCACTATGAGGTTCGGTGCAGTTTCGAGCGCATTAAACTCCTGGAGGAACTGAGATACTTCTTCTGCCTTGTTGGCATCGACATTGGTCGTGCGAGCCGATACGAGTGAGTCGATCTCATCGAGGAAGAGTATTATCGGTTCATTCGTAGCAGCTTCCTTTGCAGCTGTGAAGAAATCCTTGATATTTTTGGTCGTCTGGTGGAGGTATGATGATCCGAACTCTCCCATATTCTTCGAGATGAATCCGCACCCGAGCTCTTCGGCGAGCTTCTTCGTGATGAATGTCTTACCAGTTCCAGGAGGACCATAGAAGAGCATACCAGTTGGGATGGAGATCTTGAATTTCTCGTATTCAGAGTAGAGACGCTTTACGAGTTCTTTATTTTTTCAGACACCGTTTTCTGTACTTTTGTAACCAAAAGTACCAAAAGTTTCGGTGGGAAGTCAAACTCGCTCAGTATTCGCTTCGCTATTCTTTTTTTCTGATTTCATCACCACTCAGACAGTGTCTTCCCCCCGAGCCCCCATCTCACTCATTTTATCTTCCCCCCGAAGTCGTTCTACCATGAACTTGAACCGCAGTGGCTTGATGAAGCTATCTTGTAGCTCAACCTTCAGTGCATCCATGCCTGCTACCGCTTCGAATCCATATGGTTTTCACTCCTTGCGGATGAAGTGTTGCACTTCGACTGCGGGTTTGGCGTCTTCAGATTTTGCATCGCCTGTCTTGGGTGCTAGAGTTCCATTCTCTTTACTTGGTGAAGAGGGAAGAGGTGTGAATTTCGTATCGAAGTTCTTCATCATATTCGCAGCCTTCTCGACTCATGACTGCATATCAGTGAGAGACTGCTCGAGACCCGCGAGACTCGATATATCATTTCCAGACTTTTTGAGATCCTGGAACTCTCTCGAGTCGGTGATCTGAGAGAAAAATGCGTCGAAGCCGAGAGGAGATGTTGGTGGAGTTGGTGTTGTCATAGTATTATTTTTTAGGATTTAGCTTCTCCTCGTACCCCTCGAGCATCTCGATTATCGGAGCCATGCTATCCAGTTGCATCTCTAGTCTCTCTCGCTGGAGGATGAGTGGATGGCGGAGCGATGGATCTGTAGTCTCTCTAATCTGGGTATCGAGTGCAGAGAGAGTCGCGGTCAGTGTAGTATGATTCCTCTCCAGGAGTGATAGGATCTCAGTGATCGGCGAGAGTACCTGTGATTGTATCCAGTTTGTGTATTTCGCGAAGTTAAAGATATCTTTGTACCTAGATTTTTCTAATATATCCCTGAGTCCGACTGTCTCCTCTGTTGCAGTACTCGCTACCTCTGATACCCGAGCAAATGAGTCACGAATCCTCCCCGAGAGGTCGTCCGTCCACTCGCCACGACCCGCATCCGTGAGGAGGGAGACGGACTCCTGTTGTCACGCCTTCAGTGCGATAGAGGCTCTCGTGATAGACTGGAATCATGTCTGTATCTTGTGCTCAGTATTGTTTAGCATGAGGAGCGCTCGATGTGCGATTCATGAGAAGGCTCGAGCCATGATCGAGACGAAAAATACTCAGAGAAAGTATATCAGTGCCATCATGCCACCATAGAGGACTCCTGCGATCATGAGCACCATGACGATACCTGCAGCATCTCGTGATCTGCCGAGATTCTGTATGATCTTGCCTCAGCCTGAGGCGATACTCCCCATCTGTTCGAGCAGCGACTTCTTCTCCATGGCGATATGTGCAGCGAGACCTGATGGTTCGAGTAGTAGCTCACGGAATGTCTTCTCGAGTTCTCTGAATGCTTCTTTTTGTCCTGTGAAGTCCGACCTCTCGATGATAGTACCGTTCGATACATAGTGATGATCGGTGATGACTATATTACCCCCACAGGTATAGAGATATGACTTGCGGAGCATCTTCGCGATCAGGATCACTATGACTAGAGCATAGAATATAGTGAGCACTCATAGGACGGCGAGTATGACTCCTGGCACGCCAGCAGAGAGACCTATGAATCCAGCGATTAGCGTCACGACCGCGAGAGGAGTACTCGCAGATTGGATGATAGAGAGATAGTCTGCCTGGACACTCATACGGAGCTCATCGGGAGATATCCACTCATAGAGATAAAATCATCGCTCATCTACTTGTTCTTCGATGAATTCTGGAGATTCGGTATCCTGTACTGGTATGGCCTCGGGAGAGGGAAGTGTGCGAGTGAGCATATTAAAAGTTTCAGAGTAATGAGAGGAGATTTTTATACTATTTTTTGAAATAGTAGTTTGCATAGTCTACTGCTTGCTTGCCAATTTTTTCTCAGATCAGGCGTCCTGGTATATCATCCATTGGAGGATGTATGCCTCACCAGATACGCGACAATGCTGACTCATTCGCTGCATCTCGATAGGTTGCCCATTGTAGTGTGATATCTGTAGTGGGTCATTGCTCGAATACAAGATAGCTCATTGCTGGCAATCTGGTCTCCATGAGTCCCCCGGGAAAATACTCATCTCCAGTAATCGCGGTCAGAGTCTCGGCTGCAGCTCGTGAAAATGTAGAATGCCCAGATACGTATCCAGCAAATGGTGGCGTCACAAAACTTGGCCGCTGATATGGCCACCAATTTTTGGCGAGCATCCAATCAACTCATGCAGTATCTATGGATGGATCATTGATATATTTTGGTCATTTCCATGCCTTGATTTTGACTGTACCGATGTTTTGTCAGTTTTTGCCGGCGAGAGTCTCACCAGTACCGATGAGCTCGATATATCCAGGGATCAGAGGGAGTCACATGATGCTATATGATGGGGCTGTTGGATCAGATGATTGTCATGCTGTCGCCATAGCTCTGATGGCTGATATCGGCCTCACTCCATCGTAGGCTCACTTGATTCCCCAGGCAGCTATCGCTGCATCATGCATGGCACCTCCGAGCGTGTAGTATCATTTTATATCCCATTCTAGATCATCGATGATGGGTCCGGATCATTGCCATCTCTTCTGCTTTATCTTGTCAGATACACTATTGAAAATAGTGAACCAATGTCCAGGTGGAGTCTCAGACTTGGGACCATCAGCCCAGAACTCTGCTATAGCACGAGTATAGTCACCTCGTTTTACCCGATTTTGTATGTATGATTTTCCTGTTTTTGGATTGAGAATATGCCCAGTATTTTTGGTACCTCCATTTTTCATATCATAGAAATCTTGCATCCCCTCAAATGTGGTCGGAAGTTCTCAAGTATCTCAGAGACTCGCAGGAGATATATCTATCGTCGTCATATCCCGACCATCGAGATGTGAAGACCAGAGTCAGACAAGTGCATAGTTCCACTGCCACAAGGCAAGTGTGGATCATGTAGCCTGAGGAGGGAATCCTGGATCGAGATATGTGTTATATTTATTTCCATCACGCTCATGGATTGTCTGTTGATCTCTTCTGAGAGAAAAAGGTCGGACATTGCCCCACTCAGCTCCTATAAATGTCGCTGCCCCACCACGGATAGTATTGCCTCATTGATCAATAAATGTTTCGAGTGAGAGAGGTTGCCATCTATTCCAGTCTATGATATCAGGATTGCCTCATCCTGTACCTATCATATCAAGTGGTGGATTGATAGGTGTATAATACTGGTTAGAGTATGACCCATTTTCTCATGAGATATTTGTTTTTCATTCTTCATTAGATCCGTCCTTTTTCCCATAGCGAATATAGCAATCAGCTACGGCATTACCGAGCTCAGATGGATGGAGAGTTTTTGATATGTCTGACTTGGTATCGTGTATATCGTATCCGAGATGATTCATGAGTGCATTCGCTGTATTCATAGTATCGCTATATCCTGGTGATTCCTTATATCTCTGAGCGATGAGACGATAGCTCGCATAGCTGATAGCTCGACTGATATCTGTGTCTGTGTTTTGTGATGAGATGGGGACATGCGGACGGAGACAGGCTCATATCTCTCTATTGTCGAAGAGATAGGTGTGATTGCCCGGACGATAAAGTGCCCAGATATCATAGTTCATCGCTCCAAAATGGAACAAGTTGCGAGCTTGTACGGGAGGACGGACACGATCCTTGCGTATTGCGGATAAGATGACCTCATTCCAGACTCGTGCTATGGACTTGGTCCCAGGCGGTACGAGAGGAGCCACGACTCATCAGAGATCGATCACTCGCTTGTCCATGCGAGTCGCTATACAGACATTGGGTCGGTACTCACAGGTGACTGTATGTTTTCCGGTTCATTTTTTGTCTATAGTGAGCCCTGAGAATGATGTAGCGAGTTGCGTATATCTGATCGGTTGTCATCAGATCCCTACGAATGATAGACTCATACTCATCGATCCAGACTGAGTCGGACGAGCTCGCCCCGAGAGTGTACAGGATGGGGTGAGCGTATATCCATCATAGATTCCAGTTGCTGGTATATTGATTATCGGATTGTTATTATTGGCTCGACACAGTGAGCTTGCGTAGGTCTTGATACGATCGAGGACGATAGGATAAAAAGATCGACTTTCATCATTGGCATATTGTTCCGAATTTTTCATATATTCGCGTATCTCTCTGAGTATGATCGTGATATCTTCTCCTGTATCTATACGCCTCTTGTAGTCTGTGATCGTGTATCCTAGACTCATGTATGGATTCTCTCCGATACAGGTATATCCTCTTGGGTCTGATGAGAGGATGATGGTATTATAGTTTTTTGGACAACTTTGTTTTGGTTTCACAGACTTGGCTGATACGAGTCCAGCTCCACAAAAAGAAACCAGGAGAAAAATGGAGATAATGATATGTCGCATAGGAGAAGAGAGAGTAGTTGATACGAGTATACGAAAAATCTGCGAGTGGGCAAGGAGGATACAAAAAACTCCCGAATATTCGGGAGTTTTTTTTTTTTTGGTAAATAGTTCTACTTATTGAGCTCTTCTGCGAACTCTTCCTGATCTTTCGCACCGAGGACTTTGATCGCCTGGAGTTGTGCACTCGCATCGTCGAATGACTTTTTCTGTGCGTCAGCCTCTATGCGTATCTGAGCTCTGTATGACTCGATAGTGTCGAAGTGATTCTTGAGCTTGGTGACATTCTCCACGAATACGCTCGCTGAGAGTACAGGCTTCGATGCGAGCTCTTCTGACTTGCGAGATGACTCGATCGCCTTATCTGTGAGCTCGCCTGACATCTTATCGATGGTCGATCCCATGACAGTGATTGCTGCCATAGATGCGTCGATCGCTTTCTGAGAAGAGGTCTCGATGAGAGCGGTAGAGAGGAGCGTCTTGAATATCGGACGAGATGAGCTCATCGCGAGAGACAGTTTGGACGCTGAGTCGAGACGCATGAGGAGACGCTTGCGAGCCATATCGAGGTTCCCGATGAGGACCACGAGATTGGACTGGAAGTACTCGACATGCCGTACGAACATATCGTACTTCATCTTCTCGGTCTCGTCTTTGCTCTCGATTCATTTCTGTCGGAACTCTTCGATCTTCTTCGCGAGGAATTCCTTGTACGCGACGACTTTTCCGAGATTGGCATCGATACCGTCGAGGAATTTTTTCTGCATGTCGACGCTCGTATCGAGTGAAGTATGTGCCTGATCGAATCCTGAGAATATCATCTGGATTTTTCCTTCGAGAGACTTCACATCGAATGCTGCCTCGTCCCACTTGGAGTCGAGTTGCTTCATGAGAGATCCGAGGATCGGGATCGATTTCGCGAGACGCATCACGGTACCATCATTATTGATGATCTCCTTGTATACCGACTGCACATTGTTGTTCATCTCGGTGAGGGTATCAGATACCTTCATGATCGGATCTGAGTTGATGATAGTCGCTGTCTCAGAGATGATCGAGTCGATCGGAGCCGTGATCTTCTCACCGAGAGATCTGAAATCCTTGGCTTCCGCGAATGTCTGTTCGACTTCTGCAGATTCACTGGCGGTGAGGGGTTTTGCTTTGATATCTGCGATGATGACGGCTGCTTTTTTGTCATCTGTGACGGGATCCTGAGTCTGAGTTTGAGTAGCCATAAGAGTGTCTTATAAAATAATGGAGCTATTGTAGTAGAAATAGAGGTATTTTGCAAAAGAATTTGCTAGAATATTATATTCACGATAAATTTTTTATCCTTGCTCTCTATACACACCTGCCATCCTGATATTTCCACGATCTTAGCAACGAGTGCGAGACCGAGACCATACCCCGTGGAGTTTCTCGATATATCTGACTGGTAAAATACTTTTGTCAGATGAGAGAGTTCATCTCTACTGATATCAGCTTGAATTGAGTTCGATATAATCAAACCAGATTTAGTCAATTCTATATTGATATCTCATCCAGATTTATATTTGATAGCATTTTCGATGAGATTACAAATAATACGAGTATAGAGTTCTTCACTTCCATTTTTATGTATATGTTTTTTATCACTTTGGAGTTTTATACTGTTTTCTGGTGTATATTTTGCTATGATTTCTTGAGTTTTTCGGGTTATATCGATATCCGACTGTATCATGCTAGCGTCTGGTTTCGCCAGAAAAAGAAGACTCTCAATAATACGCTCCATACCAGTTATTTCCTCATCGGTTGATTCAATAAATCTTGATTCAGGTTTTATGCGGAGCAATTCTAGATTGGATCTCATCACAGTGAGGGGAGTACGCAGCTCATGGGCGACATTGTGGCTATATGCCTCGAGTTCACGAGACTGTTCGCGGATTGGCTCTATTGTGAGACGAGCGAGATAGCGAGCGAGGAGATATATGATGATGAATGCGAGAATGGAGCCTATGAGAGCAATCGCTGATAGCGTGAGATGAAAATCTCGAAGCGGTGAGAGATCGTGAAATACAAATATAGTAGAGTTCGCTATATTAGATCTCCCCACGAGGTAGATATTACCCATGATCTCGATTTCCATATTCTTGGTATTCTCGAGTGCAAAAAGGAGTCTGATATCTTCTTTTGAGATATCGATAAAATCATTTTTGACCACTTGTTTCTCATCATCAAATATGATGATATCTCGTGGTCATTTATGTTTTTTGCCTCAGAGACCCCCAGGTATATTGGGTGGTAGTGAGCGTACGATATCTGGGAGAGATTCTCTGTTTTCGAGAATCTGATTCCCTGATTGGAACTCTCTATATTCAGCATTTCTCTGATAGATATAGCTCGCAGAGATGATAAGCATGAGTATCGAGATAAATATAGCAAAAGATGCTACCGCTATCTTGAGAGCGAGTTTTTTTTCATCATCTCCGATGAGTTTTTTTAGCTGATGCAGTATCATGTTCATTTTATGGTAGTGATGATAGATTTACCGAGTTTTTTGCGTATGGTAGATATATGTGCCTCGAGTGTGACCGAGTCCATAGCGAGTTCTGCTTCACGCATTCACCATACTGCCTTGAGTATCTCTATTTTACTCTTTGGATATGTTTTATTGCGTGTGAGGTACTCTATGATACCATATTCTTTGTGACTGAGCTCCATCTGTTGTTCTCATTTTTTGACGGTTTTGCGTCCTATATCGATCAGGTATTCACCGAACTCTATGATCTCCTCGATAGACTGAGTGCGTCTGCGTCCGAGAGCGATGATACGAGCCTCCAACTCTCTCATCTCAAACGGCTTGATCACATAGTCATCTGCTCCGAGATCAAACATAGTCACCTTGTCCTCGATGAGTGAATTCGAAGTGAGCACCATCACAGGAATCTGGTATCCACGATTGCGGAGCTCTGATATAAAAGTCTGACCATCCATAATCGGCATATTCATATCGAGTATGATGATATCATAGTTAGCGTGGAGCATCTCGAGTGCCTCTCCTCCATGTAGGGCTCATTCTGTAGTATATCACTTGATCGTGAAATATTCGATAATATTGGATCTGATTTTGGGATGATCTTCGATGATAAGGAGTTTCATGGTAGAGAGTATATACAGAGTAAAATTGATTGCAATGGATTATATTCAGGTACTTTAAATCTGCTTGAAAAAATACCATTTCGATTTCTCGAAAATGGTATTTTTTATTGCTTTGGTTTCTTTTTCTATGGCTATGATTATCGTCCTCGTGGTCCGTGCCCACCTCTATCCCCATCATGATCTCCACCTCTATTTTTCTCACTTGCCCGGAGTGTATCGATTTTAGCCATGAGATCAGGGTATTTTGCCATGATAGCATCTATTTTTGCTCTTTCCTCCGTTCTGAGAGCCTCTTCTTTTGCTTCATATTCAGTATGGATAGCCTCTAGAGTTGTCTTGTCACTTGCAGATACGCTCGCGAGGATCTGATCCATAGGATTGTTCCCTCGTCCACCCATCTTACCACCTTGTGGAGGAGTTGGGAGTGCCGCCTTGAGATCGGGATATTTGACCATGAGAGTATCCATCTCCATTTTGAATGCTGTATGAGCTGCTTCCATAGTAGCTTTATCTATAGTTGTTCCTGTATTTGTTCGCAGAGCGTCCATCTCCGTTTTGTGTTTGGCCATGAGAGTGGTGAATTCTGTGATTGCTCCTGGAGACACCTTACCCGATAGTGATGCTACCATCTGTTCTGGAGTCTGGCGATCCATATGTATTCATTGAGTACGAGACAATAGAGTACTAATAGATGTTGCAGTAGATGCATACATACCTGTAGCGACGAGAGCTGATCCAGCTATAGCGATAGTTGCGAGACCCGCAATGAGATTTTTTGTCATAAAAATGAAAGTAAAAAATAAAAATATAATCTGGAATAATATCTATAATATCGTCTATTGTGAGGTATATTGGATATGCGTTGTATCTAAATTGTAGAGATTGATGTATCATCCAAAAACTGAATAGGTCGAGTACGAGAGATAGTAGAGATAGTGTAGAGCCCTATAGAGTGAGTAGAATGGAAGACATAGACGGATATATTATTTTGAGCCATATGATTGATATACCGATTCAGTTCACTCTATGAGAGTACGAGAGATAGTATATCTGAGAATGTTTAAGGCGAGTTGAAAAAATACCTCTCGAATCTAATATTTTTATATATGATATTTTATCAAAAATATATAGTAAAAACTTGCAAAATCATATAGCTCGAATATATTGTATCAATGAGCAAAATCAATAATACAGTTTCTGACATTTTCGTGAAAAAAATCTCTGAAAAAATGTGAGAAATCATCACCAAAAAAGAAATCAGAGAACTCTGGCTCCGCTCTGGTGGATCAAATACGAGAGTTGCCTATGCGATGAGTATATTGCTCGGTAGGGGAGTCATAGAGCGGATTGCGAGTAGTGTATATATCATCCAAAATGAAACAAAAAGTATCGAAATATGAAAATATTATTGGTATATAATATCCAAATTGATCCAACTACATTCACCAAGTGGTGGGGTGATAGGTTGAGAAAAAGCTCTCGAATTCCATCTTGCTAATTTTGCTACCCCAGAGATTCTCATCATCTATACCCGAGATACAGCTATGAGGATCCGATTGATAGATGGCAGGGAAGTGCACTTTCGTACACTCGTATCCGGTACAAAAACAGGCAAAAAAAATCTCTGGCGAACTCTCGTAGATAATGCTATATCTGTAGAGATACCAGAAAAAATCCAAATATGCGGAAGGGAACTCGCTCTCCTAGAGGCCCTCTCACTTCGCCGACATGATACCGGTATCGAAGAGGCCAATATTGCTCGCTTTCTCAGGTCTTTTGCTACGAGTATGGATCGCCATACTCTCGGGAATCTGACTCGACTCCGCTATATACGACCACTCAATCGTCTCCGGATTCTCGCTCGTGATCTCGGGTATACGAGTCTCTACACTATGACTCTCGAGATCATACGAAATGAGGGAGGAGGGTGTTATCTCAATTTATAGGTTTCTCATATATTCCTCATTTCCATGTATCATGTTGTAGGGTTATTTGTATTTTCCCTTTCACGAGTTTGGTTACAGGATGTTCGTTTGCTGAGACTACCCCCCCATTGATTTTGAGCTTTACTTGACCATTTTTGTCAGTGTGGTGCCTCTTCTGATTATGATCTATATACCCGCCTTGCCAAGGTTTTCATGAGTTGTTCAGTAGGGTGATAGTCGTTTCTCAGTTCCATCATTCTGGTTCAGTTGGTGTATTCATCTCGAATGCAATAAAAAATGAAAATAAAAATAGAGTGTAGAAGAACTCTGCGTTCTGTCAAAAGTTTTTTTGCTTTTTTTATCTTTTTAGCTATGATGCAGGACAATCACAATACACACATGAAGCTCCAAAAATACCTTGCACATGCTTGAGTCTGCTCCCGCCGTAAGGCCGAAGAATATATTGAGGCTGGACTCGTCACGGTGAATGGCATCATAGCACATATCTGACAAGTTGTTGATCCTGAGACTGATCAGATCGAGTTCTCGAATCAAGTGATCAAAGACCAAGAGAACCTCGTATACTATGTATTCAACAAGCCACGTGATGTTGTCACGACTTGTCTCTCGGGCAAAGATGATGAACAAGGAATCATGGATATCGTCAATATCGCTGAGAGAGTATTCCCGATCGGTCGTCTCGACAAAGAAACTACTGGACTCATCATCCTTACCAATGATGGTCGCCTATCTAACTATCTGATGCATCCTCGCTATGAACATGAGAAAGAATATGTTGTCGAGGTTTATGGAAAGATCGATGATGAGGCACTCGAGCGGATGCGAAAAGGAGTCAGAATAGAACTCAAGGATAATGGATCTCGTACACGTATCATCCGTCGTGTGGAGGGAAAAGATACCATCATCACACGCAAATATACGACAAAACCGTGTGATATAACTCGTCTCTCATCATCCAAGTTCTCGATCACTATCCGAGAATGAAAAAATAGGCAAATTCGCCGTATGGTATCTGCTGTAGAATATGATGTGAAAAAACTCAAACGAATACGTGTAGAGAATATCATGCTCGGAGATCTCGAGGAGGGGCAGTGGAGACGATTTACTCCGAGTGAGAGGGCTGGAGTTCTGGAGCGAATAGGGACGGACGATAAATAAGAATTACTCATCGAGCAAGAGTTGTTCTGAATTTGGATTCCACGCACGAGTAATGTTGGTATCATGTTCATCCCATTTTAGAGGTATTCCTCCTGATCCAGTTGATGGCTCTTTTTCATCATCAGGTCCTGTAGCAGGCAGGAGTATATTTGAACTGAATAAGTTTCTTTTTGGGAATTCAACTCATAGGCTCTTCATTTTCGTGAGCAATTTATCGCGGATTCGCATACATACTCATAGTGGAAAATGCCATTCTCCATTTGCATCTGATAACGGAACTCACTCAGATTCTAGGAAGCGATAAAAATCCGGTGTAGTTCTTATATTACCTAGGGCTGTTTGTACTCTAGAGTTTGTGAGGGTAGGGTAGAGTGTCGGATTTTGGGAGAATCCACATTTGCATTGAGTTCCTGGACAGGCATTACGATTCATATTTTTATATATTTCAAGATCTAGAATGGAGTTTCATGAGCACTGTTACTCTTTTTTTTCTTCAAGGCAGTAAGAGTTGTAGTAGTTTATTCGTTCTTTTGCTTTGCAATAAAGACTTGGAAAAATCAACAGTATCTACGAATTTTATTTTTTCATCAGGACATACCACAATATTTGTACAATTTCTCCATGATATTTCTTCACATATTCATGATTGTTGACCAAGAATATCAAAAGTAATTCCTGATTCCTGATGAATAAGTAGTGCTCTTAAAGAAAAATCCTGTATGAGTCATCTAATCTGAGGAGATATATCGGTATTTTGTATGAGATACTGAGCAAGAGTAGTTCATGGTATGTATTCTTGATATATAGTATAGCTATCCATACCAGATGGTATCAATTGCGTTTCGGCAGAAAAATCTGATAAATTTTTCCTAAAAAAATCAATAGATGATTGGGCTCTGGCTAGAGATATTTTTTTATTTCAGTGAGGTATTTTCACGACATGATCTCATTCTCTATATACGCAATGTCTTGATCAGGATGCTAAGTATGTGCGTAACATAATTTTTACTTATGAAATTTTTGATGAGCCTCTTTGAGCTTTGGATTGGTCACATGAGTATATACTTGTGTGGTCGTGATCGAGGCATGACCAAGTAATTCTTGTATTATACGTATATCAGCTCAGTTTGTCAATAGTGTTGTAGCAAAAGAGTGACGAAGTGTGTGGGCGTGCATATTTTTGAGTATACCTGCCCTGAGTCCATATGCCTTCACCATATTGGTGATATGGAATCGAGAGAGCCGTATCGCATCGTCTGAGAGGAGGGAAGAGTGGATATCTGACTCACTATAGTTGTGTCTGATGAAGAGGGGAGCGAAGTGGTCTCGACGTGCATCGAGATATGACTGTATAGCGAGACTCGCTTGCTCAGTGAGATATACTACTCTGAGCTTGCCTCACTTGCCCCTTACTGCGAACTCTAGTGTCTCGAAATTCACATCTTGGCGGTTCAGTGCAGTGAGCTCAGATATACGCAGTCCAGTCGAGTAGATACACTCTGATATCGCATAGTCACGCAGCCCCTGTATCATCTCTCGTGGTATTGCTGCGAAGTACCTCTCGATCTCATCACCCGTGAGAAATGTCACCTCTCGATCTTCTACTCGCATGAGATCGAGTGTTGTCGGATCAAGGCACGCAATCTGCTCTTTTTTTAGATATTTGAGCCAGGATCTGATCGTGATGATATGAGCATTGACTGTTTTGGCCGTGAGTCCTGAGTCAGAGAGTTCGAGTCGCCAAGCATCGATATCTGCCTTTTGTACTGACTCGATTCAGGCAGGGAAGAGTACTATGAGTTTTCGGATCATCTGATGTTTCTCGTTACTCTGCTCTGACTTGTGTGGGAGAAAAAGAAAATGACTCACTCACTCAGGAAGATCTCGTGTTCAACGTGGCTCGAGCCAACGCACGAGTCTCCATATGTGGAATGCGTATTGCTCGAGTGTCTTCGGTGAGCGACCTTTGTGCAGACGGAGATAGATAAGAAAATTATCGAGTGCTGTGATGATATTCATATATTCTTATAGAGAGTAGGTGATATATATTGTTATATTACTTCACATAATGTAACTTATGTGAAGTAATTATATAGTTTCTATAGGAAAATCAATAGATTTTGTGATTTTTGTTGTTTACTCTGGAAAATATTGATTGACTAGATTCGAGAGGAATTGTACTTTGCATGCGAGGTATCAGAATAATATCCGGATACCTAGATGATACCATCTTCATAAAAAGAATAAAAACATCGCTATGAGCGAATTTTTGATATTTTGTTTGTGAAATCAAATTTTTGTTATTAGCAATAAAAAATGAGAACTATTCTCATTATCTTCTCTTGCCTTTTTTGAACTTTGTGTACACTACGTGCATGACCAATACAAGCCAACTCGAACAATCATGTCGCGATATCCTCATGAAAAATATGGAGTATACAGATCAATCTATATATCTCCTTTATGATACTGAGTCGCCACTCGCTCGTATCCTATCATCGTCATGGATATCTGTGCTCATAGATCTTCCTCATGCAACTATTCGCGAGTTTAGAAATCCACCACAACCTCTCTATCGTGGATGACTCATCAATCCTGATAATCCCCATCTGCAAGAACAGAATCGTATCATTACTTCACATAATATCGAGGAGAACAAGCGAGTCTGACTCGATCATCATGAGATCATGAAAACAAATATCGATGCAGTGGTCATAGATCCACAGATCGATATACTCAAAAATGAACTCATATCACTCCCCGCTTGATCTATCGTCATCCTCGTGCAGTCGACCAACTTCAGACTTTCGACATTTCGCATACGGCTTGAGCTATTTCATCTTGGTATTCATGTGGTCGAGTTCAATCATCTTGCCTACATTCCTGAGTGAGAATTTGCTACCTTCACGACTTCCCTCTCATATAAGACAGATGAGTATGTGAGACAAGAGTGAGTCATCAGGTGACTCATCGAAAAGAACAATATGAATTGAAAAAATACAAGAATACAATCTGTGAACGGAGAATTTCTTATTTTTTTATCTCTTGAGAATATTCGCGGTAATACAGGAGACTATACTGGGCTAGTGAATAAATGAGGAACATTCCCACTTGGTGAAGTATTCACTGAATCAGTCGAACTCGATTCACTCAATGGAAAATGTCTCATCGAATCTTATCCACGAGAGGATTTTTCGGTAGATCATTGTACTCCGTTCGAACTCGTGATCGAAAATGGCCGAGTACTCCCGAGTGAGGACTTCCCTGCTCCTTTTGCGAAGCTGTATAACTGGATCGTCGAGTACGAGTGAGAAGTGATGGTACGCGAGCTCGGACTCGGACTCAATACTGCGATCACGACTACTACCCCCCTATCGGATATCAACTTCTATGAACGCAAGATCGGAGTTCATCTCTCTCTCGGTAAAAAACATGGTATCTACTGAAAAAAACTCCCGAAATCTGAAATCCAGAGATTTCATATTGATGTGTTTATCGCTACAGAATGAGTGTATATATGAGAAAATCGGGTATTTGAAAATGGAAAATGGTCTCTATAGGATATATCTCTATTCTAAGATATCCCTTACCTGTCATCGTGTATCGATAGTATGTTGCTGTGTATATATTACACTATTTCATGCAATTTTTGGTATAGTTATTCTTTCTGTTGATTGGGATTTTTGCGGAATTCCTAGATCTACAGTCAACAATGATTGTATATTGGCAACAACAGTATCAGGATCAGTTACATAGTACATACTCATTGTTCCTATCATAGCTTGGGTATCTCACTCTGTGAGTACATCTACAGTTCCATAATTGAAAAAACTTGCAATCCGTGATGGAAAACTCGATCTCACAGTCTTAATTTTATCACTCTCTATTGTTTGTATACTTGAGAGAACTCATGACTGATTCACAAAATACATCTTGCCAGGAACAACGATATTATAGTCCATTTCAAGATCCATCATACGTTTACGATACATCTTGAGAAATATAATCTCGAGTAGAATAATAAGTATATCTGTAGTGAGTATCCAGAAATTTGCCCCAATTGCTGATTGCATAGATACAATAAAATATATCTCTAGCAATAGAGTAAGTAATAAAATCAATTGATTAGTTATAGACCAATTAAAAAAATTTATGAAGTAAGTATCTCCTGTATTAAGATTATCTGTAAGTACCCCTAAGTCATTTGATACTATTGCAGAACTCTGAATTTCTCTAAAGTGACTTATATAGTTCCATGATGATAGTACCAGTATCGTGCTCATTAGTATATTGCCGATAATAACTATGTATTGTATTATGACTATGCTAACACTCATAACTACTATCCATATACTTATATATGATAGCAATAGTATGACTATCGGTATCCACAGTACAAATAGTGCAAATATCCATGATCTCTTAATTATCATAATCCTCTTATATCACTCATCTGATAGACGAGTTATAATTTTGGTCTCTCCAGCAATCTGAAATGACTTAAACAACCAACTATATATGCGATGAAATGGAATCATTTATTGATTATAAATATTTTTCTGCAAATGCAAATAAAAATACTGAACCTAGAGGATTCAGTATTTTTATTATAGAGTAATATCTATCATATTATGATTTTGGTATACTCTTTTCTATTTTCACAGCAAGTCATCCTCGAGGACTTGTAGAGAAAGAGAGTTTATCAACCAACTTTTCTGTTATATGAAATAGTCCCCTACCACGCTTTTCCATATAAATACCATCAGTATTATCGTGATAATCAAGGCGATCATTTCTGATAGACTCCATATGTGTAGCATCTTTTGCATCTTTACCAGTACCCGTATCGTGCACCTCGAGACTTATAGAGAATTCTCCAGTTATATCTTTAGATGTTTCGATTATACAGCTATCTATATCCCCCTTACTGCTCCCATGTTCGATAGCATTGTTGATGAGCTCATCAGTGATCAATATGAATCTCCCTTTCCATGGATGCTCAATCATATGGAGATCAAAAATCTGACCGATGAAATCACGGATAATTTTCGAATTTCCATGATCAGCATCAAAATCAATCTGACAAGATATATTATCAGGATCAGAAAGTATAGGATTAAGCCTTTGTATAGCTTCCTCATAGGTAAGATGGCTGATATCTATTATAAACATCCGATATAGTTTTTTATCAAATTACATATTTACTATATACTTATATATAAAAAAAAGCAAAAATACCAATAAAAATACCTTCTCAAATATTTGAGAAGGTATTTTACTCTTTTGAGTGAATACTACTAGCGTACTGCTTCTTTGAGAGTTTTTCCAGCTCGGAAGACAGGAGTCTTCATAGCGGCGATCTGGATTTTTGCACCTGTTTTAGGGTTTACACCATTACGAGCTGCACGATTTGAGATTTTCCATGCACCGAATCCAGTGACATTTACTTCCTCACCCTTTTTGAGTGACTTAGTGATAACTTCAATCTGAGCCGTGAGAGCCTTTGTTACAGCGTCTTGACTGAGTCCAGCCTTAGCTGCAACTGCTTTGATAAAGTCCTGCTTTTTCATAGTGAGAAAAAATTAAGAAGTAAAGGACAGAAACGATTATAGGCATAGGAAAAAGAAATGCAATATTTTCTTCTAAAATCGGATACAATATATCTTGTCAATAGCCACATTCTCCTGTCTAATACAGGGAAAAGTCACTACTCCCAGTAACCCTTTATGGATGCTGAAATGGCTCTGTGATGCGGATACTCGTATATATACGTGAATACAAAAGTGATACAATATAAAGAATTGTACTTTTGATCCCAAATTCTCTATATTCGTCATATGAGAGCCAATATTGTTCCTGCTATTGTGCATATCATACCAAGGAGCCAGAGTCGCATCACGACTGTCTCTTCTGCCCATCCTATTGCTTCGAGATGGTGATGATATGGGGCAATTCGCCATATTTTTTTGCCAGATCTTAGTCGTTTGCTCGTCATCTGGATAATGACAGAGAGAGTCTCACCTATGAATATCATACTCATAACGATGAATGCAAGAAGTGTGTCAGTCATCATCGCTATAACAGCGAGTGTTGCACCGAGTGCGAGTGAACCAGTATCCCCCATAAAAATACTTGCAGGATGTATATTGTACCAGAGAAATCCAACAAGTACCCCTACTACGATAAGGCAGAATGCTGATAAAATAAACATCCCCTGCATATAGGTAATTGCTCCATATGCCAAGAACTGGAATAATAACAATCCGCCAGCGAGCCCGTCGAGTCAATCTGTTATATTGACGCTATTTGCAGTAGCTACAACTATGAGTATAAAAAGTGGGATATAGAAATATCCGAGCTCTATCTGACCATAAAATGGAAGATGTACTCCTGTATAATCAAGTTTGTCATAGAACCAATAGGCTCCAGCAAGAGCAAATATAACAAGAAGGAACATTTTTACCTTTGCAGAAAGTCACTTTGTCACTCCTATTTCTCGTATATTCATATAATCATCTATCATGCCAATGAATCAAACGCTTACGAGTGTAAATATAACAAGATATGTTTCTTTTCTATTCCAGAGACTGTAGCGAAAACTCACTCCAAAAATCTCAGATAGACTTGCCCCATAGTACTGTGTCATTACAGAAACTGTAATAATAAAAAGTATTATTATAATAATTATGCTACCTCCCATAGTTGGGGTACCTTTTTTTCCAGCGTGCAGGTTTGCGAATTCTGTAGCTTGTCCAATGAGTCCTTGGGTTCTGATATTTTTCCCCAAATTAAGGCGAATAAATAGTCGAATAGCATGAGGCATAACCAATAGTGTAATCATAGCTGTAACTACCAGACTCGTTAGTATGAATGCAAGATTAGACATAAAAATATAATAAAAATCTTCCTGATTATAGGGGGATTTTTATTTTTGCAAATTATACAAACTATATCTTGTTACCCTCACTATGCTCTTTGCTCGCTTCGATGAATATATGCTCCATCAGAAAATGTCTCATCTCATCATCGAAGTTCTCATTCTCTTCAGGGAGCATGATGGTCACTTTATAAACAAGATCTACAGCGTTCGGAATCTCAGTATCGTAGAGCACTTCTATTGGATCATAGCTTGCGATTTTACTCTCTATGATACGCATACGAGTTTTTATATCAGTGACATTTGATTGTTTTTTGAATGGAATACGATATACATAATCGTAGAATCTACGACGAGAGATATTTTCGAGTGTTTCGGTATATATGAGTCTATTGGGTATAAATACTACCTCTCCTGTGAGTCTCGTCATCTTGGTATAATTGAGAGTAATTTCTTCTACGAGTCACTCATATGCCACATTTGACTTCAATTGTACTCGGATAATTTCCCCTATCTCGAATGTTCGCGATAGTAAAATAGAGAGCGAGCCAAATAGATTGGTGATAATATCTCGACTTGCTATGGCAAGGAGTACTCCAGCGATCCCAGTACCTGTGAGTATACTCGTTGTATTGATATGGAGCCCGTCAAGTATAGAAAATATTCATCATATCCATATGAGCCCGAGAACGATAACTTTCATGAGTGGGAGGAATCTGCGTATCACAGTTCCATCCGCGAGAAAAGAATGCTCAAATTCTCGGAATATGAGACTCACTATGTGTACGATTATCACAACGAATATGAGTATTCGGATGATAGAGTAGCTTGTATCAATGAGCCCAAGCTCGACAGGAGTCCAGTTCGGGGTGCTCACTATATAACGATAGAGTATAGTCGTAGATATACTCAAGAGTATCCAACTCACGAGAGAAAAAAAACTGTTGCGACGTGATGTAATGAGTGCAGTATACTTCATACGTACAATCAGTATGTCATATCTTTTATATTTTTGCAAATAGTTGATTTTCTTCTGTATTTCTGTACTATTAGTACTATATTTTTGGCCAATATTTTTTTCATGTCCTTCCGACTCTCCCATATTCAGGACTATCATAGATTCATCGCTATTGATCTCGGTCTCTATCGTATCAAGGCTGGTATATATGATATGACGAGTTGAGTACTCACGAGTATTGGATTCTCGAGTGTGAGGCAAGGTCGAAAAAATTGGATAGAGGGGATGGTAGCAGATATCAGCGGTATCGCGAATAATATCGAACAAGCTATTATCCAGGCTGGACATACTCATGATAGCCTTCCTGAAGATATTATTATGAGTTTCCCATCTCGATGATTTGTCTCGGATATGATCACTACGCAGTATACGAGGTCAGATGTGACATCCTTGCTCACTATGAGCGAGATCGATGATATGATATCAAGGATAGAAAAAGAATCCTACAGTAGAGCCCATGCTAAGAGCCGTAAACAATATGGTAAACAATGAGATGATCTCAGACTCGTATCCTCAACCATCATATCTATATCAGTAGACGGACGCAAGGTGACGAGTCCTATAGGATTCGCGGGTGGACGTGTGAGATTGAGTGTACTCAATGTATTCGTTCCATCGAGCGAGTTCAATATTGTACGCTCTATAGTTTCTCATCTTGGTAAGCGACCTATATCTCTGATACCAGCCCCTCTCATACTCCCCAAACTCATCGAAAAATCTGATCTCATCTTCTCGGGGTGTTGTCTTGTAGATATCTGATATGGACATACTACTATCACTATTTTAGAGGATAATGAAATCGTTGTATTCGAAACATTTCCATATGGTACTCTGATGCTCATAGATATGATGAATCATATTCTTCCAGATTCCTCGTCACTGCAAATTGAGAACATCATATGTACCCCATCTGATTGTCTCCATGGAGATCCATCTGATGTTATCCATGAGTTCCTTTCCTATATAACTGATACCATATTTGCATACCTCCATACTGAACACATTGACATAAAATTTGATTCTCTGCTTCTTCATGGTAATATTTTTGAGAATCATGTTATATATGATAGCTTTGGTAAGATATTTCGAGATATACTCGGGTATACTCTTGCTGTAGAAAAACTCTATAAGAGTATCAATCCAGCTATTACTCAAGATCAAGCCGTTGTATCGTGATTGTCACTGATGGCGAGCGAACTCCTTCTCACTCGCAAAGATCCCCTCGTTCGTATAATGCGTTATGTACTCTATCAATATGAATAATACTATTCTCCACATCACTGCTGATATGTCACAGATGGTAGCACTCAAAGAAATCTCTCGAGAATACAGATCTCATCCATGATTTCTCATAATCGATCTTTCAGAAGCTAGTTTTTGACTCTCTCGGGATTTTTTTCTGGTACTAACTCGACGTCTCCCGAGTGATATTTATCGTCTCATATTGCCCGATGCCCAATCATCTCTGATTGCAAATTCTCTCGGTATCCAGATCGAGATAGCTGGTGTACATGCAGAATTCGATCGACAGTATGGGACTAAAGATATAGCGACACATAATATGTCTATGCTCGAATATCTCAGTTATGAACTGAGGCGATGAGTCCAATATTTTTACTTCCTTGTATTTGAGAAGACGAATGCCAAGAAAAAGATTGTCCATATGAAAAAAAATGGCTCTCATTTTGTACTCATCACTGTATGACTCATTATGTCGATGACACTCCTTTTATTCATATTCCATTTTGCAGTATCCAAGACAATTATAACTATTACCCCGCAGATATCTATTCGCCCTATATCTGCGAATATTGTCTATACACAATGACTCTCTGGTTCCCTCCTTGCCACACGAAATACCCTTTCATTGCGAGAGATCGATATTCCTACTACGTATACGATGCGATTCCAGCTCGAGACGGTAGATCCTAATTCGACATCTAATGCGAGATGAACTATAACTATATATAACGAGACGACTACTGCTCAGGCACTCAAGCCACAAACTCGATTTGTGACTCTCGATGGTATCGTATTTCGTTCTGTCAATTGGGTTAATGTGCCACCAGCGAAGTCTCTCAACGGTATAACTGAAATGGGTACTATTGATGTCGAAATTGTTTCTGATGTACGAGATGAGGCAGGATCGATTATCTGACAAAAATGAAATATTGCGTCAGGAGTAGATCTTACTATTCCTGGTCTCAAATTTAATCGAGATAAGATCTATGCAAAGTCAAAAATAGCATTTGTAGGATGAGAGGCTCCCCGTATCCATATTGTGACAGAGGCTGAGGTAACCAAATTCACCTGACTACTCAAGGAACAACTTCATAGAGTTGCTCGCAATACTCTCCAGAAGAATCTTGATGAAAAAAAAATCTCATCAGGTGATGATTATGCCCTCTTTAGTTGAGATGCTGTAGCATTCACTGGTGAAACGTATGAAATAATTTCATGACAGAAGTATGGAGAATTTGCTGAGGAAATCGAGATGCGTGGTACTGTTCTCGTCAAGGCACTCACCTATGATCGCAAGGCAACAATAGACTACCTCACCAGTATATTTAGAGAGGGGCTTTTGGCTGGCACGGATCATGAGGTTGCAGTCCATACTGATACACTTCGTGTAAGTTCACTCATATCCCGTTCCCCAGATGATATGACTATAAAGGCCACTATGGAGATGAATACGAGTATTGCTCATGATTTTGAAGATCCAAAAAATCAACTCACACACTATCTCAAGG
>JAYVUT010000011.1:0-38901 GCA_043787675.1 Candidatus Altimarinota bacterium | reverse complement strand
TTTGTATATATACCGGTACTATTTGTTCTTTTTGTATTGGTATAATTTTAGAAAACTGTATTTTTGGATTTGCAAACAGGAGGATTCTCTGAGTAAGAACTCCTATGATCGGGAAGCCAGGATTTTTTTAAGGTTCATTCTCTTTCAAGAAGACATAAGTAGTATATCATTTTATTTGGAAAGTTACGAGAATATTGGTATTGCCTAAGTAATAATATAATTATATATATACTCTTATTCCCCTGTTTTCCTATTACTGATGCTATTTCTCTATTTGTTATATAATCGTACAGTTATAGAACTATTTCTGTATACATATTGTATATCTGTACATCTATTGTGCACATCGTATCTGCATCTGGATCTATATACTCTACGAATCATAGTAAAAAAATACATATAAATCATATCTCAAGCTCCTCAAACATACATATACCACTATATATAGTGGTATATGTATGTTTTACTGTATGGTACTATTTTTCTATGGTATATGACCCCTACTTATACGTTCAGGAAGCCAAAACTTATGACAATTCCTGCAGTTTCTGTTCTGAGTACTCTTTTTCAAAAACGAGCAAATATAAATCTATTATCTAACATTTTATTCCGCTCAGAATCTGACCATCCACCCTCAGGTCCTACCCAGAGAGAGATATCCTGTATGTTATCATATTGAGATATTCGTACACTCTCCCCGAGAGTATCGAGTACTATATGACGAGTAGTATCAGTTATAGGGAGAGAAACATCGGGAAACTTCTCAGTAAATAATATCTCTGGCATATGTGTACCTCCACACTGTTCGAGTGCCTCACGAGCAATGATCATATATCTCTCTATCTTGTTCGCAGAGATGAGTAACTTCTGTGAACGATCTGAACGAAAAAATACAAATTTCGCTATCCCGATCTCTACCCCCTTCTGGATAATATATTCTATCTTCTCATGCTTGTTCGGCATTGCCTGATATAGGGCAATCTGCTTACGTGGTCCAGTATTTGGAGTTGATTGGGATTGTCCACGGAGTCAGATACTTTTTTTGTCAATCGACACTATCTCGTATTGTGTCTCATTCCCATCACCAGAAAACAGCACTATATGCTCTCATAGACTCACTCTGAGAACTCTCGTGAGCTGATGCAACATATCAGTGTCAGTGATGCTCATATCGATCGACAACGGGAATGTGACAAAAAATCGTTGCATACAGGGTGTTTATTTTTTGAATTCTCTATATATATCTCGAGGGAGAAATAGAAAATCTACGAGTATCTTCCAAGCGATGATGATCAGTATGGCACTCCCCTGAATAATGAGTCCGTAGAAAAATCCAACCATATCAACTCCAAGGTTCTCGCCGAGAGATTGGCTTTCGAGATATTTGGCAAATTTATTTTGAGAAAATGGGAGTCTATTTGGATCAATGATCCCTATATCTCATACAATATCTCGGTTATCGAGAGATGCAATCACACTATCATAGGTATCTCGGGAGATTGTCCCCTCATTGAGAGCTGTTCTGATATCATATTTGAGACTATTGAGTGAGTGTCCTGTTTCGATTTTTTGACGCAATCCATGGACATCGAGTCATTTTCTTCTTCTCATTTTCTCTTTCGTTTTCTCGAATTCTTCTTTTCGAGACTCGATAATCACGACTTCTATATCTTTTTTTTCACGGATGCGATCACGAACCTCACTATAGGCTCCTGGGTTTTCATTTGACATAGGCAAAATTAGAGACCTTCCATTTCCATTGCGATGAGAACATTCATCTCCGCTGCATATTCGAGAGGGAGCTCTTTGAGAAGTGGCGAAACAAATCATCTCACGATCATCGTCTTTGCCTCTGTCTCAAGTATACCACGAGACATCAGATAGAACAATGTATCTTCATTGATCTTGCCTACACTCGCCTCATGAGCAACAAGTGCATCATCTGTGGCGATACGAATATCAGGAATCGTATTCGATACTGAGCGACCATCGAGTATGAGTCAATCGCAGTCTATTTTTACAGTTGCATTTTTAGCGGACTTTTTGATATCAACCAGTCCACGATATGTCGATATACCACCATTTTTCGACAATGACTTTGATATAATTTCGCTCGCAGTATTGCGTCCAATATGTATCACCTTGGCGCCCGTATCCGTCTCTTGTCATTCGTTGGCGAATGCAATACCAAAATGCATTGCTCGAGAATCATCCCCCTTGAGAATAGAACATGGATAGAGCATCGTGACTCCAGAGCCAAGATTTCCACCTACCCACTCAATTGATCCTCACTTCTCGACAATGGCTCTCTTGGTATTGAGATTATAGGTGTCAACTGACCAGTTCTCAACAGATGAGTATCTCATCTGGGCTCATTCACCAACATAGATCTCAACACAACCTGCGTGCAGTGAAGCAGTACCATATTTGGGAGCACTACAACCCTCGATATAGTGTGCTGATGATCACTGTTCGAGTACTATGAGAGTATGTTCGAACTGTCACCCTGACTGCATATTCATACGAAAATAAGCCTGCAAAGGAGCATCGATCTGAACTCACGCAGGTATATAAAGAAATGTACCCCCTGACCATACCGCCCCATGAAGTGCCGCAAATCTATGATCCGAAGGTGGCACTGCTCTCATAAAATGAGATCTCACAATATCCTCATGAGTACGGATAGCGACTGACATATCCTCAAATATAACTCACTGATCATGTAGCTCCTGGCGGAGACTATGGTATACTACCTCACTATCATACTGGGCTCAGACTCCTGCCAGCATAGCCCGCTCTGCCTCAGGAATACCGAGTCGGTCAAATGTCGACTTGATAGCCTCAGGAACATCATCCCATGATTTATTATCTCCAGAACCTTCTGGTTTGCCAAAATAGTATATCGAATCGAGATCAAGCTTCTCTAGTGAGGGTCACCAAGTTGGCGTCTTCATCTCTTGAAATAGTTTGAGTGACTTAAGACGGATATCGAGCATCCACTCTGGCTCATTGTTGGACTCCCATATCTGTCTGACGACTCGCTCAGATATGCCCATCTCGAGTTTCCCCTGATAGGTGATAGTATCACTACGATCCAGTGTCTCACGAGATATGTCACCAAATGGCTGTGTTGTCATATATTTTATTTGAATCACTCACTACGGATACCAGCAACAAGTGACCGATCACCCTCTCTCTCAATCCGTCCATCCCGCATCACGATGATACGATCGACATCGATAGTATCGAGGAGGTGAAAGTTGTGCGTTATGAGGATGACAGTCTTACCTGTTGTTCGCCATATGTCGATCTGTTGGCGAAGTATATCAATCGCATCGATATCAAGACCGGAATCTATCTCATCGAGTATGATGACAGATGGACTCAAGAGTCCTATCTGGAGGAGTTCGATACGACGTTTCTCACCACCAGAGAATCCGACAAAAAGATCACGATCAAGAATCGATAAATCGAGTCAGAGCCCGGGGAGCATCTTCTCCACCATACGACGGAATACGAACGGAGATGGTGACTTGATACCCGAATGTTGTCGAGCAAAGTGAGTATTGTAGATAGTACGGAGATACTCAGATACCTTTATACCTGGGATTTCTGGGATATTTTGGAGTGAGAGAAATATTCATGCAATATGTCGATCTGTAGGGGAAGCAATAGATAGATCGATACCGTCAAGAATGATATTACCCATCATCTGATACCTCGGATGCCCCATTATCGAGAGTGCGAGAGATGACTTACCAGAACCATTATGACCGAGGATAGCTATCGTCTCACCTCCAGTGAACGTATAGCTAAAGTCATGTACGATCTCTTTTTCGTGTATAGATACGGATACTTGTCTAAGTGTGAGCATATGAATGCAGTATAGAGAAAAAGCACAAAAAATCAACATCAAAAATCCCCCCGAATAAACGGGGGGATCAATGGAGCGGGATAATCTATCTTCCAGAAGAAGAATGGATTATTTTGTGAATGTAGCACTAGCACCTGCAGTACCTACATATGTCTCAGAATCAGCAGTGAGGGCAGTACCAACACCGTATTGGAGCTGAGTAACTGCAACTTGGAGCTGTCCACCTGTAGGAAGGAGGTTAGCACTTGTTACGTATACTTCGAACTCAATATATCCACCGTTCTTGTCAGCGAGCATATTAGTCGTGAGACCAGATACAGCGAGGACAGTACTGAGAGAAGGAACTGCACCAGAACCAGAAGTTCCAGAACCAGAACATGTGTTAGTATTACCAAGATCACGGAGACAAGCAGTAGCAGAGTAACTCGTGTTACCTGGAAGAGCCGTCTTGAAGTCGAACTTAGCACCACTGAGAGTAATACCAGTATTAGTATCAGGATTAGTGACACGAACCTTGAATGTATTCTCATTGATTGCAGTTACCATAACAGTTGGAGCAACAGTACCGACAGTATATGTCTTTGTAGTAGCTGATCCAGTTGGAACGATAGCTGTAGAGTTAGAATCACGAACTACTGAGAATCCAGCAAATCCAACAGTACCAAGAGTGACAGTCATACCGTAGTATGCATCAACAGATGAGACTCCGAGCATTACCTTGTAATTCTTAGTAATATCCTTACCAACTGTCTCGTTCATACTAGAGAATATGAGGCTGTTTCCAGTCATAGTAACTGTAGCAGAGATCTCGAGACCTGTAGCAATATCTACGAGCTTAGCGCTTGATGTAGAATTAGCAATAGCAGTGATAGAACCAGTACTTGTGATACCTGTGAGAGTGACAGACTGGATGCGAGCAACCTCATTACGAGCAGTTACTGCGAATCGTCCGATCTCTTGCTCAGCAGATGAGTAGAGACGAGCTGTAGATGGAGCAGCAACAGTTGCTGTCTTGATTTCTACTGTAGCTGTATTTACAGTTGTCTTATCACCAGTGAGTGATGATCCAGCTCCAAGCGAAGTGATCGCATTGTTACTAGAGTCACGAACCTCAGTGAGGAGAACTGTGAATTGGTTAGATGAAGGAGCAATGTTAACATTGTTCTTCGTAGAACCCTCGATTGTGAGAACTGCTGGATTAGCAGCATCAACAACAAATGAAACAGTGAGATCTACACCAGTAGAGTAGAGAGCAGTAAGGGTACCGATCTCAGAACCATTGAGTTTCACTGAGAGCTGATCATTGACGAATGCCATGATACCAGTACCAGTGTTAGCAGAAGATACCTTAATCTTTCGTACAGAAACTGGAGTCGAAGACTGGAGTTTACCATCGAAGAACTTAACATTGTTTGTACCTGGAGCAATAGTGACATTTCCAGTACTAGACTTGGCAAATGTGAATTCTACTGAACCAAATGTTACCATAATAGCAGCAGTACCAAGAGTTACTTGTGTAGAGTATCCAGTAGCAACTTCAACTACATTGATATCAGTAGTAGCATCGATCTTGAGACCGAGGACAGTACTATTTGCATCAACGAGGATATCACCACGGAGCTCGTATGTCTGAGTATTTCCAGAAGCGAGGACATCAGCAAGACCACTTACAGAGAGCTTTTCAGCTGTCATAGTGACTGTACCAACAGCAACACCATTCTTGAATACCTTAACATTCTGAAGACGTTTTACGAAATCTGTAGAACCAGATCGAGTAATAGTGAATCCAGTTACCTTTGACTCACGTCCACCAGAAGAGATATCAATCTTAGCGAAAAGTTGGTTCGCCTTACCAGTAGTGATTGTACCTCCAGCAGTCAAGAGACTTGCATTAGTATTAGCAGTTACGTAAGAAGTAGTATTGAGAAGACCGAGAGTCACAGGTGCTCCAGTAACAGTAGTATTACTAGCGTTGACTGAATCAAGAGTGAACTGGTGTTGGCTATTCTCAGCACCAGAGAGGTTGACGAGAACATCTACAGATGCAGATGTACCAGCCTTAACCACAAGGGCAGGAGAGAAGTAGACAGTAGCTTTCTGAGAAGTAGGATTGTAGTAATCAGCAGTGCTAGATATTACAACACCATTCTGAGCTGCTCGAACACCGTTTGAAGAGGTAATATCGTTAGCGTTTCCGAGTCCAGATCGAGATACGACCATAGACTGTACAGTAACATCTTTAGCTCCAGCAGTGAGCTTGACAGCTCCTACCTTGACTGATGATGCATTCTTAGGAACGTATTGAGCAGTAGCAGCACCATCGAGAGCGACAGTGAGAGCTCCAGCAGCAACTACACCAGTACTAGTAGTACCTGTAGATACAGGAGGAACAGTTACTGGCTGGATACCAGCTATACAGGCTGCGAGCTTGAATGACTCACCGCGAGTGGCAGTAGAGTTTGGACGGAAGAATGTAGCATCAGCTGCACATCCCATCTCGTTTGCACGATTGATGTACATAGCAAGATCACCGAGGTTAGCGATGTCTGTATATCCAGCATCAGTCGAGCTACCAGCTTCACCAACTGCTCCGATGAGCATCTTAGTAGCCTCAGCACGAGTGACAGGAGCAGATGGACGGAAGTTGGCATTGGCAGTAGAAACTACACCAGCCTCAGCAAGAGCCTCGATAGAACCACAGAGATCACCGAGGATAGCACCTACGTCACCGTAAGTAGTGCCTGTACATGATGTAGGGGTATATCCACCGAGATTTGCAGTGACCTTAGCCATTTCTGCACGAGTGACATTGGCACCAAGACGGTACCCTGACTCATTAGTTTGTGTACCGATAACTGCGTTATCAGCGAGGAGCTCTGCGTAAGGGAGGAACTCTGAAGCAGCAGATACGAGTGATGCACTCATAGCTGTAGCAACGAGAGCTACTACACTTACTGTAGAAGCGATCTTCGTAGAGAAGTTACTCATAATAATATATGGGTAAAAAAATAAAAGGAACGAGCGGAAACTATTTTTTGATACTCATGGTCAGTGAATATCGGATTTTGCTCTCTATGGTCAGTAGAGAGACAACCATCCATCGTTGACCGATGGGGAGGTTAAAGCTTTAACCTCAAGTTATTTGCATAACGAGAGGACCTGATCGGATATATAATATATCAAAACAAGTCCTCTCGTTATGTATTGAACACAAGAGATGGACCAAGCTGTTTGAGAAAGAGATGTTAATGAGCTCTTCCAAGGATCACATAGAGACCAAGATCCGAAGATTACACGCAAATATTATGAAATAGCGGACCAATGTCAAATGAAAGTGGTAGCTCTTCACACTCTATTCACATCTAAAAAATATAAAAACATAAAAAATATTATTTTCAATATGGTATACTCTGCTTGTAGCAAAGCATAGAAGCTAAAAAATACAAAAAAACTCGCAATTTTTATTTTTTGTCATATAGTGAATAAGAATTCAGTAATTAGAGCCTAGAAATCAAACTTTGGCTCAAAAAAGAATCTCAAAAACTATAAAAAAGTCTTCTCACTCCTTGTCCACTTCTAGAGAATATCTACGATGTAGACTCTAATTTTTAAGCTATAAAATATATATGAATATTTTCATATTCCTCTCACTCCTCGTTGGGGTGATTTGAGGCGGTATCGGTTCATTTTTGTATCTCCAAGCAAAACAAAAAAAATCAGGAAACTCTATCATAGATGATGCGGAGACTAAATCCAAAGATATCATCTCTCGTGCTGAGGGTATAGCAGTGACTCTACGCAAAGAAATCGAAGATGCGAGAGCGGATATCCGAGAACGCAAACAAGGGGCTGTAGAACAAGAAAATCGACTCGCTGAAAAAGAACAGAAAATCGATAGAAAATATGAAGAACTCGAGGGGAAACAAGCAGGACTCAGAGATAAGGAAGCCTTCATCGATGAGCGTATATCAGGTCTCGACCGCAAAAACTCAGAACTATCAAGTAAACTCGAATCCATAGCCAAACTCTCACAAGCAGATGCCAAGGGTCTTCTCATGCAATCAACTGAAGATATATACGAGCGAGATATCGTGGGTCTCATAGAGAAAAAGAAGAAAGAACTCAAAAACCGTGAATCTGATATGGCCCGTGAGATCCTCATCAAGAGTATTCAGCAATATGCTGGGGAAGTAACTGGTGAGAGCACTCAAACTATGGTACAACTCGAAAGTGATGATCTGAAAGGAAAAATAATCGGGAAAGAATGACGCAATATAATAGCATTCGAAAAAGCAACGGGTGTATCCCTCATTATCGATGATGCTCCTGATACAGTGTTTCTATCGAGCTTTGACCTATTTCGCAGATATATAGCCAAAAAATCACTCGAAGATCTAATTGCAGATAAACGCATACAGCCAGCTCGTATTGAGGAAATAGTGGAGAAAAATCAAGCCGATGCAGACAAACTCATCTACGATCTCGGTCGTAAAACAATCGATGAAATGGGGGTGATCGGTATACCCGAAGAGATCATTCCGTTGATTGGGAAATTCAGATTCCGAACGAGTTATGGGCAAAATATTCTCATGCATAGCAAAGAAGTTGCCTATATCGCTGAGGCAATAGCCAAACTCATTGGGGCTGATCCTGTACTGGCACTCAAGGGAGGACTCCTGCATGACCTCGGTAAAGCAATGGATCATGATATAGAGTGAACACATCCGGAGATCGGGGGTCGTATAGCCAGAAAATACGGACTCGATGAGAAGACGATCAATATCATCGAGTGACACCATGATGATGTACCACAGATCTGTATAGAAACCAAGATCGTACAGATAGCAGATGCGATATCTGCAGTCCGACCATGAGCAAGACGGATGAATGTAGAAGACTTCGTAAAGCGAAATCAAGAAATGGAGAATATCGCAATGAGTTTCCCATGAATCAATAAGGCATATGCACTCTCTGCTGGTCGTGAGATTAGAGTATTCGTAGATGCTGATACAATATCCGATCTTGATGCAGAGAAGCGAGCAAGAGCTATAGCGGAACAGATAGAGGCAAATTGTAGCTATCCAGGCGAGGTGAAGATCAATCTCATAAGAGAGAAGCGAGTTGTAGAATACGCCAAGTAATTAGTAATCACTAATTACTTTTACTAATTACTTTTTATGTATCCTATTATTACTCTCTGAAACTGGATAACACTCTACACATTCTGACTTTCTATAATCATAGCTTGGGCTATATTTTTCATGCTATTGCACTACTTCTCACTTAGGCGTGGCCTCCCCAAGCATATATTTGACTCAATTATTGATTTTACTCTCGCAATTTTCTTTTTTGGTCGAATATTTTATATTCTCTCTGCTTGGCGAACTGAAAAATTTCTCTTCGTCGATCTATTTTCGACAGGAGATATTTTCACATTTTTAAAACAATTTTTTGTTACAGATAACTACAGTCTATCATTTGCTGGGGGGATAGTAGGATTTCTGATTGTATTTCTCTACAAAACTTGGAATAAGGAACGAGAGAGGCCAAAATACTGGGACAGTATTATTCCTGCCTTTCTCATTGCGGCGAGTATATGATATATTGGAGCACTTCTTGGTGGACAAATCTACGGTATAGTTCTCGATAGTTGGTTCTCGATATATTATACTAGTCATGATAGTATTGTACCGTTTCAGAATCCAACATTCCCACTTCCTATACTATACTCAGTCTTCGCTCTTCTCACAGCGTACTTCCTCTATCGTATAGAGACGAAAATAGATCTCCCAGAATGACTGGTGTGATATATGGGAATGGGGATATTCGCAACAGTATTATTTCTTTGAGAATTTTTAAACGGTGCAAGTGATCTCTTTAGTTCACGTATATACCTGTGACTTACTCAGATTATTGCTCTTTGTCTCATATCCTATGCAATAGTATGAATACTTCGAATCATGCGACCCTAGAGCATCCTAGAATTCTCTTTTTCTTATGATTTTTTACATATGCAATCGCTATAGGTTGCGGTATTATAGAAAACCATACACTGTGACTAGAGCTCACGCTTTTATTTCCCCTCATATTTATGCTTCTGGGTTGAGTACGAAGATGGTATATTTTTATACTATTTATTGCTCTATCTCTAGGTGGTTGGTATATGGGGCAGCGAGACTATAGTAGTAGAAATCTAGCGGTAGAGCATCTCATACAAGAAACAAAAAATTTCTCAGGAACCTACATTATCAATGGTCGTATCGATAGGATACTCTATACCAGTGACCTCTCTACAACATATCGACTACAGATCGCCAATATCGCCAATAGATCGACAAAAAGTACTGAATCCCTTGATCAATACGATATTGGTATATTTTTCGAAATCCCGAACAATCTCCATATCAGTATCGATGATACTATAGAATATACTGGAAAAATACTACCAGTGATTGATTATCCGCTCAAAGGATTTGCTGGATATGCATGGTATCATAGAGTCTATGGCAAAAGTACTGCTCCAATATTCCATAGAGTTTCTCTAGGTGAAATAACTACTCTACAATCTATACAAAAGTGGGCGAAATTCATCATATTCAAATGATTCCCAGAAAATATTGCTGGTATCATACTCGGTATGAGTATAGGAAACACAGAACTCTTATCAAGTGAGATAAAAAAATCATTCACAAATGCAGGTATCACTCATATACTTGTTGTCAGTGGATCGAATATAGCATTCGTTATAGTTATACTCACAGGTATACTCAGATATATACCTATGCTCAGGTGGATACGAATATCAGTAGTAACAGTATTTGTTCTCACATATGGGAGTCTTGTATGATGGGATATGCCAGTAGTGAGAGCCGTTGCTATGTGACTGATCACATATATGGTGATAGAGGGCGGCAATAGAGCATCATCCATTGCAGTACTATTCGTTGTTGGTTGGGGTATCCTGTTATATTCGCCTCTTGCCCTGATTTTTGATGCAGGATTTGGACTGTCTTTTGCAGGAACACTCGGAATACTTCTCTGGCATCCACCACTGCAAAAAATTCTTGAAAATACATATATTCCAAAATTCATTATCGATATCGTGACTGTCACTCTTGCCGCAAGTGCTGGGAGTATCATAGCAATAATATACCACTTCAACACTATTCCACTCTGGACGATAGCATCCAACATACTTATTAGTGGTTTTCTCGGTTGGGTACTTTTTGCGAGTGTATTCTACCTTCTATTTGCTCTCGTGGGATGATGGATACTCTATATATGGGGCTGGACCATATATCTCCCTACAGCATACATCATGTGGGTAGGTCAGATATTCGGGAATAACTCTACCTATACTATCGGTGATACATGGGGAGAGCCGATTGCCTTATTTATGATAGGGATAATGATTGTAGTAGTGATTTATATGGAGGAAATGAAAATTCTAAAGTCCAAATAGATTCGTATCAATAACTGTTTCTAGTTGAGTAATTTCTTTATCTGGATGAATTAATAGGGATTTTTGAAGTGTATTTCGGATATTTTTTAATATAAAATGAGAATATGATTCAACAATAGAGGGGGAAATGATAATGTTACGTGAGTGGAAAAAAAAACCAACAAAAGAACTAATAGCTACCAATATTCTTCTCTCTGAAGTTTCTATCATCATGAGAAATTTTTTTTGCATAATAATAGATGATCCGTCAATAATAACATACCTATCAAAACTATCAATCCAAATACTCATCCATTGTCGTAGAGTTATATGAAGGTCTCTTTCATGAAACACCCAAAGATCATCATAACGATGGAGTAGTTGCATTTGGTACATTCGATCAGGTTCTCAGATTGTATGGAAAACATGATGTGCAGCATCAGGATAAATAAGTGCGAGAATACCAATAATAGGACGGGATGGGAGTGCAATGGAAAGTATGTCAGTGACCTGAGGAATGAGTACTTCGTAATATGGATTTTTGATAAATCGGGTAAGTATTTGGAAAAGTTCATCATTATCTCATTTGGCTTTTTTTTCATCTTTCTGAGCTTTTTGTATCTGAGCTTGGGCTTTTTTATAGGACTCTTTTTGTTTTTCACTCTTTTCATTCACTACCTCTAGAAAAGGAGTGCCTCATTCATTAGATTCTGGACTAGATGTGATATCAATATCTTCCATAATTTATTAGTGTATGCCTGGTATAGGATATGCGATACAGAGTTCTCGAACTTCTGATTTGAGATTTGCAAGTAGTGACTCATCGGTAGGATTACGGAGAGCTACGATCATGATATGTGCTAATTTCTCTGAAACAATCTCATCAAATCCACGAGTTGTGATAGCTGGTGTCCCGATACGAATCCCTGATGGATCAAGTGGTTTACGAGGATCATAGGGAATCATATTTTTATTAGTCGACACGCCGATTGATTCTAGGATATGCTCTGCCTCTTTACCAGTGAGACCGAGAGACCCGTATATATCGAGAAGAATAATATGATTGTCAGTGCCTCCTGATACAACACGGATACCTGCATCCTGAAATACTTTCGCCATTTGGCGAGCATTGGCGATAATTTGGCGAGCATATATCGAGAATGATGGATCAAGTGCCTCACCAAAAGCAATCGCCTTGGCGAAGATGGAGTGTTCATGAGGACCTCATTGTATACCTGGAAATACTGATCTCGCTATATCTGGGCCATATTTCTCTTTCGCCATGATCATAGCACCACGAGGTCACCTGAGGGTCTTATGTGTAGTTGTCGTAACTATATCACAGTATGGAACAGGATTATCTAGTGCACCTCCTGCAATGAGTCCAGCAATATGTGCTATGTCAGCCATGAGGATAGCACCAGTTTCATCGGCGATACGACGAAACCGAGCCCAATCGATCGATCGAGAATATGCTGAGAATCCTGCAATAATCAATTTTGGCTTGTGTTCTTTCGCTAGTTGCTCAACAATATCCATATCGATACACTCTGTCACTTTATCAACGCCATATGGAATAATATGAAACATCTTGCCAGAATAATTGAGAGGGTGACCATGAGAGAGGTGTCCTCCATGATCGAGATTCATACCTAATATAGTATCTCCTGGTGAAAGAAGAGCAAAAAACACAGCAAGATTTGCAGGAGATCCTGAGTGTGGCTGCACGTTCACGTATTCTGCACCGAAAAGTTGTTTTGCTCTACCGATAGCAAGATTTTCAATCTTATCTACCCATTCTTGTCCAGCATAGTATCGTTTTCACGGATATCACTCACTATACTTGTTAGTAAAAATAGAGCCGTTTGCCTCTAGAACTGCCTCAGAAACATAGTTTTCACTTGCAATCAACTCAAGTTCATACTTTTGCCGATCTTGTTCACCTATGAGATAACTATGAGCTTCTGGATCTCTACCCAGAATATGTTGTGCCGTTTGATTCATGATAAAAATAGTAAAATAGTAAAATAATATATTACTATTTTATACGATCTGACAATTTGGATTAGATTTAAAATACATAGATTATTTTGTTATGGTCGACCCAGTTAATGATATAAAATTATTAGTTTTGTATATTTCCAGTATATCACTCACTGATCTTTTGTTTTTTATTTGATCAGCCAAAATTATTTCAGCTGCTTTAAGTTGTCGATCAAATGCATTTTCATAATCTTTATTCGTTAGACTCACTCTTGTGTCTGGTAATATACCTTTCTCATCAATACTGGTATCATTTGGTGTATACCAACGAGCTGTCGTTATTTTAATAATACTGCCATCTCAAAGGTCAAACGGTTCCTGAACAGATCATTTTCCATATGACTTCTCGCCAAGAATCAGTCCTCTCTTATGATCCTTAAGAGCACCTGCAAATATCTCACTTGCTGATGCAGAAAATTCATTTATAAGAATAATTATCGGAATATCTACATTGTTTTTTATCCCCCCTTTTGTCATAAAGGTTTCATTTTTACTGATATCATTTTGCTTTATTATGACCACTGGTAATGATTTTTGGAGTACTGTAGATGCAAGTTCAACAGCTGTATCAAGGTAACCTCACCCATTATTGCGAAAATCAAGAATAATACCATTAGCATGAGATTGAGTGAGAGTATTCCAGGCTTTAATAAACTCATTGAATGTATGTTCACCGAATGTAGATATCTCAATGTAGCCAATATTACTATCAAGCATTTTTTCAGCTACTGATGGCACACTAACCTTATCTCGGAAAACACTCGTATGTAAATCTATACTTTCTTCTCACCTTTTATATGTTATTTCGGCCGTAGTTCATTTTGGTCATCGAATTACTTTCACAGCATCTTCTACTGATTTACCAATTATACTTACATCACCAACTTTTGTCATGATATCTCATTGCTTAAGACCAGCTTTCTCTGCTGGTGATCATGAAATGATTTTCATAATCTTAATACCCTTTGGGTTTTCATTTATAACGGCACCAATTCATTCAAAATCCCCACGGAGTGCTTCTTCGAACTCATTCGTTTCTTTTTGAGTAAAGTAAGTACTATGTTTATCGCCAAGTCCATCAACTATAGATTTCATGACAGCATTTTCAATATCAATATTCGTTTTTTTCTCAAATCCATATGAATATTTTCTTATAATATCCATTGTTTTTTGTATTTTTGGAGTAGCAAAGATATCCAAAGAAGATATATTAGTATCTATTTTTTGGTTTATACCTGTACTCGTATAGTACGAGGAAAAAATAGGAAAATAATTAGTAAATCTATATCCAATAGTTAATCAAAGTATTAGACATAGTAATGGAATAATTACTGTTTTTTGTGAAAAATTCATGAATATTATATTTTGTTTTTTATGATGATCTTACTATAGGATTTTTTAGATAAAAAACAAATCAATTTAATCTACAATTATACATTTTTATATATGTTAATAAGTATTTTTTTCTATGCCTACACTGGTTTATATAATATATATATTATTATATTGTGCAATTTTAGCAAAAGAAAAATCTCTATTAGACTAGAATATATATTATCTACCTTACTCTAATAATATATACTATATTAAAATAATAAAAATATCTTTTTAGAAAAGCTATTGTAAAATTCTTAATTTACATATACTTTTAATATGAAATTATTTTGAATTCAAGTAGAATCTCGAGATGAGAAATCTAAGATTCTCAAACGAGTAATTGCATCACTAAAGATATGACCAGAAGAGAAAGATCTCTATATTATATCAATCGATATATTGAATAATAAGGACTTTTCTATTTTTTTCGATAAAATTATGACTCAAATAAATAATACAAATAATATACGTGAATATAGTATAGAACCACTTACCTCCAAGATTATATAGTATATGCAATTTCAAGCAACTTGTTCTAAATGAAGTAAAAGACTAACACTTACTTTAAGTGCAAATGATATAGAAGCAGCTCGTAGTATGCTCCATGATCAAGGGTATTCTATTATCGAACTTCATGAAGCAGTAATTGATAGTCGTATATCAGAATGAAATTTTTTCTATTTTGATGCTCGTGTTAATGGTATACTCCAATCTGGAAAAATACAATCGACTGATATATTCAAATCTTATAAAAAACTAACAGAAGACTTAAAATATGAGATAATATATATTTATACAAATGAATGAATGCCAGAGGAATCAAAAAAAATAATAACCGCAAAAGTAAAAGATGGCTATAGACTTTATAAAGAATCTCTCGGAGAAGATATGGATGAACAAGATATATTAAAATCAAAAACCCAAGATCAACAAGAGATGCAAGAAATATCTTGAGAGGTACTTAAAGAAATAGAAAAATATGCTAAGGTGATAGATTCTAGTATAGAAAAAATACAAAATATATTCCTGAGATATCATGATAAAATAACATCCGAACAGAAAATAAATCTAGAAAATCTAGAAAATAGTCTCATACAAGCGAAGTGAACTAAAAATATTGGAAAAATATCTACTACTGTAGAAAATGGACTCAGAATGATTGGGGAAACGGAACTTGCTCTCATGAAGACTGGAATGACAGATGAGAAGCAAAAATTTATTGATGAAACAAATGCACTCCTTAAAAAAGTTTGATCGCACGATCGTATTGAGTCGGAAAGTGAAAAACATGATACTATTGAATATAAACTTAATCATCTTTTTGATAAAACAAAAAAAATAGATTCTATAAAAACATCTTGAGATCAAGTTGCAGCAACAAATCCTGCTAAGAAAGATACAAATTCGTTTATTTATTTTAAAAATAAAAGAGAACTTGATATTTATAAAAAGAAACTTAATACAACAGAAATAGATATTATTAAAAAATTTCTTACATTTCAATTTCCCCAATGAAAGAAATTGCTTCTCAAGAAAAAACTTATTTCTCAAAATATAGAAATAATAGACAATCGTATCAATAATCGAGTTATATCATATACCAAAATTCTTCATGGAATTGAGTATCACATTGATAAAATTTTTAATTTTATCAGAAATACTACAAGTATAATGCTATATACAATATTTCTCTATACTGTTATGTACATATTACTTCATACACTTAATCTTTTGAATATACTAGATATTCAGTTTCAATGAAAATCAATACTGTTTATAACATTATTTACAATAACCACATTTTTTTTCTCATATATGCGATGAATTAAGAGTACTCTTATTACTCTTCCAATGCTTATATTTATTATCTACTTTCTCTCAATTAATTTTTAAAAATGTACCTACTTCTTGTTTGAGTACATATTATATTTTTCTATATAGCATATCTATTCTGATCTCTTCTTATGCAATGAGCATTCGTGATCTTATTACTTTTTTTTCTCCTTTATTTTTCTCCTTTATTTTTCACACAAAAAGAATCTAGAGAAAGTAATATACGTATACCAAGTTTTGGTATATCCCCACAAAAATCCATATTAATACCACTCATACTCACATATCTTGGTATATATGTACTCGCGTTCACTGTAACACGAGATATGGGAACCAATTTCAATCTTCATATCTATATTCTCCTTCTAATTTTCCTGATTTTTTCCTGATATATTGTTGCTTTTGATTGGAATACAATATTTTTCCGTGATGCTCTTAGATTTCATCTGATATGTAGCTATATTACTATACTCTCTCAAGTTATATATTTTTTTGTATTTTCAGGAGATATTATCATGATTCATATTTTTTTCTCAGCTGTTACTATGGTATTTTCGTATGTTTTTTTTACCTATTGCTGAGATGAGAGTTCGAGTATGTTTCTTGTATTTCTTATATCGTTGATTATATCCCTTGATACCGTAGTTCTCTATTTTTTCCCAAGTATGCAAATATGGACACTTCTTGGTATCACTGGCATGATCAGTATTACTCTCTTTGAGAGTACTCCCCATATTACTTTATTTGATAATTTTACTGAGCCGAGTCGTATTCTTTTATTATCCTTTCTACTCAGTATAACCGGTATGGTTATGATATCTCCAATATTTTCTTATTTTCATTTTGTTTATTTTCTTCCCATATTTGCCTTATTTCTATTTTCTATTCATATTAGATATTGTAATTATGTATCGTACTCTACTGCCATAACTGTTACTTTTTTCCTCTATAGCTACCTATTTTATTCTCTTATTTTTTTACCAGATATCATCTCTGCACTATTATTTATATTTTTTCTTCCACTTTGTATTATTGGCAATACATATTTTTGGGAAGAACGGTATCCTTATGACTTTTCTCTACTCCATTATTCTAGTATAGGATTCAGTATTGTTACAGGATTTTATTCATTATTTTTTGTTTCTTGGGGAGTCTGATTAACACTCTTTCTTGCTTGTTTTCTTTTTTCTCTTGCTGTACTTTTTCTCTTATCGTATTTTCGTTTCCAAACCCAATAATCTCTCTACTATGACAATATTTCCTATCGATATTACTACCAGTCTTCAGAGTATTTCATATGCTCCTAATCTCATTATAGAAATACGTTCACTTGAACGTATTTCTACTCTCGCTGAGTATAATATATCATCACTTCAGATGAAAAAAATTCAAGAGAATTTTGCTCTGAAAGATGAAAAACAAAAAAAAACTATAGTATTCTCTCATATTCGTGCAGAGTATGATACTATTACTTGTTTTTTTCCATCTGTAGCACTTATGGATGACCGATCTGATCTATTTTCATGACTCAAGACTGAGAGTATATTTTTTCCAGAGAATGAAGAGATGGATGCTCTTGAATCCCTCACGCTCGCTACATATAGCTATGATACATATCTATCAAAATCTAAAAAAAATAAATATACTCTTATTATATCGCCTGAAAATATGCAAGCAGCAGAAGATAAGAAAAAACTCCTAGAGTCTATCATATGGGCTCGTGACATGATCAATATGCCACCTAAAGATGCAAATCCGACAGGTATTGTGAATGCAATAAAAGCCTATGACTGGAAACAATTCAATGTAGAAATATTCGATAAAAAAGCACTTGAGAGTATGGGATGTAATCTCCTTCTTGCCGTCAGTGCAGGGAGTGATACTCCACCATATATGGTCGTAATACGCCCCAAAAACCCCCCCAAATGAGAAATATATGGTCTTATTGGTAAATGAGTAACATTTGATGCTGGAGGACTCCAAATAAAGCCAGATACTGGAATGCTAGATATGAAATGTGATATGTCAGGAGCGGCTGGTATGATAGGTGTTGCTATGTATCTAGATAGACTCGATGTACTTCCGGTTAATATGATTATATGAGTTGGACTGACAGAAAATATGACCTGAGGCTCCGCGTTTCGTCCACTTGATATCTACAGAGCCTATAATGGTACTACAGTGGAGATACATCATACTGATGCAGAGTGACGTCTCGTGCTGGCTGATGTGATGTCATATGTAGAGACGACATATCATGTTGACCATATTATCACCATGGCGACCCTCACAGGTGCTTGTATTCATGCCCTCTGACATGATATTGCTGGAATCATGTGAGATGATGAGTCGATTATATCGACACTTATCGCCAACAGATCGCCATACGAAAGTGTATGGAGACTTCCTCTCAATGATAAAATGAAAAAAGCTCTCAAAGCAGATATTGCCGATCTCAAAAATATTGCTCGTTCTGAGAAAGCTGGATCATCTGAAGGTGGTGCATTTCTCACGTATTTTCAGGGTGCTGCTAAGCTCACACATCTTGATATCGCAGGTCCTGCATACCGCGAAACAACCTATGGATATATGTTAAAGGGAGGAACTGGTTGGTGAGTAAAGTTACTATCAGAATTACTCATTTCTCAATGAATCAAATAATATATATGATCAAAGAAATCTCTCATATCTTTATGAGTATATTTTTCGATACGTCGATTCATAATGAAGGAAAAAAGAATATATGTATTCCACAAGATCTCACGCAACACTATAGAAAAGAAATATCTGACTTTTTACTTGACTGAGTCTACATAGCATCAAATTACAATGATATTGTTAATACAATTGAGGCGTATAAGTATCGATCTGATCGACAATATGTTGATAAATATGTCGATATATTGTCGAAAATTGTTGAAAAACATTGACTCTTTGCTGATAATGTCATATTTGTTGGTGTACCAATGCACTGGAGTCGCTATATGATAAGGGGGTTCAATCATATTGATCTCTTGGTATCCTGACTCTCATATAGATTTTGATCACAAAAAATCAAGCCAATTCTAGCTCATTGGACTCGAAGACAATCTAAACTCACTAAGGTAAAACGTCTAAAAAATAGAGAACATGCTTTTTCTCTGAGACCAAGAATGATTCTCCCAAAGACCGTAATACTTGTTGATGATATTATATCGACAGGATCAACAGCAAATGCATGTGCTAAAATTCTCAAAGGAGCAGGTGTTGAGAAAGTGTACTCAATATTTATTGCCTCAAATCAGTAATTTTTTTAAAAATCCTTGCTTTCCTTATCCTATTCACTAGAATAGGAAGATTGTATTGTTACCCTATTTTGCTATGTCAGAAACTATCGAGATTATCGGAGCTGAAACCCACAATCTCAAAAATATATCTGTATCTATTCCAAAAAATACTCTTACTGTTATAACTGGAGTATCCGGTTCTGGAAAGTCATCACTCGCATTCGATACACTCTACGCTGAGGGGCAACGAAGATATCTGGAATCATTATCGACCTATGCTCGGTCTATTATATCAGATATATCTGAGGCGACTCATGTCCGTGAAATACGAGGACTCTCCCCTACCATTGCTATCCATCAGAAGACGGTTTCGAATAATCCAAGATCAACAGTTGGCACTATTACTGAGATATATGATTTTTATCGTCTTTTGTATGCGAGCATTTGAACATCCTATTGTATAAATCATGAAGATATACCGCTCAAAAGAGATAGCCTTAAGTATATTGTCGATTACCTATCAACGTTTAATGAAGGTGATCGGTTCCATATCCTCATGCCTATATCTTCAGATCGTGATGAAATGACTGGTGAACAATTGGCGAAACAAGTCACAGATATGGGATTTGTTAGATTCCAGATAGGGGAGACTACCTACTCTGTAGCAGACCCGATCGATATATCAGTGGATGAAGATG
Organism: Candidatus Altimarinota bacterium; assembly: GCA_043787675.1. Classification (GTDB taxonomy): domain Bacteria; phylum Patescibacteriota; class Gracilibacteria; order BD1-5; family UBA2023; genus JABFSX01. Next base: position 18,369 of record JAYVUT010000011.1, on the reverse strand, counting down.
ATATAGTATATGTTGTTGTTGATCGACTCATCAAGAAAATAGATGAAAACTTCGATACACGTTTGGTTGACTCACTCCGTATTGCTCTGGAGAAGTGAGGGGGGCGAGTTTCTATCTCTCGTTGAGATGTATATCAGCACTTCTCTCTCCATGCGAGTTGCCCGATTTGTGATTATCAGATCGATACCCTTTCTATTTCGAATTTTTCATTCAATTCTCATCGTGGTGCATGTATGAGTTGCCATGGTCTTGGTTCTTCTACTACATTTCTTGAAGCTGATATCGTAAAAAGTGAGCTCACGATCGCTGAAGGTTGTCTCCTTCCTTGGCAAGAACATCCTTTCTATACACTCCTTCTCGAGGCAGTCTGTACCAAAGAAAATATATCGAGAAATACATCATGGTCTCTGATGAAACCGATAGATCGCCAAAAAATCCTCTATGGCGTACCTGGATCGTTCGAACTCGCCTATCTCGGTAAACATCAGGATGGCAAGATACATAAGTCAAGATACGAGGGGCTCATCCCCAACCTGGAGCGTCGACATAGTGAGGCAGATAGTGCTCATGATGCCTATTTCAAGAGGATTGCCAACTTCGCCACTGAGCAGATATGTCGATCTTGCCATGGATATAGATTGCAGAGACCGTATCTTGGTATCAAAATCAATGGAAAAAATATTGGCGAACTATCAATGAAGAGTGTCGAAGATTCACTCCAATTTTTCACATCCCTCTCTCTGACTCAATCGGAAGAACATATCGCGAAGCCCATACTCAAGAATATTGTTGAGCGACTCGAATTCCTATCGGGTGTAGGACTTGAGTATATGACACTTGCTCGTCGAGCTGGTACGCTTTCAGGTGGCGAATCTCAGAGGATACGGCTGGCCACACAGATAGGAACTCGCCTTGAGGGAATTATCTATGTACTCGATGAGCCATCTATCGGGCTCCATCCTCGTGATAATGATATGTTGATCGCCAATCTCAAACGACTCGCGACCATCGGAAATACTGTCGTAGTTGTCGAGCATGATGAGGATATCATGAGAGAGTGTGATCATATTATCGATATTGGTCCATGAGCCTGAGTCCATGGTGGGGAAGTACTTTTCTCTGGAACCTATAACGATCTCCTCCTCTCAGATACACAGACAGCTGACTATCTCTCGCTCAGAAAATCAGTAACTCGCAAAAACCCAGTAACAAAATCTCCAAAAAAATTCATAGAAATATATGGTGCTGTCGAGAATAATCTCAAAAATATCAATGTCCGAATTCCTCTCGAATGCATGACAGTTGTGACTGGAGTATCAGGTTCAGGGAAGTCATCACTCATTATCGATATACTATCGAACTATCTCATGAACTACTTTTACCCGAGTAGTCGACAGATTGGTCGCCATAATCGTGTCGAATGAGTGGCGAACATCGACAAAGTTATCATCATAGATCAGTCTCCTATTGGGAAAACACCACATTCTAATATCGCCACATATACGGGACTCTTCACTCATGTTCGAGAAGTTTTTGCAGCATCTCTCGATGCACAGAAACGTGGATTTGGTCCTGGGAGATTCTCATTCAATACAAAGGGTTGACGCTGTGAGATCTGTGAGGGAAGTGGAACCAAGAAAATCGAGATGCATTTTCTCCCAGATGTCTACGTCGAATGTGAGTCTTGTGAGGGAAGTCGATATAACAACGAGACTCTCCAAGTTCAATTCAAGTGAAAAAATATCTCAGAAGTTCTCGATATGACGATCGAAGATGCGAGTACATTTTTTGTGAGTTTCCCACGGATCAAGCGAGTTCTCGATGTCCTTATCGATGTAGGTCTCGGATATATCACACTCGGGCAATCTGCTCCTACGCTCTCAGGTGGAGAGTCTCAGCGTATCAAGCTCGCATTTGACCTCGCTAAGAGATCGACAGGTCGTACTCTCTATATCCTCGATGAACCGACTACAGGTCTCCACTTCTCAGATGTTCAGAAACTCCTCGACATCCTCGATAGACTCGTAGAGAAGGGGAACTCAGTCCTCGTCATCGAACACAATCTCGACATCATTGCCAATGCGGATGCTATCATCGATATCGGATCTGAGGGTGGCGATAAGTGATGAAATCTCGTATTCGCAGGACCTCGTGACAAGATCCTCAAGGTTGAGAATAGCTATACAGCAGAGGCACTCAAGAAATATATGGAAAAAAGAGGGAAGTAGAGGATTTGGGATTAATGCAAGTTTTGCAAAATTACTACTTATATGATAAGCTCAATCATATAAAATATTTATATGCAAAAATTATCTACATCATCTCTAGCAAAAGAAAGAAAAATTGCTCCAGCCAAGTTTTTCGAGGAATTGCAAGAAAGCGGTTATATTGTAAGAAAAAATGATGCTTGGGAGCTTACAAATTCTGGCAAGAATGCATGATGAGAATCGCAAAAAAGTGATAAGTTCGGTGAATATATTACTTGGCCTGTAGATATAAAAATTGAAAAAAATCCTAAAAAATTTATTTCAAAAAAACTGCTTAATGCAACGATTATAGGAGAATATTTTAAGACATCATCTCAACGTTTGAATTTAATTCTTTCTGAATTGGGACTTGCTGAGAAAGATATTGCTGGTTGGAGGATTACAAAACTTGGAAAATCATTAGACTGAAGTGAACATATACATGATATCTCATGAGCTCATTATATTCTTTGGCCAGAAAGTATACTCACATATTCACGATTAGTAGAAGTTTTTCATCCAGTACAGTTTAGTGTGGATTCAAATGAGCATGATACAAAAATAGAGGTTAAAAAAATTAATAACTTTCGTGAAAAATATGAAGCGAAGTTAAGAACACAAGATTGACATTATGTTCGTTCAAAAGCAGAAGTTATAATTGATGATTGGCTATATCATTCAAGTATTGTTCATGCATATGAAAGAAAGCTTCCAATTGGTGAAGATATGGTTTGTGATTTTTGGATTCCACCTGGAAATAATCGTCCACAGTGAGTATACATTGAATATTGGGGGCTCGAAAATGATGAAAAATATCTTGAACGAAAGAAAAAGAAGCTCGAACTATATAAAAATAATGAGCTTCCCTTGATTGAACTTAATGATGAGGATATACAAAATCTTGATGATGTATTACCTAGAAAACTTCTTGCCTTTAAAATAAAAGTATAATTACTCTCCCATCCTGAGTATATCCTCATGTACTGAGTTCGCTGCGAGACAACCCTCAGCCGCACTCATGATAGTTTGTCTGAATTTATTCGAATTTGTCGTTACATCACCTGCTGCGTAGAGTCACGCTATACTTGTCTCTTGTCTCTTGTCGACAACGAGACATCCCTCTGGATCTTTTTCAGGATTTAGAGCGTCTACGAGTCCTGTATATGGCTCATTTCCTACTGCGATGAATATCCCATCAAGTGGTAGTGTTGATCCATCTTTACAGAGTATGGACTTCATTCCCATCATATCTCATTGTATTTCTGCTACTTCTGTGAAGTAGTGGAATATGATATTCGAGTGTTTTTTGGCTTTTTCTACCCAGATGTCCTCAGCTCGGATCTTGTCAGTTCGGATGAGTATGTGTACTTCACGAGCTATCTCTGCGAGATAGAGTGCCTCAGTGATCGCCGTATTACCGCCACCTACGACAGCGACAGAGAGATTCTGGAAAAAGTTGCCATCACAAGTTGCACAGTAGGATACTCCTTGTCCGATGAACTCTGCTTCGCCAGGAACGCCAAGTTTCTTGTATTTATTTCCTGTGGCGAGGATGACAGTTTTGGATTGATATTCTTGTCCTGTACTTGTTTTTATAGTGAAGCTATATTCGCCATCTTTCGACACTGTTTCGACACGATCTTGGACTATTGTTGATCCAGCAGTTTCTGCGTGCAACTTGAAATTATCCATTATATCACCTCCTGGAGCTGATAGTATCCCTGGCCAATTCTCTACGCAGTGACTCGTTGCGAGTGCTCAACCAGGGAGTTCCCCGATGATGATATTTGAGAGCTTGTATCGGCTGGCATACATCCCAGCAGGGAGTCATGCTGATCCCGCACCGATGATAATAGTATTGTAGACTTGAGACATGGAATTTGATATTAAAATATAATGAGACTTAATCTCATTATATGAAAAGATATAAAAATACAAGTTTTTATATACTTGGTACTCTATTAGCTATATGATGCACTCGATATTCACTGATGATGGAGTTTATTTTGTTTCCATTTTCTACTGGGTTGGGTGCAAATGCTACAATCATATCAGAGTGCTCACTTGCAGTATGAATATGTACATGACCATACCCGAGAATGGTTTGGAGGATCCCTGTGACTTCTGCGTTGACCTCTTGGACTCTATCCAGGCCACACTCAGTGACACGACGAGAGAGTGATGATACCTGATCAATCCCGATGATTCGCTGATCTGTGATGATAAAGAGATCGAGTTCATTATTTATCCATGATAGCAATATGAATGTGAGAAATAACATCCAATAAATACTGAGCCCACCCCAGAATACTGCAGTTCCAAATATGAATATGAGTTTTGATTTCATAAATCATATAATCATGGTTGTGATCAATAGTCCGAGTATATATCCAATCTTGAATGCAAACACGATCCAATGACGATGGAGCATCATGATGATATGTTCTCCTGGGCGAATTTGAGATGTCATGTTTATAGTTTTGGGCATGTTATGTTTGGTGGTTTGAAATATAACGGAGATATACGCTCTTCATAACTCTTATCTGAGAATACTCGAGTTATGTTGTTCCTATTTTCAGAGTATTGTATCGATTTTGTTCATAGTGTCGAGTCTATATCAGAGAATATACCCTCATATACTCATTCTATGAGATCTCACTTCGTCACACTGATAATCTCATTGCCCTCTCTGATGAGATATTCTCGTGAGTTCGCCTCAATGATTGGGAGATGGGTATTCCCTATGAGATCAAAAAAATGACACGACTTAACTTGTATTGGGCGAGTATATATGAGTCAATTGATTGCCAATGTCACGACACGCATAAGTGTAAACGCACCAGGACCAGTAACACACCATATATCTGATATATCGTACTTATCAACAAGAGCAATGAGGATTTTTGGGAATGTCGATCCTGTGTCGATACCTTTGACTAGAGTTTCTGTAATAGTATTTTCTCAGTCAAAAATCAGAAAATGAATTTCAGGAGTAAGGGGATTGATATAGAGAGTAGTATTCATATTAGCTTCCACGATAAGAAAGTGCTTCAAGAATATGGCGAACTTCGACATATGGCGAACTATCGATATCGGCTATTGTTCTAGCGACACGCAGTATTCTATAGTAGACACGAGTAGAGAGTTTGAGTTTTTCTGTCGAAGATATGGCGATTTTGATTGCCTCTTCGCTGATATTTGCCAGGTTCTCTATTTCTACATTTGACATCTCAGCATTGGAGTGTATACGCTTACCTATGAATCTGATATATTGCATTTCTTTTGCTTGCCTGACCCTACTCTTGAGTTCTCCACTCGTCTGACCAGATCGTTTTTCTCCGAGCTCTCCTGTCTTGACTCTAGGTACTTGGATGAATATATCGACACGATCGAGAATAGGGCCAGAGAGACGAGAGCGATATTTGTCAATCGCCATAGGTGAACATATACACGGTTTCTCAGGATCACCCATATATCCACATGGACATGGATTCATTGCTCCTACGAGAGAAAATCTAGCAGGATATCGACATGATTGATTGACACGATTGATCATTATTTCTCCATCTTCGAGAGGTTGTCTTAGTGTTTCGAGTATGGATTTACTGAATTCTAGGAACTCATCAAGAAAAAGTACTCCCTTATGTGCAAGTGATATCTCGCCAGGCCTCGCGTCTCTTCCCCCTCCAATGATCGATGCCTCACTCGCCGTATGGTGGATCACTCGAAATGGGCGATCGACAATGAGTGGTAGATCTCGTGTCAGGAGTCCTGCTACTGAGTAGATTTTTGACAGTTCTATCTGTTCTTCTAGCTCCATCTCTGGTAATATCCCCGCCATTGCTTTAGCAAGCATTGTCTTACCAGATCCTGGAGGTCACTGCATCAATATATTATGTCCTCCAGCAGCAGCTATGAGGAGAGCTCGTTTCGCATGTTCCTGACCAATTATATCTGAGAAATCAGGAGAGTATAGTTGTATCTCACTTGCTATTGGCTCTGGTCTGATAGTTCATGGTGGAATAGGAGTATCTCCTGTGAGGATATCAACTATATCAGAGAGGTTAGCTATCCCGATAACATCTATATTTGGTATAACAGATGCCTCGAGGGCATTGTCCATAGGAACAAATATTCGCTTCATACCTAATTCGCGAGCGAGTATCGTTGCAGGGAGGGCTCCCTGTATTGGTCTCACGAGTCCATCGAGGGCAAGTTCTCCAAGAAAGAGCGAAGATGAAACTATATCTGTTTGAAAATCAACATCTTTACCAAGTATACCCAGAGCAATTGGTAAATCATAGACTGGTCACTTTTTTCTCAGATCAGCTGGTGCAAGATTTACGGTGATACGAGCACCACCTGGAAATGCATATCAAGAGTTTTTTATAGCACTACGTACTCGTTCTCGTGACTCCTGTATCGCTGCATCCCCGAGTCCTACAACTGTAAATTGCCCCATACCCGTTATCACATCGACCTCGACCTCCACGAGATTACCAGATATGCCGTAGATAGATGATGAGAAGAGTTTTTGCATAAAATGAACAAGTTACGATTTTGATCGTATTGTAGATATCCAAGTAGCAAATGCAAGTATTGCAGATTCGAAAAAATAGACTTTTTTGTTTGATACATTTTTATACCATACTTTTCTGCACGATTTTGCTCTATTGTAAAGCAAAAAGTTCTGTTTTATTTTGTGAAATAGTGTGTATATGGTATTATGAAAGAATGAATCGACTATTGTCTGCTATCTTCGTGATATTGCTCACATCACATAACCCTGTTCTTGCTATTAGTGTCAGGACAGCTACCCGTTCAGAACAGGCCACCGTGAGTACTTGGTCCCAAATTTGGGATTCTATAGTATGGATATGGGATAGTGCCTATTCTATATTTCTCTTTGTCATCATTGTTTGGATATGTATTCGCCTCATGCGACTTGCCTATGAGGTCATGATGACGCCACGGATGCGATATATGAAGGTGACTCTCCCTCGGGCTGATTCCAAGCTCGATAAGGAACAAGATACCAAGAAAGACTTCAAAGAAAAAATTGGTATCATGACACTTTTTTATAAAAGCGTCCACAAAATCTCTACTATCAGTGCGTGGAATACAATCCTCAATTTCATATTTTGTCATGCGAAGATCTCTCTAGAGATGATATATTCAGGTGGTCAGGTTCACTTCTATCTTGCTGCATATCAGGAACATATGACACTCATAACTCAGCAAGTCACATCGAACTATCCTGATGCTGAGGTCAAGCTCGTAGCACGAGAAGATCTCCCGGAGATAAAGCCATTTGGGTATGCACTGGAAGCAGCATCTATCAGTAAACGCAATGATGATATCTATCCACTCAAGACATACAAATATTTTGAGGATGATCCACTTTCATCTTTTACGAACAATTTTGGTTCCCTCAAAAAAACTGATGTTGCAGCTATCCAGATTGTAATGAAGCCACTTGGACATAGTTGGAATCGCAAAGCCAAAAAAGCCGCTGGACTTGTTGCTAAATGAGAATATAAAAAATGACTAAAAGGAGGACTTCTTATCTCAGGACTTAATTTTATACTTCTACCAATATCTTGGTTTTTTTCGCGTTTTATTTCAAACGAAGAAACAGCATCAAATGCTCCAGGTGCATCAAGCTGAGATTCATACAAGATATTTAATCAAGCGGAAACAGAATCACAGAAGATGGTTGGAGAATCAGCAGGACAGCCAGGATTTGAGGCATCTATTCGTATCCTCGTATCCTCTGATACTCGTGAATCAGCCCATCAGGGTCTCCAGTCTCTTGTGGCCGCTACCTCGATATTTACTGATGAGTACAATAATCAGCTCGATAATCCTCAAATGATTGAGGATATGCTACGGATTCTTTTTACACCACTCAGATATTTCGCATTCTCATATCGACTCATTGGAATCTTTCAGAAAGTATCTCGATTTTCATCTGATGAGATGTCTACAATTTTTCATTTTCCTGATATAAAGTATAATAAATCACCAATTATAGCTTGGCTTGATTATAAGATGCTCTCTATACCTCAGAACCTAAAATTCCCAAAGATCCCACTTATCCTCAAGGATTACAAGCGAGATGCCTCGGGTTCTATATATACCGCAGATGGATCACTTTTGCGAGTTGATAAAAATAAAAATTTATTCCGCGATGAAAATAAAAATCTCCAACTCATAGGAGGTATGCCTGTCTCTGTATTCTCAGAGTGAGCTGATATAGGTAAACCAATCGATACTGGCAAGACTCCTATACAGATTGATTCGCAACGGACTCTCGGAGGATTCCCTCTCTATAAGGAGGCCGTATTGATGTGATGGAATGAATATCGAAACATGAAGACGCCAATATATTTTGACCGCAAGGACCGTGGACGGCACCACTATATCATCGGTAAATCATGAGGATGAAAGTCAGTTCTGATATGATATCTAGCCCGTCAGGATCTCTGGAATGGTAATGGGCTCTGTGTTATTGATCCACACGGAGATCTCGTAGAGGATGTTCTCGCGTTCACCCCGAAGGAAAGAGCTCAAGACATGATCATATTCGATCCATCAGATTATGAGCGACCACTTGGACTCAATATGCTCGATCTCATTGCGACAGAGCCTGCTCTACAGGCAATAGAAAAGGATAGAGCTGCCCTTGATGCTACATCTATCTTTATCAAGATGTATGGAGATGAAATATTCGGTCCTCGTATTCAGCATTATTTTCGTAATGGATGCCTCACACTCATGGATGATAGTGAGGATGGGGGTACACTTATAGATGTGCCACGACTCTTTGTAGATGAGGCATTTATGAAATACAAAGTATCAAAAATCAAAAATGTTATGGTGAAGGCATTCTGGGAACATGAGTACGCCCAGACAGGCGATCGTGAAAAACAAGAGATGATTCCATTTTTCTCAGCAAAATTTGGCCCATTTATCACGAATACGACGATGCGAAATATCATCGGACAAACTAAATCAGCATTCAATCTCCGTAAGGTGATGGACGATCAAAAAGTGCTCATGGTGAATCTCTCAAAAGGAAAAATAGGAGACCTCAATGCCCAACTCCTTGGTCTCATCATGGTCTCCAAAATCAATATGGCTGCGATGAGTCGAGCTGATATGCCTGAGGAACTTCGCAAGGATTTCTATCTTTATGTAGATGAGTTCCAAAACTTTGCTACTGATACATTCGGTGAGATTCTTTCAGAGGCTCGCAAGTATAGGCTCGCACTCATTATGGCTCATCAGTTTATCGCTCAGATTGGAGGCAATTGAGCTAAAAAATGAGACAAACCATCTATAAAGGATGCAGTTTTTGGGAATGCTGGAACAATTATGTCATTCAAGGTTGGTGCTGATGATGCCGAGTACCTCGAAAAAGAATATGCTCCACTCCTCTCGCAACAAGATATTATTGGTATAGCAAACTTCACGACCTACTGCAAACTCAATATTGATAATGCAACCACTCGTCCATTTGATATGAAAACTCTTTGGGATAATACCTATAAGAATGCCGAAGTCTCTAGGATTATCAAAGAATACTCTCGAAAGATGTACGGTCGGAAAAAAGAATATGTTGATATGGAGCTCGAAGCTCGAATGGGTATCATTCGTGAAGAGGAACCAATCATTCCACAAAACCAGTCAGATCCTTCAATAGTTCTATAAAATATATATATGTTACACCGAATTATATTCATCATTGTTATACTCCTGGTTATTCTAGATGGTTTTATACTATTTGGATTAGGCGGGTGATGACCACTTGTTGGATTGACACACTGGAATACGATACTTACAACAACTTTTGTTATTATACAATTTCCATTTCTTTATTTTGTTCTCTATAAGGCCTATATCTGACCTATACAGATGTTGACTCAGGATATTGCCCGTTTTATGACTGGTATAGCAGAAGAACCACAAATTCAGGCGAATTCTTGGAGTGATGGTATGAATAGTGTTATAATATTTTTTATCAAATCACTCCAAATTCTAAAAGTATTCAAACAAGAACTCAGAGATGGTCGCAAACTCAGATCGGAGGTAGATATTGCAAGTGAGATCCAGGCCCAAACATTGAGTCAAGATAATAGTATTGTTCCAGGTCTTACTATTGCTATGGCAACAACTCCAGCAACAGAAGTTGGAGGTGACTCACTTGATATCATTGCAGGTCGTGACAATAATCACTATATCTATGTTGGTGATGTTACCGGACATGGTGTACCGTCAGGATTTGTTATGATGATGGTAAATGCTCTGATCTCAGCATTCTCCATCTCAGAGTCTAATGGTGCTAATATTCTTGCTCAGACGAATGCTATACTCAAGCCACGTATCAAGCAAAATATGATGATGACTGCTGTAATGCTCAGATGGGATGCTACCTCACAAAAGATGTATTATACTGGCGCAGGACATGAATTTATTCTTGTATATAAGCTCAAAGAAAATAAGATCTATAAACTCAAAAGTGGAGGTGTCGCTATTGGTATGGTCAAGGACTCATCAAAAATTCTCAAAGAACAAAGAATAGCCTTCGATCCGTGAGACCTCATTATTCTCTATACTGATGGTATCACAGAGGCGAGATATAGATCAGAGCAGAATGGACTCCTCTTCTCTGTTGATCGTATTATCGAGTCGATAATACGACTTGATATAAAATCTGCTGAAAATGTATTTCGAAAGATTACAATTGATCTCTCTGCGTGGATGGGATATAAGTATAAACAATATGATGATATTTCATTAATTGTTGTTGAATATAATACTATTGATAAATCTCCGCAAACTCTTTTTGATCTTCAAGATCGTATTGACTATAGTAATATCACAGAATGGAATTGGTGAATCGGAAAAAATAAAAAATAAAAAACTATATATTTCACTCAGTCTCATACAATTATCCTATGCCTGTTGCTACTCTTGCAGAACTCATCACGAAAAACTATACCTGAGATGTTGAATGACTTGAAACTATTGTTCCAGTCTCATTTTTGCAAACTCAGACCGCCCCAGTATCGCCAACTTCGACACATGAAACAGTGGGTACTACATCACTCCCAAGCTATGTTATAGAGACTGACCGCAAACTCACACGAGAAGAGGCGATGGAACTCAAAGAGAGTGAAAAAGAATATAATGAGTCACTTGCATTCATCAAGGATGCTATTGCACCCGCCATGATGCGCATTGATGCAACCAAGCTACAAATAGGTGATACTTATATTCGGACAATATTTACTTATGCATATCCAGATGTACTAGAGGGTAACTGGCTCTCGCCTCTTATCAACTGGGATGTGAAGTTCGATATATCGATGTATGTCTATCCAGTAGACTCGGCTCGTGTGATGAAGTTCCTACGCAAGCGTCTCACTCAGCTCGGCTCACAGCGAGCTATGAATAATGGTAAATGACTTATTGGTGACCCACATCTTGATGCTCAGATCCAAGATGTTGAAGAGCTGCAGCAATACCTTACTCGTGGTCAGGAGAAGTACTTCCACTTCTCACTCTATATCACGACGTATGCAGAAAGTGAAGATGAGATGAAAAAACTCACAAATATGCTTGATATGATGCTTGCAGGTCGCAATATCCTCACGAAACAGACATTTTTGAGAGCTGAACAATGATTTATCGCGACAGGCCCATTCGCTCGTGATGAGGTCAATGTTTTTCGCAATATATCTACTAAAGGACTTTCAACAACATTTCCATTTAGTTCGAATTCCCTCTCTCAGGATGACGGCATATTCTATGGCATCAATACACATAATAAATCACTCATTATATTCGACAGGTTTCGTTCTGAGAATGCTAATATGTGTGTATTTGCAAAATCAGGATGATGAAAATCATTTGCTGTAAAACTCGAAATACTCAGAGCACTCATGATGTGAATAGATGTCATCGTACTTGATCCTGAAAATGAATATAAGGCACTTGTAGATACTGTTTGAGGGACATATCTCAATATATCTCTCAACTCTAATGAGAAAATCAATCCGTTCGATCTTCCACGATCGCTCAAAGACTCAGAAACTCACGTCTGAGATCTTCTCAGAGGTGCTATAGTCAATATGATTGGACTATTGCGTCTAATGCTCGGAGTCATAACTCCTAATGAAGAGGCACTACTGGAAAAAGCTATCATCACGACTTACTCACTCAAGGGTATAACTATGGATGATGATTCTATTGAGGGTAAGGAAATACCACTTCTCAAAGATCTTGCATCAGTACTCGAAACTATGGATGGTGCATGAGGACTTGTCAATCGACTAGAGAAATATGTTACTTGAGTTTTTGCTTGAGTATTCTCACGACCAACCAATGTTGATCTCAAATGAGGACTTGTTGTTTTTTCAGTACGAGATCTCGACGATATTCTCCGTCCTATTGCTATGTATATACTTCTCACCTATGTTTGGAATGTAGCAAGATCAAGTGAAAAGAAACGTTTTCTCGTCGTTGATGAAGCGTGGAATATAATGCAATATGAAGATTCTGCTAAGTTTCTTTTTGGTCTGGTAAAACGAGCCCGAAAATACGGTCTTGGAGTTACTACGATTACACAGGATGTTGAGGATTTTATGGGATCATCTTATGGCAAGGCCATTGTAACGAACTCATCTATCCAGCTTCTTCTCAAACAATCTCCAGCATCTATTGATGTTCTCCAGAATGTATTCAAACTCACAGAACAAGAGAAGTATATCCTTCTCAATGCTTCCGTTGGTACTGGTTTATTTTTTGCTGGATGAGAGCATGTCGGTATCGAAATATTATCATCTTACTTTGAAGAGAAAATTATTACCACTAAGCCAAATGTATAATATCAAACTCTCACATAGAGGATCAGCTCTCCTCGTCGGACTCATTATCGTCGTACTTCTTACTATACTCACGACGAGTTTTCTAGAAAAAATACTCGGCCTTGGTAAGACCAGTAGTGCTATTGGTAATTCGGCTCAAGCATATACACTTGCCACAGGAATTATCGAGGAACAACTTATGAATCCGAGTATGACCCGTCAGGCACCATGGAATATTCAAACACGAGTTGATACTGGTACATTTACTGGAAGGACTCTCTCGGCATATACTGGTGGCAATAATATACCTGAGCCGTGAGCCTGATGAGTTGTATGAAAATGAAATAGTGAATTTGATAAAAATTGGAATATTATCGCTCTCGGTGAACCTATACAGATTGTTATACCTGAGAATATTTCTTGGTGAAGTGTTAATTTTCGTTTTAGGGTAGCAAATATTCCCTGAAGTAGCAATACTGGGAGTGCGAGTAACTCGGGTATTATTCTCTGGACGTTTGGCTCCTCATGAGCATCACTATATGCAAGTGGTGAAACAGAAGTTTTCAGATGAAGCGACATAACAGGATCTAATAAGTCGATTGCAGGGTTCAATGGTATTACAAGCACAGGATCAAACTTTACATTTAATGGATTCTATTGAGATCTCGTAAGTTGAGTATGAACGAGTTGAACAAAATGTAGTGGATTTCAATGTACACTTAAGCTTTCTATGATTCGTCCATTTTTGACTCTTGGCGGGCAATCATTTTCATTTCTTGAATACCAGATTGAGTTTCCTATTGGTACAAGAGTGCCAAGCCAATATATGGTGGTAGATTCTACTTCATCAATATATGGATATATTAGATCTCGCCAAGTACGTATTCCACAGATCACCAGTAATACTGCCACTGACTTTGCTGTCCTACAATAAATGTTTTCTGTATCTATTTCTCATTCTGCTGATGCCGGACAAAGACTCGATCGATTTGTCCGGAAATATCTTCCTGGTGCTCCACTTGGGGGTATTTTTAAGATGCTCCGAACTGGAAAAATCAAAGTGAATTCAAAAAAGAAAGATCAAACTTATAGACTAGAGACCTGAGATGAGATATCTTTCTGGCTCACAGATACAGAGATAGAATGATGGCGGCTACTAAAAAATGCAAATGAAAATAAAAAAGATGAAACTCCAGCAATAAATGAAAATAAAAAAATATTACTCGAAATTCTCTACGAGGATGAATATCTGATGGTAGTGAATAAGCCACATGGAATCAACGTACATGCAGGAGATCACAAGACTACAGAGCCAAACATCATCGACCAAGTACAAGACTATCTCAGTGGGCGTTATGATAGTCTCACGTTTCGGCCAGCTCTTGTTCATAGGATCGACCGTGATACGAGCGGTTGCCTTCTTATTGCTAAGGATAAATCAGCACTCGAAATATTATTGAAAGAGCTCCAGTCTCACGATATGGAGAAGATATATCATGCTATCGTACTCGGTACACCGATCAAGCGTCAAGACACTATTAGGGCTCGACTTCTCAGGGTCGATAATGCTAAAAATGAAGCAAAAGTCAGAATCGATGAAAGAGGGCAGAGTGCTATAACTCACTATACCGTACTCGAGACATTGATGACTCATCAAATTTTTTCTCTTCTCGAGTGTCGTATCGAGACGGGTCGTACACATCAGATCCGTGTTCATATGGCTCACATCTGATGTCCAGTGCTAGGAGATAAGGCTTATGGAGACCCGAGTATCAATTCCTATATCCGTCGTGATCTTGGAATAACTCGTCAACTGTTGCATGCTCGATCTTTGACATTTCTACATCCTCATACTCGTAAATATCTTTGTGTGGAAGCCCCATATCCCTTAGATTTCTTGAGCATGGTCAACCCCCAAAAAAAAGATTTGCAACAAACACTCTCTCTTGATATACTATCAATATAATTTTATAATTTTATGGACTGGAAAAATATTACTGACAAATTCAATCCCTACATTGCTAAGATGAACCCTTATCTGAGCACAGTAAAAGAATATGGACAAAAAGTTGCTGAATTCGCAGAAGAACAAATTCAGTCCACACCACTTTTTATCCGATCTCAGGCAGAATATACTACGCTTCTTACAGAGAAACGAGTTATCATCATTGCCTATGATGAGACCAACCCAATAGCTCAGGATATCAGACTATTATCCCCTGTATGGCTCACTCGAGCATTCATGGATACGGCCCGACTGAGATATATCTCACTCATCGAGTCTAGTGATCTTGCAAATGATCTAGGAATCGTGGGTCCTATTGATATGCGAGTTATATTCCAATGACAGGAAACCATGCACTTGACTGATATAACTAGTATAGCATCGTGGTGGCAAAATCCACTCTATAGTACAATTGAACCAAAAGATCAAGCATTCTTAGATCCACTTGCTCATACATAAATAACTTTTTCTCATATGTTCAATGCTCTCGATATCCTCTATATGGTCCTTGCGATCATACTACTTCCTATTGGTACACTCATTGCCATGATTCTCTATAGAACCTATAAGATGATGGACCGTATCGAGCGAATACTCAGCTTCGCTGATCGTATTATCTGATATACTGCTGATATAGAGAAGATTCCTATGATGTTGCTCGAAAAATTCTTAGGGAAATAACTTCTTTTCGGTTTCTATCTAGATACCTCTTTAATGCATCATACTGGATATATGTATTCTCTTCGTATTCTTTTTTTCTCACTTCCACTTTACTTTTCTCACTTCTTTTCGCCTATTGGTATAGTGATAGGAGAGACGTATTCATTTGAACGATACAAGGTGTATCTATTTCTATTTTTGATTGTGGTTGGATATATTGAAGTATGAATTCGTTTCCCTCAGCGTATTTGGAGTATTTTATGTAGATATGCTCCTATTTTTTTTATTATACTAACTCTGCCGATACTATCAGCAGTCTACTTTGCTATCCCTCTTGATACTGACTGGTTCATGGGGAGTTACGAGAAACATCATGGATATATTTTTTATTTTGGTATCATTTCACTCATCTTCCTTTTGATATCGAGCTCGAGAGAACAGATCAGATCATACCTAAGATGGAGTATATATGCTGCGGGACTCGTTGCCATGATTGCTATAGGAGAGCGTATAGGCGGTATACTCGATATGTATGGCAGATCCGAGATGCTCTCGGCATATTCCGGCAGATCTGTGAGTACTCTCGGCAATCCGAACTATGTAGCTGGATATTTATTATTTTTTCTACCGCTTTTGACTCTGTTTCGTCTTGTTGGTCGTTGGATCATTTTAGCAGTGCTGAGTATTGCTATTGTCATGACGGGGAGCTATATTGGGATGATTTTACTGGGTATGTATTGTATCTATGCTCTCTGTCGAAACCTTGCTATATCTGCGATAAGATCTCTCGTATGACTGAGTATTTTATCTTTAGTATTGCTATACTTTGCTAGTCTGTATATCGACCCTCAAAAGATATTATCACTCACGAGTCGATTTGTTCTGATGCGAGAGAGCATATCTATGATGATGAGTTCTCCGATGTCATTTTTGGTCGGATTTGGACCAGACTCTATCATCACGCATTTTGCTCAGAAGAGATCGATACTCGTCAATTCTTATTTTCCAGTGTCTATGCATATTGATTCATCTCACAATATTATCATTGATATATTGTTTCAGTATGGATGTATACTGCTTTTTGTGATTGTATGATTGCTCTATCGATATTGGCACAAGCAACCTGAGCAATTGCAGATCGCACTCATAATTGGCTCATTATTTCTCATACTCAATGTATTCGTCATAGTCCATATTATGATATTGGCTCTCTTGGTGGTATTGATTTCCAAATCAGAGAAAGTATAAAAAATCTCCCTATATGGGAGATTTTTTATACTATTTTGCGGTGTAGAGATTTCGACCAACTCGTTCTACATGTTTCTTGTTTTGTAGATTCATATAAATGGTTGTGATTTTCACTTGACGTACCTTGAGGACACGATCGGTGATTTCTTCTGTTGACAGAGGTACTCCTGCTTTTTTAAAAATTTCTAGAATTACATCGAGTACTGTACCGTCTTTATATCCCCACTCTTTAAGAACATAAATACCACGACCGATAAGAACAAACTCTCAATTACGAATAAGTTCATTATGAATAGTAGATGTTTTGACTGGCTCGGAAAATCGCTCAGTTATAGCTGCTGCTATGTCGAGAAAATGAAGAGGTTCCTTTTTCTTTTTTAATACGTATATTGCTTTATCTTTGAGTGTTGCTGGGTTGAGAATTTTCCATTTTTCGAGACCGATAAATTTTTCTTCTCCTTTCACAATATCAAGAAATATATCCATGATTGAATCTAGAATAATATTTGATAGATTACCAAACTGAGCAAAGAGGGCAAGATGGACAGTATCGTAGAGTACGATAGCTTCCATAATATCCCCTTTTTTCTTGAGAAGTTTCAGGGCTTCTTTATGTACTGCTTCTACCATTTTTTTTGTTACTTCAGCAAAGTGAAAGTATGTATTTGTTCCAAGTTGAGGTTTTGATCTCTGGAGGTTGTAATCCGCTTGGAGGAGTACATCGATAATATTATTGTTTATAGCTCACTCTATACCGATATCAGCTACTATAGCTGATATGAGGCGATCCCGAGTCATGATACCACCATGCATTTGGAGTATTTTTTCTCCTGCTTCTTGTATCTTCATAAGAGGACTTGTACGCATGATACGTCCAATCTTTTTAATTCCTACATCTTCAATTTGACGGACTCTCTCACGGGTGATTCCGTAGGTATCACCTATTTCTTGGAGAGTCTCTCTTTCTCATTTGAGTCCAATACGACGAGTTATAACTGACCTTTCTTTCTCAGCGAGAGAAGAGAGAATAGTCTCGAATGTATTCTGAATCTCTGTTGCTACAGTGGACATAGGTTGAGAATTATGAAGATATTTTGTGTTATTTACAGAACACACTTACTTGACTAATAATATAGTTTTTTAGGCAAAGTCAAGTTTAAATTGGGAGACTCATATTCTTTTTCTGACTCTCATTTTCACCTGAGAGTATATTTCTATATTTAGATAACTCATCATCAGTTTGATGATCGAGATAATACATTTCTGTATTGGTTGCTTTATTTGATCTCGAGAAGTAGTATGTTGCTATAAATATCAAAATAATACTCGAAAATGCTAT
>JAYVUT010000010.1:0-113664 GCA_043787675.1 Candidatus Altimarinota bacterium | reverse complement strand
AATAGATTCATCGTCCCAACCCCAGCGAACATGGCACCCAGAATAGGATGAATCATCATCAATGATACGAACATGGATAGTATGATAGCAATAAAAACTATTCCTCATATATATCCTCATTCTATAAACTGCTGAATATACCAACTCTCTGGAATATAGTATCTATCGAGCTCTGCGATCTCAATACTATTTGTACCTGAGAGCCGATTGACATATCGATATGCTGGTCATGCACTCCCGAGTCATTGCCCGAGTGGATGATCTATAGTACGATGTATACCTGCCATCATACGCTCTGCATGTCAGGCGGTAGAACCCGATCGTCCTACGATAGCCATAGCCCTCTCAGAATAGAGAACTGCGATAGATCCGAGAATCATAATGAGAATGAAAAACACAGATATGAGCTGCATACGATACAGTCTCCAAAGAGATGAGAGACTCAAAACAAGTACGAGGACATAGGCTCATATGAGTCATATGAGTGCACTACGAGAATAAGTATAGAACGCCATACCAAATAATCCCATCAAAACTATAGAAATAACAAAGTACCACTTCGGGCGAAATCTGAAGAAGTATGCAAATATACCACTATATATAATCAAAAATGCTCACATAGTATTGGGACCATCAAGAAGTCATTGAAATCTACGAACATTGGCACCATCTATACCATGGAATATAGGAGGTGCTCCACCAAAATCCCAAGCTGAGGGATTGCCAGAATAACCAAAATAGAGAAGAATATCTTCATGTAGAGGCCACTTGAGAAGCCCACTGATACAAAGCATGAATCCAGCCGAAAAAATGAATATCCTGAGATAATATGAGAGGGGTCTAGCTAAAAATCTATATCCATGATATGCTATAAGATAGCTCAGCAAGAATGCAAAATCATATCGTCCACCGAATATGAGCCCACGTATACCAGTAGTGGAGAGTGTTACGATAGATAATACAGCAATATATATGAATATCAGATAATCGATACGAGTGAACGTAATAGTATATTTTTTATCACTCATATAACTACGAGCATATGTATATACGAGTGCGACCCCTGCAATCAGCAAGACAATCTCTTTGATGAATGAGGCACCAGGTATACCAAGACGATATGTAAAAAATACTGATATAAAAGAAGAAAATGGTATGAATACTAAAAGAAATCGAATCGAAAGATCGAAAATAGAAATCTGAGAGAGAGTATGAAAAATACGTGCTACAAGAGTCATAGAAAATGGAAAAAAGTCTTGCGAATAATAATGATATATATAGAATATGCAAGCAATAACTAATCATATTCCTATGCTATCGGATAATCAAGTCTCAAGTCTCAAGTGAATTCTGCGAAAACCTCATGTCAACTCTACTTGTATCGGATGTAGTGCTTGTACTGCGATCTCTGGAGATGTATTCGTATTCGATGATGATGGGCTCTCTTGTGTCCAGTCACTAACAAACTATGAGAATCGCGATATCGATGACTCTATAGCAGCGTGTCCGGTCAATGCAATCAGTTGGCAAGAGACAAATCCTGATGGATCATACAAAAATGGTATAATAGAGCATAAAGATGTATAAAAAAATCCCTTTCAAATTTGAAAGGGATTTTTTTAATACGTAACTCGTCTTTTGGCCTGCAATATCTCAGATAGATTCTGCGGCTTGTACTCCATATGTCGAGAGATCGAGAGGAGTATACCGACACCGATCATGAGAGCAAATAGTGATGATCCACCATAGCTGACAAATGGTAGAGTCACACCAGTGAGTGGGACAATATTGAGATTGACTCATATATTGATCGAAGCTTGTATGAGTATCCAAATAGTGATACCCAAGGCAAGATAACGAGCAAATGGATCCTTTACCGATCGAGCAATCAGAAATCCGCGATATGTGATCATGAGATACATCCCAATCAGGATAATAGCACCAAAAAATCCGAGCTCTTCCACTATTACTGAGAATATAAAATCTCACTGTACCTCAGGTAGATAGCCAAATTTCTGAATAGACTTACCAAATCCGAGTCCAAAAAATCCACCAGATCCAATAGCAATGAGACCTTGTTTCATCTGATAATCTTTATCATCCCTATTATTCGTCTCTACGATAGAGTGGCTACTACGAAAAAAATTATCGATACGCTGTGAAATATAACCCACTCCCGTACTCGGTGCCACCTTACCAATACCATAGACAGCAGTTGCTCCGATAAATGCTATGACTATAGCGGCTATGATATATCTCAGATTCCCTCCTCAAACAAAATAAAGAGCAATCGTCACAGGAGCAAGGATCAGTATAGAGCCAAAATCAGGCTGGAATATCAAAAGGATAAATACGAGTCCAACATACACAAAATATGGAATAAATCCCATATAGGTATCGGCGATCATAGCTCGTCTTTTTTTCAGGAAGTATGCAAGCATAATGAGGAGACCTATCTTCATGAACTCAACTGGCTGGAGCGATGGGAGTCCAGGAAGATCGATCCATCACTTCGCTCCATTGTACTCTGTACCAATGATGAATACCATAGAAAGAAATATGAGACTCGATATGAATATATGACGAGCATATTTCTCGAAAAAATGATATGGGATCTTGGAACAAATAACCATAATAAGTATACCCATACCAACATTGAACATGGTACGCAAGAGATAAAAATAATTCTGTGTCTCACCGAGATTCCCGAGTGCAACCATACGAGATGTCACTTTGAATGATGAATATACACTCACAGAACTGATCATCACCATGCCGAATATGACCAGAGCAAGGATGAGAAATACAAGAGTAGTATCGATACTTTTTTTCTGCATTGAGGTAAAAATAATGTCAAAAAAACCGAGAATATTCTCGGTTATTGAATGAATAGAACTATGCTCTCTTACGAACGAAGAGAAGAGCAAATGCTGATATAGCAGCAAGGATAATAAGGAGAGTAGTCGGTGTTCCTGTTGCTGGGAGTGCCTCTGTATCAGATGGCTTTGCCATAGATCCAGATGCTGACCCTGATTGTGTGAGTGTAGGCTTTGTCATAGATCCAGATGCTGCGATCACAGCGTTTGGATTGGATGGAGCATTGAGTGATGCTCCCTTGAGAGTCACTGGTACTGAGAATTCTCGGATAGAGTCTATACCAGCCTTGATAGTCATCTCAGTGGTCGAGAGTGCTGATGTGATAGTGAGGACATATGATGCACCTGCTGTGAGAGCCGTAGATGTCTTGATAACTGCGAGACGAGGTGTTGTAGATCCTGTGATAGATGCAATACGTACGCTCTCATTGGTAGCCTGATCTATGATACGGACTCGGAGTGAGTCGATCTGTATAGCCTGGTTGAACTCGAGACCTACTGTCATAGCATCAGTCACTGATACTGTCGAGAGGAGGAGTGGAGTATCGACTCCCTGAGCCATCACTACTGGAGAAGTAGCTGTACCTGTAGTAGTACTAGTCTCAGCCGCAGATACTGTCGAAACAAACACAAGAGAGAGTGCCACGAAGGCAATGAGAGGAGATCATGTCATAGATACAATAGTATAAAAAATAAAAACTACAAACAGTGTAGCAAAAAGGATAAGAAAGGCAAGGAAAACTCAAGTATGTAGGTAGATTTATATTGCATAAAATGAAATTTATTTTACAGTTCATACTTATAGATGAATCCGAAAAATAATTGGGAGTTTTTTGTCATATCTGAATCAACTCTTCCCATCAAAATAAACAGTGGATGGTCAACCATCCAAATTAAGAAGAGTAATTGGATCATACATAAATCGACTATCTTTGATAACTCTATTTCAGACTTCATTCAATGTGATTGGTTTTATAAAAGAGAAAAAGTATATTTTCCCACTCTGCGTCTTTCCCAAAAGTGTCCTCTCATGTGGCTCATTTGCATGCCAAGAATTTCAAAAATTCTGTAAAAATCCACCGGAAAGAACCAATGGTCATGCCTGAAAAGCAATATCGTAAGGACCAGCGTTTTCTTTGAATTTGATATTCTCAAAAATCCGAACCTCAGATCCAAAAACTCATACAAAATGGGTAATATTTGGATCATCGTACAATGGCATAAACTGTTTTCAGATTGATGGAATTATTCCTATTTTTTTATCAATTTCCCAATATCCTGCAGGATAATATACTCAAGAATTTGTCAGTCAAAAATATGATCCATTAAATACTACTGTTCCAGTTTTATAATATTCTCAAATAGATCTCGTTGCTCCAGAGTCATACAATACTTCGAAACCATTTTTTGCCTCAAATACATAAAAATCCATAGAACGAGATGCTGAATCTCAGAGAGAATTCTCACAAGAAGAGAGTAAAGCTATACAAAATAAACAAAAATACTTAATCATAGATAGAAAATCTTATTTTCTCACAATTACAAAAGCGTCCATAATATTGCGACCTGGACCAATAATATATTGATTATCATTATACATGGCGAGTGATCCTCCATTATCGAGATTGATTGCATCGACACATCAGAATTTGGATATCAAATTCGCAACATCCATCATACTGATCTTACCAATAGTTCCCATTTTTATATCGTTGTTCATAGTTCTACAGATAAATGATTTGGTACTCGCGAGTTTCATCTTGGCAGTAATCAGTCCCACACTATCATACCGAGGAACAAGATTGATCCTATTCGCAAGAAGTATTGGAAAATTGGCAATACCACTCTGGATTTCGAGTAACATTCCAGAATTGTAGTTATCACGAAGTGTTTTTTCTCCATAGATATTATTCTGCACGAGAATCGGCAATCATTGCTTATCAAACCCGAATATTCCATTGATTCCCGTATCAGGAAAATATCGAGAATACGCGAATCCATCCGAATTCATAATACGCACTGTATTGGTACTATCAGCGAGGCCTGTATAATCTCGCGGGATAAAATAGGCACCATTGATCCCTGCAACTCCCCTACCATTCTCAACCAGATTACGTAGATTTGATCCAGTATTCGAGACTATTGCTGTCACTCTATATGAGTCATCATGCGGGATATGAAAAATCTTCACACTATGCCCATCTACCACCTTAGTAATAAGAGGATAAGCAAAAGTGGTGAGTGGGAAAAGGAGAATGAGGAATGAGAGGATATATTTGGGCATAAATTATTTAAATAAGTCATCGAATTTTACTATTCGAATAGTATTATTTGTGGTATTTTTAATAAAAATATATTTATCATTATAGTAAACTACTTTATTAGAGTTATTCTCCAAATGTAAATTAGTACTATTAATTAAATTATTAGGCAAAGAAAAAATTGTATAAATACTATTTGCTGATAATTCAGTTTTATCAAATTTATAAAAAATAAAACTAAATATAAGGATACAAAAAATATTTAATATAAATAATTTAAGGTTATCTCTTATGCTAGATCAATCAATGATTTTATCTTCAAATTTGTATGAATGAAGCAGAAAAGATAATTTATTAATTCAAAAATTTAAAAATAATGAAAAAATGAATGAAACTATAAGTAATGAAAATATTGTAATGTAGCCATTATTTACAATATCCAAATACATTTTATGAGTTATATAAAATGGAATAAGAAATAATACAAAAATCCAAAAAATTTCAGAATATAGTGCTGTTTTAGAATTAATTCTAATAAATTTATTACTACTAGTAATAGAATTGTAATAAAAACTTGAAAAAAAATCAGGAAGAAATAATCATAATCATACAGAAAGGCAAACTCACATAATAACTAATCCATCGATTAATGATTGCGATAAAGAAAAAAACCTAATATAAGAAATTCAAAAATTTCAAAGGAAAATAATCTGAATTATTCATCCTAATATAACAGGAATTATTGTAATAAGAGGAAGAAAATCCTTGATGTTTTTTAAATTAAACTTATCCATTAATAGTTAATAATTAATTCACTCCAACGACCTCTTTCACGAGTCTCATCTTCGCGTCAAGTCTTGCATTCATCTCTATGGCACCAGATTTGAGTCTTGCATGTACCAATTCTGGATTCTGGAGGAGTTTTTCGCGAGCTTCTCGATACGGTCGGAGGTATTCAGTGAGAACCATGAGAAGTTCTGTTTTCGCATGACCATATCCGAATCCGATATTCTCGCTTTCATATTTAATCCTGAGAGTAGCAATCTGCTCTGGAGTAACGAATACCTTGTATAGATTGAAAATATTACATTCATCTGGATTTTTTTTCTTCTCATCGACTCACTCAGAACCTGATACGATCGACATGACTCGTTTTTTGAGAGTTTTCTCATCATCGAATACTCCGATGAAGTTGTCATAACTCTTCGACATCTTGCGACCATCAACCCCTGGGAGTGTAGCGACCGTCTCTGCGATCATCGCCTCAGGCTCACGGAATACCTCTTGTCCATACGTCTTGTTGAATGCTCTCACGATATCTCGTGTCATCTCCAGATGTTGGATCTGATCCTTACCTACTGGGACTGCATCGATATCATATCCGATGATATCAGCTGCCATGAGAATCGGATAATTGAAGACTCACATATTGAGATTATTTTCAAAATTATCAGTTAATTCATTAAGATTTTTTTGTAGTCAAATTTTTTGTTGTTGTATAATTGAGACTTGTTCTAAAAAATATTTTAAAACTGGAGTATTCATAATATTATCTAACTCTCATCCCAGAAGTTTAATGGTATTATCATAGGCTTGTGATAATCATTGGTTATGTCATATTGTATGTAATATCATTTCTTTTTGCTGTTGATAATCTTTATAACTATGTGCTCTCAGCATAAGTGAATAAGGAGTCACATTCGAGAGAATCCACATGAGTTTGGTGATATCCATGATATCTGATTGACGAAATATCCGAATCGGAGTATCGATACCGAATATCGCAAGATACTCTACCGCAAGTTCAAATGATTGTTCTTGCATCGTTTTGCCATCTTTCACACTCGTGAGTGCATGGAGGTCCGCGATGAATATGGCTGCATCATTGTCACGAGCAGCCTGAGCAAATGGGAGAACTGCCCCCATGAGATTCCCGAGATGCATAGATGATCCAGTTGGTTTGACGCCAGTGATGATTTTTTTCATATGAGAAGGATTTATTTGGATTATATGACAAAAGTGAAATTTTCCAAGAAAACTATGGTCTATATGAGGCTCAGATATAGAGATTGGTATCTACGAGTCTCTTTCCAGGGACTCAGATTTGATAGAGGGTATTCATCGGAGAACATGCCTCGACGTTGAGATAGATACTATTCTCATCACTCTGAGCTACATACGCAGACTCGGCAAGATAGTCTCGGCATATTCAATATGCTCATCCAGCTCAGAATGACTGAGTGAGTATCGTATACTGATTACGGAATTGAGCAAAGTCGATTCCGTAACTCTGGAATAGAGTATATATCATCTCTTGGGTTGGACTTTCATCCCTAGAGATCTGTGCTATAGGCACTCATACTTCGGTGAATGTTTTGAGAATTCACTGTGGATCGATCTGTCGTTGTATGGCACTCGTGAATATCTCTTTCATAGACTCGATATCTTTGGTGAAACCCTTCATATCATACTCGCTATCTGTGATAGATACTCATCGATCCGCAAGCAAAAATGTCGGACGGAGTGAGATATATTTTTTGAGAATAGAAAATATGATAACATAACTCTGGAATTTTTTCTGTGCACGCATAGGAATATCTGAGAAACTCTCAAAGTTACCAGAAATACCTCACTTCTCATCGTAGAGTGGGCAAAGAAATACCTTGACTGATATAGGATCATTGCTTGATTTGGCGAGTTTGAGTATATCGACGAATTTTTTATTAGTCGTGACACCTATATTTGATATCGAATTTGTCTTGTCTCATACGACTCACTGGAATTCTCTGCGGATACTGTCAATAATATTGGTCAGGGTTTTGTTAGTACGGATGAGAGGAGTTGATGGGATACTCTGTTGGATATCTCGATCGATACGGATGATACGGTGTGTCATAAATATGAAAATAGTAAAATAAAAATCCGCCTAATATGGCGGATAAGGATAATCATACGAAGATTTCGCAGAAAAATACTACCGCCAATGCGAGAGAAAATGATGCCATATATTGACCCAGAGTTGTGAGCGTTTCATATTATTTTGAGCTTAAAAAAATCCCCCGTAAGTAATGTGCTCACAGGGGATGATGGAAGAATATTAGAAATCAATATCTACGCAACAATACCACACCGTGAGGTGAGAGTATGATGCCAAGATGCTTTCTTATAGATTATCATAGATTCAATCTATTGATAATATTTCTTTTGTCAAAAAAAAAACTTCCAATTTTCATGGAAGTTTTTTAGGGAATGACTATTTTGTGATAGCTACTTTTTCTGTTATTACCTTTGGAGCAGGAGATTTTTTTGCTACCACAGGAGACTTTGGAGTTACAACTTTTACTATTGGGATCTTTTTTGCAGAAACCATGGATTTAGCTACTATTTTTTTGGTTGGAGCAGTCTTTCGAACTGGAGATTTTTTGACTGCTGGGGTAGTTTTTACGGGTGTTTGTGGAGTGACTACGATTTTTTTAGTAGTTACTTTCTTGGCTGGCGGATTTTTACTTGAGAGTTTTTTTGCTTTTTTCTCAGCTTTCTTAGCCTCTTTCTCTTGTTCTTTCTGGACTTTCTTAGCCTCTTTTTCAGCTTTCTTCATCATTTTTTCATGCTTTTTTTCGAGCTTTTTTGCTTCTTTTGCTTGGACTTTCGCTACTTTTTTAGCGAATTTCTTATCTTCTTTTTGCTTAGTATCGAGATGAGCTTTTGGAGATTTTTTGCCTGTTTCTGAGTGTGACATAGATATAGATTAATGTATACTCGTCATAGTATGATATTGGATACGGAAGTCAAATTTTTTGTACAAAAAATACCCACTAGGGGTATATGTTTATTATTTTTATTGTGAAATGATGAGAGATCGATACTGGAGAAGTGACCACTTTCGCATCCATTCATCATATGGATAGACATGTCTGCCAGTATAGGTATCCCATACGATGATATGTGTTGGCCTATTTTTTGGTCATACATATCCGAGTAGGACAAATGTATGTTCTCAAGAGAGTCATACGATATTTTTACCAAGAGGAGTCTGCCAGCTGAGAGTACGCTCAGATGCATCTCTCCAGCATCGGTTACGTGCAGGTAGTGGGAAAAATCTGAGTATCGACTGTCATCACTTCGGGAAAAATCCATCATCCGATATTGGATCACTACACCAATCTCACCAGAGAATCACATGACTATGAGGATCATCGAGAACCGAGAGGAGTTCTCATATATGAATTGTTCGTGTATATCATCAGCTATATGATGTCTGATTGATAATACGAGTAGAGAGAGCATAACTCTGAGCATATTGTGCAAGTGGGAACTCATATACCCCATACCCTGTCTGCTTGGTCTGACCACCAGTATAGTATCCGACAAATTCGATATCTGGATCTCACCATATACCTCATGTACTATATACATATGGAAATTGTGGAATACTCGCAAATATATCCTTCTCCGATACAATGATACCAAGTCGATCCAGTACAATATGGAGAGCTGCTATCTCGCATGAGAGACTATAGTCCTGTATATGGAGTCGATATGAGAGTGAACGATCGACACTAGGCCTGAGTACTAGAGATCTGAATGCCTGATTGTATCTGAGAGCGAAGTTATCGAGATCATGAAAGTATTTATCCGAAATCAGTTGCTTATCTATGAGCGACCTCGATTTATCAAATTCCAATTGAGACCATCATTGTAGTATATTATTGAGATCACGAGATATTTCTATAGGAGATATCCTTGGAAGGGCGTATACTCATGAGAGAGAGATACAAATAGCGAATACAACTGTAAAAAAACGAATCATAAATAAAAATAAAATTAGAATCCACTCTGCAACTCCAGCATCCTATTGTATATACCTCATGTATCTACGAGTTCGCTATGACTCCCCCGCTCTACAACCATCCCTCACTCGAGTACTATGATATCATCAGCCTTGCGAACCGTCTGGAGACGATGAGCTACGATGATGACGGTTCTATCTCGAAAGAGTTCATCTAGAGCAATAGTGATCGCCTCTTCTGAGAATGAGTCGAGTGCACTGGTAGGCTCATCAAGGAGGATAAACTCGGGGTCTTTCAGAAATATTTTCGCTATCGCAAGTCGCTGTTTTTGTCCACCAGAGAGTCTCACTCATCTCTCTCAGATCTCTGTATCTAGACCATATTCGAGATCGAATACGAAATCACAGTGAGCGAGTTTGAGTGCTCTCTCGAGCTTCTTTTCTATTATTTTTTTATCTCATATATCCGTCAATGCCGAGAGGAGATTCTCTCTGATGGTAGCATCGAATACTCCTGGATCCTGGGTGAGATATCCTATATGGGGATAGTAGGTCTTCAGTGCTGTCTCGCCCAGCTTGTTTCCGAGTACAGAGATCGAACCAGACTCAGGATGGAGATATCCTGCTATGAGTTTCATGAGAGTAGTCTTCCCTCCTCCACTCGCTCAGACGAGAGCTGTTTTTTGTCCTCGTTTTACCGTGAGAGAAAAATTATCAAATACTTTGGATTCATTGTAGCCATATGAGATAGAGTCGATGATGATGTCTTGCTTTTGGGGAGTGAATAGTAGTCAGGTGGAGTATCATTCCATCTGTGGTCCATCATCGAGTACTTCCCAAAGCTTCTCAATATCAGAAAAATCCTTCGTGAAGTTTTTATAAAATTCTGTAGATTCAAATAAAAAATTCTCAAAAACTATAATCATAGCCAGCAAACTCACAAAATCTGCCTGACCTATATTTCCACTTATCACAGCATTTCACACATACCAGAGAACAAAAAAACGGATTCAAAAAGATAGAATTCTAACCAAGCTAAATATGGCAAATAATGCCCTATTAATATATCCATTTGCATCTGAGATTTTTTGAATTGATTCCAGAATAGAATTGATACTATTTTTTAGTCCATTATTTTGGAGTATCTCATTTCGAGACATGATAATACGTACCGTTTTTCGCATTCTTTCAGCATTTTCATTGGTTCGTATCTTTCTATATTTATGTGCATTGGCATCAAACATGATGATCATCATTTGGGCAAGAACCAACAGCAAAATAATGGCTAATCAAAATAGCCAATTTGTATACAACAATATACCAATCATTACTCATCATGTAATCGATAATTTAGTCAGCTGATTGATCAATCATGTCAATGACTCGACCCATTGTTTTTTTCAAGTACCGACTACACCGACGAGCTTGCCTGTACCAAGGGATTCGATATAATTATTATCAAGAGATATAATCTTCGGTATATATTTTGTATAGATATATCTCTCTAGATCATGATACAAATATGGCCAATCTACTCTTCTGAAAATATAAGATATACTCAAATATACCAATATAAATGCAACGAAAACTTGAAGCAATATAGTGAGATTATTTGAATTATGTGCTTCTGTAGCAAGGAGTGCATAGCGAATAATATATACAGAAACCAGCGTATAGATTGCCCATAACGAAAACTTTATTATTGATAAAATCAATAATAACTTGTAATGCAGTAATGGCTCAAAAAACCTCTTTGCTTTGTCTCAGAATGTCATGTCTTTATTTTTCATATCCTGACTATATAGAAAACTGTTAAAACTCCAAAAACTCTCTCGAATTCGAGAGAGTTTCATTTATTTTGTTTTTTTCTTCGCTAATGCCTTTTTTGCCACTGGTTTTTTAGCTGTTGTCTTTTTTGCAACTTTCTTCTTTTCCTTGAATGCATCAGGAATTTGTTCGCTGATCATCTGTTTCACTTCTTCGAGTGTGAGTGCCTTGATCTCTTCTATTTCTGTGATTTTTTTGCTTCCTCGCTTGAGATAGACATTTTCTTTTCAGAACTTGATAAATGGACCATAGCGACCATTTTCGACGGAGATCTTTTCTTCGCTCCAGTTATGGATATAGCGATTCGCCTCTTTATCGACCTTAGCAGCTATGAGCGTATTTGCCTCTGATTCGGAGAGATTATCAAAATCGAACCGAGCAGGGACATTGATATAGAGATCTTTCCACTTGAGAAATGGGCCAAATCTCCCCTTCCCCTTTGTATATCATTCTCATTCGTAGGTACCAACAGGAGCATCTTCGATCTTCTTGGCCTCGATGAGCTCTATAGCTCGAGTATGATCTACTGACTGTGGATCTTCTGACCGAGGTATCGAGATAAATACATCTCCCCACTTCACATATGGACCATATCTCCCCTGTCCAACGATAAGTGGACGATCCTCATATGAGCCAATATCCTTGGGGAAAGAAAATAGTCCGAGAGCCTGCTCGAGAGTGACATCTTCGATATAGATACCTGGTGAGAGATTCGCGTAGCGAGGCTTTTCATCCTCTGCGAGCTCCGATGGAGCACCGATCTGGATGACAGGACCAAACCTGCTCATACGAGTGAGTACTGTCCGACCTGTAGCTGGATCGACTCCGAGGATCCGCTCTCCAGAGAACCTACCCTCTGCACCGAGTGCTTCCTCGATAGACGAATGGAAAGGCGTATAGAATTCTGTGAGCATCTTCGTCCACTCCAGTTTGCCATCTGCAATCTGATCGAATTGTGACTCTACTTCTGCCGTGAAGCTATATTGCATAAATCCTGAGAACTCCTGCTCGAGATAGTCTACTACAACGAATGCAATATCTGTTGGTGAGAGTTTTTTTGATTCGATAACTACATACCCTCGATCTTGTATGGTCTGGATAGTTGGCGCATAGGTCGATGGTCGACCAATACCTTCTGATTCGAGTTTTTTCACGAGTGATGCCTCACTATATCGTGGTGGTGGGAGTGAGAATCGTTGATTTCCAGCGAAGTTCTCAGATTTCACACTTTCTCATTTTTTGAGAGCTGGGAGTTTTTTACTCTCTGACTCATCGTCGCTTTCATCATCAGTTCCCTCAATATAGAGTTTCATAAACCCGGGGAATTTTATCACTTCTCATTTGACTATCCAGTCCTCACTGGGTGCAGAGAGCGGAGAAAAATGGTACGTCGTCGTCTCGAGGAGAGCCTCTTGCATCTGAGATGCTACCGTACGTTCCCAGATGAGTCGGTAGAGTTTGGCCTCCATCGCATCGAGTCAGATACGATCTGGACTCTTCGCTATATCTGTAGGACGAATCGCCTCATGTGCCTCTTGTGCTGATGCTTGTTTTGTTTTATATTTTCGACCATTTGGCATCGCATATTCACTCCCATATTCACTAGTGATAAAATCCCGAGCGGCACCGATCGCAAGATCCGAGAGATTCACACTATCAGTTCTCATATAGGTAATATGCCCGTTCTGATAGAGTCGTTGTGCGATATCCATCGTCATCTTGACACCATATCCGAGCTTGCGTGATGCCTCTTGTTGGAGTGTCGAGGTAGTGAATGGTGCACCTGGAGTACGAGTTCCTGCCTTGATCTCACTCTCAGTGAGTGAGAACTCTTCATTCTGATCAAAAGTAAAAATCAGGTTTCACTTTTTGTCTTTCTGACTATGCGACCGCGAGAGATCGATACCATGATCCCCAAAAAATGCCTGAATATCTGCTTCAGTTTTCATCTTAGCAGTTTTACTACCGACCTTGGTGAGCTCGATCATCATAGGAGTAGTCCCACCGATTTTTGCTATTATTTTCCAGCTTTCTTCGGGGACAAATGCTCGTATCTCCCGTTCTCGCTCTACGAGTATCTTCACAGCAACAGATTGTACACGTCCAGCCGAGAGTCCTGGTCTGACTTTTTTCCAGAGTACTGGTGACACCTCATATCCGACGATACGATCGAGTATACGACGAGACTGTTGAGCATTGACGAGATCGAGATAGATCTTGCGAGGTGTCTCTATGGCATGCTCGATAGCGGTCTTGGTGATCTCATGGAAAACGATACGATCCACACTCGTAGGATCGAGTCCGAGTGCCATACAAAGATGCCATCCGATCGCCTCCCCTTCACGATCTTCATCGGTCGCTATCCATATTTTATCTGCTTCTTTGGCGAGTTTTTTGAGTTCTGTGACTCGTTTCTTTTTCTCTGGAGATATCTCATATGCAGGAACGAATCCTCCTGCAATATCGATACCCATATTCTTGGCTGGGAGATCTCTTATATGCCCGAACGACGCCTCGACTCTATAGTCTGATCCCAGGAATTTTTCTATAGTTTTTCATTTTGCTGGAGACTCTACGATCACGAGATTTTTTGCCATATTTGATTATTAACTTGTTTTAGAGAGTAGTGCGAGTCAAGAGAAAGTCAAAAGATTTTTGTTTTTCTGATACCCGAGATTTTTGGAATCAAAAACTATATCCTAATATATACAAAATTCATCCAAGCACAAAAAATACCTATACAAGATAAGAATGATATATATGTTTCTATTATTTTGGAGGTGATCCTGACCGATCCTATCCGACTCTTCATGTTTGAGGAAAAAGCTACAACCGATATAGAGTATATCAATAGAGTAAAATAATGCAAATTATTTTTTCTTGGCTTGATAAATAAATGCTGGCCAAAAGTTACGCAATTCATATACAATACGTTCTACATCAAAATATCGTCGAACATCAGATATATTCTGGAGTGCATATTGATATTGTACAAATCGTCCTCAAGTACGCAATGATACCTCGGCAGCTCTGAGAATGTGATCTACTCACTCTGGTGATATGCTACCAAGAGGAAGTGTAGATATAACAACATCTACAGACCCTAGAGGGAGTATCTGTCATATATGAGCTGCACTGATCTCATGGATATCACAGTATTGTCCATATTTGCGTCTGAGCTCTATGATACACTTAGCATTATTCTCGATAACAATGAGTTTTGTTCATGGAGACTTGTGACGAATGAGATAATCTGTGACTGGTCCATATCCAGCACCGAGCTCAACTATAATAGTAGCCGCCTCTATATCAGCCAATGATACAACGCGTGCTACGAGCCAACGTGATGATCCAAGTGAGTATCCGATATCTGACCAAAATTTGCGAGTCCAGAATCTGAGATTCATATATTAAAAAAAAGTATCGATATAGTATCGATACTTTTTAAAATGCAAATATTTTATCTCATGATTTTGAGAAATTCTCGGATTTCCTCCATATCCTTACCCGCAATACCCTCACCTTTTGTAGTAGATTTTTCTATAGTACAGAGTATCTCTTCGTTTATTGCTTGTCCAAGAGCAGATCTAACTGCAGAGAGCTGTTGGATAATCTCACGAACTCACTCCTCATCCTCAATCATCTGGATGACGCCACGGAGCTGTCCCTCGATACGACGAAGCCTGTTTGTTACGCGTTTTTTTTGATCTAGATCTTTGATTTTCATAGTATTACAAATTATGTATATATAGAGTCAATACTCCCCAGTAGTATATTAGTATTTTTGTACTTTGCAAGTTTTTTATGTGAAGTAATTGTGAACGAGAATAAAAACTTCCATTTTCCAATATTTTCCATATACTCATATCATAATAATCATATTCTTTCTTGTTATGAAAAATATAATACTCCCGCTCATAAGAGAGTTCTGGAGTGGGCTCGGTATAGCAACAACGAGCATAACAGTAGACGTCTTATGAGATGATGTCAGTATTCGAGTTGAGACAACTGATAGTGCTCTACTGATAGGTATACACGGGAAAAATATACCCATATTCCAGCATCTTCTCTCTCGAATAATAGAAAAAAAAATGGCAAGATTCGTCCATGTACACCTAGAAGTCAACGACTATATGAAACTCAAAGAAGAGAAACTCGTACAATTCATAGAGTCAAAAATCCTACTCGTACAATCGAAATGAGGATCTATACGTATACCAAGTCTCACCCCATACGAACGCAAGAAAGCTCATGGTTATATAGCAGATAAGGCAATCATATGACTCTCAACACAATCAGAGGGGGAATGACTAAATCGGTCTCTCATACTCTCCTATAGTGGCAAAACTAGAGATATATGAACTCTCTTAGAGAGGGCTCAGAATAAAAATGAGATCCCCATCTCCGATGACTGAGTCGGTATATAATATATCTGTTCCTATTTTTATGAAATCTGTACTTTTTTCACTCATTATCGTTATTACTCTATCTCTTGCTTGATGGGGATTTTTGTCATATGGTACCACTCGAGGATACAGTGAATATATTGCTTGATGGGAATATCGACGCCTCCATCCTGAGCTCATAGCATCACCGAGTATCATCAAGTTGTTCGATATGTGACATACTACTTCCTATGCGAGCTGGACTTGGCTCGGTTTGATCCAATATATTGGAGATAATGTTGGAGGCAATCGATTTCTCAACTTTTCACATAGTATCCTCACTCAGATAACTTATCTGCATCCTTATTTTACTAGACCATATGAGATGGATCTCATATTCGCACCACTTTCGAGTGGAGAGAACACTACTCCACAAGAGAAAATAGCAAATAAGCAAATAGCTATGAATGCTATGTATCTCGGGAAGCAGTGAATAACTCAACTCTGCGACGCAAAAAAAATAGAGAATATCAAAACTCAAAAGATGTGAGAACAACTCTGGAATAATGCCACACTCAAAAATCCATGTGCAAGTGGTATGCTCCCCTATTATCTGGCGTTCACGACGTATCAAATGGGTGACAACAGAGCAAAAGCAGCAGAGTACTACAAGATAGCAAGTATGAACGCGGACGCTCCCAAAGCAAGTCGAATACTCGGTATACTAGCACTATCCGCGGAGGGTGACTATATGGCGAGTGCACTCAACTTTGCACTGGTAGGTTCTACGGGATATGATATAGATCCATATAGTTGTAGATCTATTGCGGAGAATCTGACTCGAGATATTATCGAAAAAAGAAAACCAGATACAGTATGGATCAATGAGCTCCAAAAAATAGATCGCGAACTCAAGGATACCAGAGATGAATCCAATCCCATATCTAATTCGAGTGATAATTGCTATGATATGA
Source organism: Candidatus Altimarinota bacterium (assembly GCA_043787675.1). Lineage (GTDB taxonomy): Bacteria > Patescibacteriota > Gracilibacteria > BD1-5 > UBA2023 > JABFSX01. The sequence continues at coordinate 96,552 of JAYVUT010000010.1, read as the reverse complement.
CGACCCGTAGCATCAAGACGATATATCTCAGCTATATATCTGATCTTGCGAAGTGAACAAGTGCCAAAAATGGAGCTGATCTCATAAAAATCGGCAAGCTAAAAAACATACCAACGCTCTCTATACATAAATGATACAGCGTAAGGGAAAAAAACGGAATCTGGGAATATCAGGCTAAATAGAAGCTAGAATCTTAGAAATTAGAGCTTTAGAATCTTTTCTTCAATTATGTGAATTTTGAGTATCTGTCAGCGAAGTTTTTGAGAGACTTTCAAATGTTCCCTAGTTTGAAAGTCTAGAAAACGAGATGAATACAGATAACAAAATGAGCATAGAAGATCCCAAAAACTTTTGTTACTTTTTGTCAAAAAGTAAATCTTGGACCCTGGAATCATAAACAAAAAATCATATGCTCAAATTCGATCCTATCACACTCTCAGATTGGCAATCTCGCAATATAGACTCCATCTCTATCGAATTCATCGCATCTGGATGCGAGGGTACGAGTATAGCTATCCATGAGGATATGATACTCCCATGATATGTTACACTATCTAGCAATAGCAAAAATACTATCATATACACACTCCCTGGATCTATATCTATTCTATCTGATGCCTATATCACACATACTGGGAAAAAGTGGATTATGAAAAGTGAATCAGTACTCACCATATGTGGTTGTGGAAAGAGTTTTGGTATAGCAACTGGGGATAGCAAGATAGATAAAATCAGACTCCTAAAATCCAAACTCGCAAAAAGTAAGGGGCTCGTTCACTAGAAAATCAAAAACTCACCCTCAGGTGAGTTTTTGATTTGTATCAATATAAATATATCTCTAGATATTATTTTTTATTACAGATGGTCTTGTAGCTCTCTGCGAGAGTCGTATTTTTTGCATAGGTTGCTATCACATATCCCTCACAAGCTACTGCTGCAGAGAGTTGATTAATAGACTTGATTCGCTCGATCTCAGCGAGAGCCTCACTATATTTGGCAATAATGAAATATGTACGATACCTGATACGCAGTACATCGAGAGTTGCTGTATTTGCAGTGAGCCAACTATTCGAGAGAGAGATAGTCGAGAGGAATCTCTTGGCAGTATATGCAGCCTCGATATCAGTATAAGTCACAGTTGTCGTACCTGTAGAGGTAACTACAGTAGCACTATTGGTGGCAGTAACAGTAGATGTCGGATTGCGGGGATCAGCGATCCAAGTTCGCTTAACTCCTGGGAATATATTTTTTCAGATTTTGGTAGTATAGTATCCTGTAGTAGAATTGTATTCGAAAAATCCTATCAGCTTACGAGCATAAGTTGTTTTATCGAATTGATAGAGTATCTTCGCATCGTATATACCAGTTCCTGATACTGATCCAGTATAGATAATATCGACGAATACATGGTCGAGTTGGCCCGTCGATACGAACTCATATCCTCAGATACGAGCTCATTTTGGCATTGCATAGGCCTGAACTATCTTCTCCCACTCAGATATAATACGTTTGATGAATCCAGCATATGATACACCATAGTTCTTCTCGATACCTGCATATGATATTTCACCACTCGCTGTCACGAGAACTAGAGATCAAGTAGCAGTATTTGATCAAGTAGAAGCAACTTGTGTTGCTAGGGTCGTCGTACTCACACTACTCGTCCCAGTCTGGATAGCTCATGAAAAGAGGGAAAGTGGGATTTTTATATTGGCCTTTCGCATCTCCTCTCGCAAGATAGAGTTCTCAGCCTCCAGAGATCTGACACGAGAACTGTACTGATCGAGAAGTGCCTTCGTCTGAGCAATAGGGTCAATATCAGCAGCTACTACACTTGTCAAAGACGATATAAGTATCAGAATAATGAGGGGGAAGATTTTTCGCATAGATATATGGAGAAAAAATAAAACTTGAAATCAGTATAGAGACGAATATCCAAAAATCAATTTTTTCGTGTTGGCTATCACACTATATTCACACAATATCATAGGTGAGCCAATATTGCTTTTTGCTATATTCTCACTATACTCGACGACGACTCTCGGGAGGAGGAGACAGGTATACGCGTTCTGAATAATCAGGATGAGGAAAGTCTGGACATCTCTCCAAGATGAGAAGAGCTAACGGCTCTGGCTCGACAATATATACAAAATGTCGGGTACGGATAGTGCCACAGAGACAATACTAGCCTAGCAATAGGTGAAAGGTGAAAAGTCGTCTGGTGTCACCATCTTGATTGCCTGAGCTTGCTCAGGTGTAAAGTGAAGTGGCTACAGATGAATCCCGAGAAATCGGGAGTGGTAAACCCTCTCTGATGCAAGGAGAATGGTACTCAATATGATAATGTCTTGGAGCAGTCATAGAGAGTATACTCCGCTGGAGGTCATGGGTGACTGTGATCCTAGATAGATGTATACCGATATACAGAATCCGGCTTATTATCTCCTCCTCCGGAGAGTCAATTTTTATAAAAATCTACAATCAATATATGTCTCATCTCATGCTCATCGGTATCCAGTGATCTGGAAAATGAACACAAGCTCGAAAAATACTCGAAAAATATAACGATTATGTTCTTTTTGAGATGGGGACAGAACTCCGGCAATTTGCTCAATCTAACACACCAGAATGAGATAAAACTCGTCGTTGTATCGAGGCAGGACTCAAGGCTCCTACGAGTGCTGTAGTAGATATGACCGCTCATTTTCTAGAACATAACAAGACCCGAAAAGTCCTCATGGACGGAGTGATACGCTCTAGAGAACAAAATGATGCGATCGGTGGACTCTTTGGGAATTTTGATGTCATATATCTCGATCTCGACGTCGAGATAGCAGTAACTCGTCTGGGTGGTCGTCGTATCGATCCCGTCACACATGAGACATTCCCAGCGTCATATACAGGTGAGAAAAATCCGAAGACAGGAAATATACTCATAGTGCGTGTCGACGATACAGAGGATGCTATCCGCAAGCGTATAGAGTGGTCTATCGCTGATACTCTCCCTCTCCTCGATGTGTGGCGTGATGGTGGACATACGGTCTATACGATCGATGCGGATCAGAGTGAGGAGGAGATATTTTTAGAAATAGAAAAAGTCATTATGAGATAAGAACTTCATATATTGAATCATTTCTATCTCCACATCCCTTTCTGCCGACAGCGGTGTCCGTATTGCAAGTTTGCTTTGACGCCCGTTTTCGATGAGTTCAAGAAGAAGCGATATATCGCTCACCTGAAACAAGAGATACAGGAATATTTCTCCAAAATTACAACCCTCAAGGATACTAAAAATATATCCACCATATACTTCGGTTGAGGTACACCATCAGTACTCACGCATGGGGAGATACACGATATTTTGGAGTGTTTTCCTTTTTATAGAGACTCACATACAGAGATCACCATGGAGATGAATCCTGAGGATATTACAACTGAGTATATACAGTGAGTGCTCGAGCTCGGGATCCATCGGATTTCGCTCGGTATACAAACTCTCAATGAGACAAGTCTAAAAGAAATCCATCGGAGTAATAGAGAGACTATTGTGGGTGCACTCGAGCGTATCTCTATGGCAATAAAAGAATCACATAGGGATATATCTCTAAATATAGACTTCATCCTCGGTCTTCCCTACGTGAGACCAGAAGAGACTCTCACAAATATAAAAGAACTCCACTCCAGATTCCCAACAATCTCCCATACGAGCATATATATGCTCGAGGACGAGCGATATCCGAAGCACTGGAAAGCAAACTCAATAGCAGAAACTGAGATGCAGAATGAGTTCCTAGGAATTATGCAGTATCTAGCATCAATAGGATGGCATCACTATGAGCTCTCGAACTGGGCACGACCTGGATACGAATCAGTGCACAATCAGGCATATTGGGATCACTCAGAAACACGCGGATTCGGACTCTCTGCTGCATCATATGTATGAGGGGTGAGATGGAGCAATACGAGCTCATTCGCAGGATACTATAGATGAGATCGAGAAGATATAGAAATACTCACACCAGAGCAGATCCAGATGGAGGAGATGATGTTCTGACTGCGTAGAGATGGATGGATACAGGAGAAAAAATCAGCAAAGCTCGATATACTGATCGTAGATTGACTCCTCAAAATGTACAAAAATAAGATAAAACCAACAAAAACTTGAATTTTTGTGATAGATCATATACTATCCGAGTTGGTATAGTACATATGCCGCCATAGCTCAGTGGTAGAGCACTTCATTGGTAATGAAGAGGTCTCGGGTTCAAGTCCCGATGGTGGCTCCAGTTCAATTTTCAAACATCAGGTACTTGAATCCAAATTGTGCTCGAGTCCCGACCCAAGTCAGGACTCTACAACGAGGAGAGGCGGGTCGCGGACAGAGGAGCGACCAAGTCCCGATGGTGGCTCCATCTTTTCTTTTGACATTCTATTTTTTTCCCTATACTTCACCCTATCAATCCGCTCAGGCGGATTTTAAAATGCTTTGACGAAAAGAGTAAATTCCATATACTCTTCCCTATTATATCTCTCCTATTTCCTATCTCTCTTCATTATGTCCAATTTTATCACTGAAGCCAACACCGAGCTGGAACATGTTGTCTGGCCCACTCCAGCTGAGAACAAAAAATATATGATCTATACCGTTGGCGTGATCGTATCACTTGCCATATTTCTCGCAGTACTCGGCTATAGTATTACTAATAGTCTCAAGATTGTCCGAGATCAATTTCCCCATGATGCACTCCCAACAGCTACAGTGAGTGGTGAGGATACAATGAGTCGAGCTGATCTCGATACCCTGCTCAAAAATATCCAAGTCAATACTGGCACAACGGCATCAGGATCAAAAACTGGAACCGGCATCATGACTGGATCTGGGAAATAGTATTATTCCTACAGACTGTATTCTTATTTAATATTTTACCTTTTTACTAGACTATGTTTGATCTCCTGACTACAAAAGAAGAATGAGAATGGTATGTTATCCGAGTTATATCAGGAACCGAGGACAATGTCCGATCATCCCTGATGCAACGACGTGAGGCATTTGGCCTCGAACAATATATCATCGATGTATTCATACCAACACACGATAGCGTCACTGTCCGCAAGGGTGGAGAAAAAGTAAAACGCAAAAAAAATATATTCCCAGGATATATCCTCGTTCGTATGATCGTGACCAATGAGAGTTGGTATATTGTCCGCAATACTCCTAATGTGACTGGATTTCTCGGAGCAGGTACTGTCCCAGTTCCAGTGCGAGGTGAAGAACTCGAACAACTGAAATGAATCCTCGAGGAGAAGAGTGAAGAATACAAGACAAATATGCAAGTCGGTGAATTCGTCACGATCTGATCTGGTCCATTCGAATGAAGCGAAGGAAAAATCGTCGAGATCAACAAACAAAAAGGTCTCGTCAAAGTCATGGTCAATCTCCTCGGTCGTGAGACTCCTGTAGAAATCGAGTTTTCGAGTATCGCCAAGAAATAATTATCCCTCCTTATGCGTATAGCACTGATCACTCTTGCTGTTGCGAGTCTTGCTTTTATTGGCAGCATTATTTGGATTTTTGCTCAAAAAAATGGTATCGATCTCATCCCAAATCAAAATAGCTCAAGCATAAAGATCTCGAATGAGACCCAAACACTCGAAATACTCAGATCTCAGTGGAAAACAGAAGATCGTATCAAGGAACTCGAGGCAAAGATCGACATACTCTCAGGCAAGGTTCCAGTACCAAATACAGTGCAGACAATCACAAATACTGGTACAACGAATCAGGTCGACTCCTGATCTACAACAAGCTCAGGAACAACTGCTGTCATCATACCTATATCTGCAAAATTCCTGACAAAAGTAATCTCTAAAGTAAATCTGACACTAGGCAAAAATAATGGTATCTATGGTATCTATACATTTGATGCGAGTACCATCTACTCAACATATACAGATATAAAATCAAGTATCATCGTCATAGCAACACGAACTCCATATTCTTCTTGGCTCTCCAACTGGAAATCAATTGACAAGTCACTCTTCATAGTCAACGAGTCAAAGACATTCCCATTTACGAGTTTTTATCTCAATCCGCCCAAAGATGATGGCATCATCCGCATAGTAATGCAGGTAGAAAACCAGACACTCTTGATTTCCATACCCAAGTCAAAATTCTCAGAGTTCAAAACTATGATGACTAAAAAATAATCCCAAAAATCCTAACCAACCCACTCTTATGACTGACAAATCAATCCTCCTCACCCGCGATGGTCTCACAGAACTCCAGAATGAACTCCGAATACTACGAGAGGTAACTCGTGTAGAGATAGCAGCAAAACTCAAAGAAGCTATCTCATATGGAGATCTCTCTGAGAATGCCGAGTATCAAGCAGCTCGTGATGACCAGGCTCAAGCAGAGCTCCGTATTACTGAGCTCGAAGAGATGCTCAAACCAGGATCATATGAGATCATCGATGAAAAGAAAAAGAAAACTGGTATCAATGTCGGATCAGTCGTAACACTAGAAGATACTGAAAAAAAAGAGACTATCACTTATACAATCGTAGGCTCACAAGAAGCAAGTATTCTCGATGGCAAAATCAGTAACGAATCTCCTATTGGAAGATCTCTCATAGGAAAAAATACTGGAGACACCATAACTGTAACTGCACCATCTGGTAAAACCGAATATTCTATTATCCGCGTTGCATAATATGTTCACAAGTATTCATACATTCCTCGAGACACATACGATTATCATACCATTCGTATCCCTCATAGTTGCTATCGTAGTGAAGTGACTTGTTCACGCACTCAAGGGACGGTTCTCATTCGCGAGGATGTTTGGAAGTGGTGGTATGCCATCGGCTCATTCTACATTTGTTATTGCCCTCTCAACTGCAATGGGCCTCAAATATGGACCATGGAGTGATGAATTTGCCATCTGTCTTGTTATATCGATCATCATCATATATGATGCAATGAATGTGAGATATCAGGCAGGTCTCCACGCAAGAGTCCTCAATCGTCTCACTCCAGACGATTGACAGACACTCAATGAATCAATGTGACATACTCCCCTTGAGGCACTCATAGGTGGTATTATATGATTTTTGACTGCTGTCATTTTTCTTGGTTTATAAGAATCAATTTTTTCACTTGCTATTGTCTCTTTCCAATGTTTTCCATCCACGACGAAGAAAAAATCATATGACTCCTCGAAGCGAACGGACACAAAAAATTCCGCTACGCACAAATAGAGAACGCGATCTACAAAAATCTCGTATCTGATTTTGATATGATCGAGACACTCCCACAATCAATTCGTGATCTCCTCAAAGAGAACTGTTCCTATAATTCACTATCACTCCATAGTGAGAAAACTGATCCTGAAGGTCAAACTACCAAATTTCTCTTCACCACACATGATGGGAAGATGATAGAAGCAGTGATCATGCGTCATCTATCTGGTCGCAATACACTCTGTGTCAGTTCTCAAGCTGGTTGTCCTATGGCCTGTACATTCTGTGCAACTGGCAAGCTCGGACTCATTCGTAATCTCACATTCGCAGAGATCATCGATCAGATCATGTGGGCTGTTCATCATCTTGCAAAAGAGGACCGAAAACTACGCAATATCGTCTATATGGGTATGGGTGAACCACTTCTCAATTATGGTGAAGTCTCGACATCTATTCATATTGCCTGCAGTCAGAAAAAACTCGATCTCTCAAATCGTCGTATAACGGTATCAACTTGTGGTATTGCTCCTCGTATTATTGACTTTGCTCGAGATTTTCCTCAGGTATCACTCGCTGTATCTCTCCATGCTCCGAATGATGAGGCAAGACGCAAAATTATGCCTGTCGAGAATACCTATCCGATTGATATACTCATGGCATCAATAGATGAATATGTTCGTATCACGAATAAGCGAGTATTCTACGAGTATATTATGATAAATGGTGTGACTGATCGTCTCGAATATGCGAAAGAACTCGGTGAGCTCCTCAAATGAAAACTCGCACATGTGAATTTCATTCCATATAATCCTGGTGAAGGAACAGATAGCAATGGATATCTTCCTACTACCAAGATGATTATCCGGAAATTCCAGGATACACTCGATAGATATGGTATACCGTCGACGGTAAGGCATACAATGGGTGATGATATAGATGCAGCATGCGGACAACTTGCTCTCAAAGAAGAATGAAAGAGTCTCGCCACAGAAATAGGTCGCACTCTCGGGAAAACAACAAACAAAATATAATATATCCTTATGGAACAATCTCTTCTAATATCACCTCATCTGATGGCAAAAGAAAAACCATCGCGTAAGCAAGAGCAACGCGATGCTCGCAGAGCGAAAATGGTAGAGAAAGCGAAACGAAAAATCAAAGTCGCGAAAAAAGCAGAACGTAAACTCGTCATAAAAGCCGAACGAGTCAAGACAAACAAGCGAGAAAATAGCAAACGTAAACTCGTGAGAAAAATCCAAGCTCGAGAAGATGCAGGTATACTGAAAAAAACAGATACTCCAGTCTCAAGACCAGAAAAAAAAGTATTCGTTAAAGACAATTTCGGAATTCCTCAAAAAAGATAAAAAAATATCACTTAACCGTGAGATTTTTTTTGATTTTCTTATATATTTCCCTATACTCAAAATTATGAATCCAACTATAGCGAGTCCACTCGATGACATCATAGCGAATATAGAGGAGCTCAAGGGTCGCAATCAATATGCCAAGGCGAGACAAACTGCTCTCCAGGCACTCTCGAAATATACTGATGACTACCGTATCTATGAGGAGCTCGCAGATATCTATATATTCGAGGAGAATCTCGATAAAGCAGAAGAAGTCATCGGATATGCTCGTGCTCTCCATCCTGATTCTGGTACTGGAGCGTATCTCGAGGGATATATTGCAGCAGCTCGTGGGGATTTTGACAGAGCAGTTATGATACTGACGGTCGCGAATACTAGATTCCCGAACAATGCAGAGATCATACGTAATCTCGGATGGTCATATGTGATGCTCGGTGAGATCTCTCGTGGACTCTCACTTCTCAGGCGGGCCTATGCCCTTGCTCCGACTGATATGATGATCATCAATGATCTCTGAGTAGCACTGATGGCAAGTGGTGCAGAAGAAGAAGCTCGACTCCTCTTCGAACGAAGTGGACATACTCTCGGGCTTGGTGCCATCGAGGCTATGGATAATTAGTGTCTACTTCTAATAAAAGCTCCTACAATAGAAATATATTCTCTATTCATATGCTCTATAAGCATATACTTCGTTAATTCTTAACTAATAACTCTCTTGTTTACCATTCCTGTTGGAGATCTCATATCGAGCTATACTGGTGACTCTCGTGAATTCGCATTTGCTGGACCTATTTTTGATGGGTACTATGAGGATATTCGATTTCTCACGGATCTCGAGTTCGCAGTCTCCATCATGACACTTGATGATGGTATCCATGTATCATGGAGCTATCTTCGGACCACAGTAGAATATGAAGATAAAAAAGAAACTATCGATCTCGCACCATTTGATCGCACTTGGAAAATACGACTCGAGAAGTGAGATCCAGATGATATATCTGAGATTGATATGCGATCACAGACTATAGATCTCGGCCCCGTGATACGAGAAGAAATCATTATGGAATGTTGCAATAGTTTTTAGATATTTATCTCCTTCTCGGGAGATTTTTTATTTTTTGTAGGATTGAAAATACACTATATTTCCATGAGAGTGGGTAGAGCATTTTTGATGGAATTATTACAATTTTTCATCCAAATTTCTCTTTGAAATCTGTAACTCATCGCAAAGTGTCATCTGAGACAAGTGGATCAGCTACACCAAGGAAGTCATAGATTGGGATATGTCTCTTTTTTGCATCACAGATTGCTGTCCACTGGAGGAGATATGGTGCCATCTGTTTGCGATCCGCAGATGCCGATGAACTTGCTCAATAGTAGTATATTGCTCGTGACGGCATAAAAACAAAAATTCCACCAGCGATCACTCGTCCTTCAAACCGAGCAAAATAGAGTCATCATTGATCCGTCTTTTCTAGATTTTGTAGAAATATCTCATAATATGATCGACTATTGCCAGAAAATCCATCCCGAGAAATTGTATCCATAAGGAGGTACATCCAGATATCGATATTCTCAGGAGTTGACGTCACCTTCTCAATTACAACTCCCCTCTTGATTGCGAGTCTGATATTGTATCGTCACTTCTCGTGCATCTGAGCAAGGATTGCATCTTCGCTCAGAGACAAGTCGAGAACTCGTGTATGTGGTGTGAGGAATTTTTTATATGGTTTTTGTATCTTATTTGATTTGAGCTCTATATCTATCGGTTCTATTTGGAGGAACACTATATTTTTATTCTTGAGATACTTTTGCAAATCAATAATCAACTCATCCCAATCAGATCCAACTTGGGACGGTGATAAACCAAGAGAAAAAGCTCACCAGAATCAAAGTCCAATAGACCGTATCTCGATAAGAATATAGGTAGAAGAAATATTTCCATAATAAAATGTCTCATGAGCCTGTCCCGATATAGTGAGAATATCATACCAACTCGGTGACTGCCACCAAGAGAGATCACTACTATTGATCTCGGATGCTCAGATAATACTATACTGCATAGAGGCAAGTGTAGTAAAAAAGTGAGAAAAGCAAGAGAAATAGACAAAAAAGTTGCAAGAAACAACAAATACTGCTATAATTCTTATCAAAGTTATAGGTATCCTCTGTTTTACCTATATCCCAATCTCCTATTTACTATCTCCCACTCTTATGCTCACGCAACTCGAGGTCAACAAGTCCTCTACCAATACTGGTGTCAAAATATTCGCATTCAAATGAGAACTCGATGAAACTAATGTAGATACTACATTCCCAAATATCATCTCTGAGATTGGGGATTTCACTCACTCTCGGACTCTATTCGATATGAGCGGACTCACATATCTCAATAGTAAATCTATCGGATATATTGCTGATATAGCTCAACGAACTGAGGATGGAAGTGGTAAATTTGCCCTCTGTGCCCTCTCGAATGAGGTACATGATACTCTAGATCTCGTAGGAATCACCTCTATTGTACCTGTATTCGAGACTCTTGATACGGCGATCGCCGATCTATCGAAATAAATATATACCCATAACATACATATCAATTTTTATGTCAACGAATCCTGAAAAACAATATAAAGATACTATAAGTACACGAGTGAGTGTTCTTCAGGAAGAGCTAGCCAAAAATCCAAAAAATCCAGAAAGTGCAAAAATCCGTGGAGAAATTGCTGAGTTACGTCGAGAGCTCAATCGTACCAAACAATTCACAAACATATCAAAAGAGGGATCAAAAAAAATAGCTGAAAATAAAAATATGGATACACTTTCGGCTGCTGAGCTCATGAAAATAGATCGTGAGGAATGAAGTCGTGGAGAATTTTTATCAAAATCATTTCTCTACAAGCAAACTACTGATATTGATGGGAACATATTCCAAGAGCCAACAGATGGAAAAAATATCCGAGAATGAGATAGCATCTATGTAGACTTCGGGAAAAATCAAAGTGCCAATAATCGCATAGGATTGGGTCATATGCTCGGTACAAACATCTGATACGTCAAAATAAACTGAAAAATAGGTGTCAGGTCTATAGTCAATAATCGTGTAGGTTATTACACGGAGAACACTGCTCGATGATATATTCCGGTATTTACAGGTGATGAAATCACTATACCTACAACTTCTGAAGTTCAAAAATTCACAGATAGTACTAAAGAAAGTGGACTCATAAAAAATACTGATCAAAAAGATTCTGATGATACAAATGATAGGTATATAACAAAACTCGAGTCTTCTACTATAGAAGCAGTAGAAATCAATACAAATGTACAGGAATCATATAATTTTTGGAAAAGTAAATGATTCACCCATGAACAATCATCTGGGATAGTAGCCAATGAATATAGAGAAAGTAGGTGTAATCCTCGAGCATCATGAGATAGCGGAAAAGCAAAATGAATTTTTCAATGGCATCCTGATAGACGTGATGCAATAAAACGGGGTTCAGGTATTGATATAGAGCAAGCAACTCATCTACAACAACTCGAAGCAGCATATTGGGAAATGACCCAAACATCAGAATCAAAAGTATGGCAACCGCTCAAGAATACAAAAACAGCAAAAGAAGCTGGAGCAATATTCTCAGAAATATATGAGAGACCTGCAAATAAGGATCAGGAAATAGCCTCAAGATGAGAAATGGCAGAAGCATTCGCAATGTTACTCGATACAGAGTGACGATCTATGAATCTGGGAGATTATGTAGTGCAGAGATGACCTGCAAATCTATGAGCAAACTCATGTGGTGCTGCTGTACGCAAATTATGTCAATCATATGGAATTACGGGTCTACCAGAAAGTGGTGCTAATTGAAAAAATTGGGAAAAAATCCTAAATGATAGACCATCTCAATTCATAAAAATGAGAATATCACATCCTGATCAAGCATATCCTGGTGCTATACTTGTATATGATGGGAGTGGTTCCAAGTGAAGTGATATGAACAAAGAATATGGTCATGTAGAGATAAAATGATCTGATGGGAAATATTACTCATACTACGAAGGCTCTAGAGCTGGATGATCAGCTGCAACAAACGAAAAAAATCCACAAAAATATAGTGAACTTACAGGATTTATTGGATATGCATATTATCCCAAACAAAAACGGACAATCTCCTAAAATAATCTTCCCTGCTCCTCTGGAGCTCAATTCTCGAGGGGTTTTTGTATAGTATATAGCCTCTTGAGATCTGACTTGAGTTCATATCCTATGAGATCTATAGCTGAGTTGAGGAGATATGTGATCAATCCACTACAATCGATAAGAGTAGAGTCAATAATATAGACAATACCATCATATCCGATACAGATCTTGCCATTTGAATCGGTTGAGATGATTATTTTTTGTGATTTTCCAGTTTCTATATTAGCTTGGAGTACTTCGAGGTTACCTATTGTCTCGATAATAACTGTCTCGACTTTTGGAGTTTCTTTTAGAGGAGCGAGCAAACTCTGCGGTATCAAGGATCGGAACTCATACTGAGTGAGAAGTGCGATATATGCAGGCAAAGATATACCAGGGGCAAATGATGTCTCTGGAAGACGCGATACATCGAGACCCGTGACTATACTAGCAAGTTGTTGTGAGAGAAATGCATTTTCTTTTTGAGCCACCAATATTTCCTGCATCTTAGGAGTCAGTTCCTCGAGATGATCGTAGATTCCTTGGAGGGTATCGTACTTCGAGAGGAGATCGACGGCTTTTTTGGGTCAGAATCATGCGATCCCAGGAATATTATCAGATGAATCTCCTACAATAGCCAGATAGTCACAGACTTGCCCATAGGGAACTCCGAATTTTTCTATAACATCTTTTTCCTTCAGGAATTTTTGTTTCATAGCATCAAATATATGTACATGTCCGTCTCGGACAAACTGACAGAGATCCTTGTCTGATGATACAATCACAATCTGATATTCATTGTTCTCATGTTGATGTGCGATAGATCCGATGATGTCATCCGCCTCATACCCCTCTCTCGAGAGAGTCTCTATATTTGCCGCAGCGAAGAGTGCAAACACTCCATCAATCTGTGACCTCAGATTATCAGGCATACGATCACGAGTACCCTTGTACTCAGCGAAGAGATCTGACCTAAAACTCTTACCGATATCAGTAGTTACTATGAGCGCTGCATCGGGATTATCCATAGCAAGAGATCTCAGGAACTTGGCTACACCAAATATAGCATTCACAGGATCACCTGATCGGGTTGTCATCTCGGGGATAGCATAAAACATCCGATATATCAGATTGTAGGCATCGATAACAAAGAGGGTTTTCTTGGACATATTAGAGGGTTTTTATTTTTTCTATCATACCGAGCATTCGTTTTTCTCATACATATTCCGATATTCATTCGATATCGAACCATCTGATAGCATCAACTTCATCGACTTGCATGACAAATGGAGTATCCTCAACAATACACGCTAGATAGAGAATATCGTAGTGCAGATGAACTGGTCTTCACTTCTGATCTGCTGGTATATCATGAATATCTACATCAAATATTCCTCCAATTAAGTCAGGTTCGATATCGATCCCAGATTCTTCATGGAATTCTCGGATTGCTGTTGCCAGAGTATTACTATCTCCATCTGAGTGTCCACCGAATTGGAGCCACTTTTGGAGTTTTTTGTGGAACATCAAAAGTACTTTACTATGCTCTGGGTTAGTAATAAGCATAGACGCGGTGATATGTCACTCCCAATTATCATTGATAAAAGCAGATTGCGAGTATATACCTAAAAAATCCAAAAACCTATCTATAATATCTGTTTTATCTAAATTATCTATTTTGTATTGTTCAAGGGATATAATAAGTGATGAGGTAGACATAGACTATATTTTTATATGAAGAAACTGAGCAAAATAAAGTTGTGTTTTTCTGAGAAGACTCATCTTACGAAATGTAAGTAGAAAAACAATACCGCAAGTACATACATTAATTACGATAAATAATGAATCTGAGATGGACCATTTCTCAATAGCAAAAATATCTATGCAGTACATAAATATACTCAATCACCATGCATACACATCCTCAGTTTCTGGAAATCGGAATAATTTATAGGCAATAGCAGTCATTCCTATAGAGTCAATCAGAATATTGATGAATAAAGCATAGAATGGAGAATCTGTGAATATCCATAAAATAATACCCAATATAGATGAGGCAATTAGTATTTTCTCAAAACGAGTTATCTGAAATAAACCATAATAAAGCGATAATATCGCCTCTATTGTATGCAGCATAGCAAGAACTCATATAAGATATATGGAGACTCCACCACCTGAGAAAAATGAAGCAAAAAATATCACCCACATAGAGAGACTAATTATAAACCAACCTGAAAAATTTGGAATAGTGATACCTCGGAGAATCGAATAGATATATCGTCATTCAACCATGATAGCGATAGATCCAGCAAGTATAGCAAATAAAATATGATAATTCATAAAGGTTATATTTTTAGTTTTTCAACTATTCTCTCGAATATCTCCTCTTGTGATCAGCTCGCATCTATCCTCACGAATCTATTTTTCATTATATCTAACTTTTCACACTTATCATACCCGCGAGCAATAGACTCAAAAAAATCCTTCCCCATTTTTTCCCACTTATCTCAAGCAGTATCAAATGTACGAGAAAGAGAAGTCTCCACATCGATATCCATATAAAATACAATATCAGGAAGTATAGACCGTATTGCATCCTGGTTGACCGAGAGTATGGTATCAATACCGAGTCACTGAGCCTCACCTTGATAGGCACATGATGAGAGAAATGACCTATCAGAAACTACAATTTTCCCAGATTCGAGTGCTGGCTTCACAATAGTATGGAGTGTCTGTGCACGAGCTGCAGTATAGAGATAAGCATTGGTCAATGGGTGCATCATCTCATTTTCCCATTCTTTTCCCTGACAGAGATGACGGATATCCTCAGCAATCGGAGTAGATCATGGCTCACGGACATGAACAATATGTTCTTCTCCATATTTTTGTTTCAAAAAAGCTACCAATTTTTTGGACTGAGTAGATTTACCTGATCCAACGATGCCTTCGAATACTATATACATAAATAAAAATTAGACAGCTATTGGTGCTTTGATTGCTGGGTACGAATCATAATTCTCCAGAGTAAAATCCTCAAATCGAAAAGCAAAGAGGTCTGTTATTGCTGGATTGATATGTATAATAGGAAATGTTCGAGGCGTATGACTGAGTTGTTCGCGAACCTGATCATAGTGATTATGATAGATATGTACATCACCAAATGTATGGACAAATTCACCAGGTTGGAGTCCACTCACCTGAGCGATCATCATGGTGAGAAGTGCATATGATGCGATATTGAATGGTACTCCGAGGAATACATCAGCTGACCGCTGATAAAGTTGACAAGAGAGGCAACCATTTGCTACATAGAACTGGAAGAGCGTATGACAAGGTGGTGGTGCAGTATCCTTATCCTTGATGAGTTCCTCTATCTCCCCAACATTCCATCCGGAGATAAGATTGCGACGAGAATAGGGGTCATTCGCGAGAGTATTGAGTACATTCTGAATCTGATCGATCACATTTCCCTTCCGAGTTTCCCAGGCTCTCCACTGCTTCCCATATACTGGACCAAGATCACCCCATTCATTTGCAAAATCTTCATCTATTTTTATTTTTTCAATAAAATTTACGAGTTCAGCATCCCACTCTGGAGAATACCTCGGTAACTCTTTATCTTTTCCTGTTTTTTTGAGATATTTTGCATACGCCCACTCGTTCCAGATCTTCACATCATTCTGCACTAGAGGACGAATATTGGTAATACCAGAGATGAACCAGATCAGTTCATGGATGATACCTCGGATGAATACTTTTTTGGTCGTGAGAAGTGGAAATCCCTGAGAGAGATCAAACCTCATCTGATGACCAAAAATCGACCGAGTTCCTACACCGGTACGATCCATACGATCTACTCATGTGTCCATAATTTTCTGGAGGAGATCGAGATATTGTTGCTCTGCATGCATAAGAGAGAAAAATTAAGAATTGCGAATAAGTGTAATGAATCGACCCTGAGAAAAATCTCTGCTCGATATCTCATGAAAATCAGAGCGAAACTCGGATACCCGTATGTCTCACTCATGTTCTCCATCAAGCAATGTCAGCTCTATCTGATCAACGAGTTTATGGGCAAAAAACTGATCGTAAAGTGACGCTCATCCGATCAACCATACTTGTTCGATCATTTCTACTTGTAGAGTAGAGATACAAGATTCAATACTCGAATAACACTCAACTCAATCGAGAGGAATATGCGTTATGACAATATTTCGACGATGGGGCAGTGGGCGAAATCGGTCTGGAAGAGAGAGATAGGTATTGCGACCCATCACTACAGTGCCTCCGATCGTGAATTCTCGGAAACGCTTCATATCTTCGGGAATATTCCATGGGAGCCCATTTTTTCGACCGATCAGTAGCGTCTGGTCCATAGCGAGTATAGCTGTGATTTTCATAATTTAGGTTTTTACTTGAGTCCTGTAGTACCAAAACCACCTCTATTTTCACTTCACATTTTATCTATCAATACAAATTCAGGTTTTTCAATTTTTACAAACATACCTTGCCCGATTCGTTCTCATTTTTTGATAATCACTTCTTCTTTTCTCATGTTAATATAAG
The DNA here is from genome assembly GCA_043787675.1 of Candidatus Altimarinota bacterium. Lineage (GTDB taxonomy): Bacteria > Patescibacteriota > Gracilibacteria > BD1-5 > UBA2023 > JABFSX01. The sequence goes on along the minus strand of JAYVUT010000010.1, from coordinate 79,198 downwards.
GAAATTTGATAGTATCTTTTTCTCAGCAATAATCCTGATCCACTATACCAATACTATTGACCTGCATGAGTCCATAATTCTTGAATATACTCGATCTCGGAGATACGACGAGGCAATATCATAGTGGTGTAGCAATTGCAGTTCCTGTTTCCACGAGTTTCCACTCGCCAGGAGCAAATACTACCTCTTCCATAGCCTCAAAATCAAAAGCACAGGCACCGGGAGTTTTATATTCGAGAATTTTTCACGACGAATTTTGGATTTGAACCTGCATAATAATACATATTACAAAAATACCCCTAGATTATATGAAAATAGGAGTATTTTGCGAATTTATTTTTTTATATATCAGACCATATTATCCTCACCCTCCCCATATCGTCCAACTTTTTTGTAGTCTTGGTCTGGTGGAGAACTCATCTCAGCGAAGAGGAGTTGAGCAATATCCATACCAGGACGAAGTATGATAGGTACAGAGTTCATATTCGCAAGTTCAAATGTGATATTGAGATAGTGACCTGGATTGATGAGTCATGCAGTATTGTGGACGATGAGTCAGATACGAGCCAGAGATGACTTACCTGATAGTTGGATGAGATATTTTTCAGAGCCAAACTTCTCTACACTGGTGCCAAGGACAGTGACTCCAGGACGGAGGATGAGTCACTGCTCAGCGGTGACGATGATTTCCTCATATTCTGGAAGGATATGATTGACGGGGTCGATATTGGCTACTGAGTATTCCTTTACAATCAGGAATCTATCTCCAAGGCGGATATCATAACTCGCTGGCTGGAGACGAGACTCGTCAAAATCAGATATAGAGATAGTACTAGCGTCAATCGCAGTACGGATATCACGATCAGAAAGATACATAGTATACTGTGGTCAAGAATAAAACTATAAAAAGTATATCTATTTTTTAGATATTTCAACTCACTTGAGGTAGTATTGTATAATTCGCGGATAATCCCATCCTGCCTGAGCCCAATATGTAGCTCCGATTCCAGAGATTCCGACCCCATGTCCAGATCTAGTACGTCATACTGAACCTGGGTCAATGACGGATTGGAGGTATGGAGTATCGACACAATTCGATGATCCATTTTTTTGACAATACTCGAGTGCAGAGAGTGTACGACCATCAGAAGATGAGTGGTACCAAGGCTTGATAAGTTGACCAGAATATGTGATAACTTGTCCACGAGTCGCGTCGACGAACTTCGCTACTATAGGAGATCTCAGTTCATACGAGTATCCGAGATACTTTTGGAATACGTCCGGATCATCCGACCCATCATAGGATTCACCTGGGAATTTACGATTTTGAGGTGACATATACCATCTTGCATATGAGCGAGCAGATACTATGATCGTCTTGATTTTCTCACTGAGATCACTATTTGATACTTCTCACATACCCTTGAGATACCATTCTATAGGGAGATCATTGATGACTACAAGTTTGCCATTTTGAGCTATGACTCTGATGGTATCACGGAATAGATTGTCATTGTACTTACCACTCTTGTCCCAGTCAGGAATACGATCCCATGAGTCGATACGCACTATACTATGAGATAGTCTCATTACTGATCCAGTATATATTTTTTGTCATATTTGTACTGATAATTGAGTATTTCATACTATTCATACTTGTACTTTTTGAGATACTTGCATTGGTATTTTTGTCTGATCGAGTATGAGCTTACCGATCTTGCTATCTGCTGTTGTGAGAGTGATACTCGTACTATCTGGATACGAGAGCCTGACTCTGAACTTGGGTCATATATATTTCACTGTTGCTATACTCGGAGCAAATAGTGTAGATGGATATGTAGCTATAGGTGCTGCGACTCGCAATGACATATTCATTTCTGTACCAGGAAGTTTTGGCTCTATAGTACCTCAAATACTATTGTATACTGGGCTATATGATCGATCAAGTTGAGATATCCACTCAGAGATGCGTGGATAGGTATCTGATCCGGGACAATCAGTGTGTCCGATATCCTGATGACCCATGAGTGACTTGGTAGTTACGATATCAAACAGCTCACAACTAGCTATACTGCACTTTCTAACTCACTTTTTGCTATCAGAGAGCGTGATCCCATATTTGCTCGCCATCATCGATATAGCTTGGGCGATACCAGATATCTGGTCACGATTGAGATGATCACGGTTATAGTCACCGAGGATCGATATACCGACAGTTCCCATATTGTTGTAGGCAGCGTGTGATGCCACTACATAGTCACCACCAGCCCTCCCCTCATATATGAGCCCCCGTTGAGCTATGAGATAGTTATATCCAATATCTCCCCACTCTCTCGAGAGCGTATGATACGCATAGATACCACGTATCATCTCAGCATCTGTCTTGGTATTATCGAGACTCTGGGCAGTGTGATGGATGACAATACGAGATACTTGCCGAGTATTCTCGATAGGCCATACCAGTGGATGTCCATTTTCAGTTCTTTTGAGTGAGACTACTTCTGTAGCAGCTCATCCATTTTTGATGAGGTAGTCGACTTTTTTGTTCTCTATATTGATGGCATCGAGTTGTGCCTGAGTTTTCGGGGACTGGACATACTGGAGATATATAGGGTAGCGATTCTGCCAGTATGGACTATCTGTATATCGCATCGTTTCATCTGCTCACCACTCAGCTCGAGATATGATACCATTCTCGGCTCGAGCACCAGGAAGTGCGAATCCAAGTCGAGAACCAGCGGCACGAGTATCCATCGAATATACGGTGATATCCTTGGGGTCAATTTGTGATCATACAATATGCAATGATGCACTATCGGTCGCATCCACAAGAACTGGGAATGAGAATATTTCATCCCCACTCCTTGTCCCATCATGATCGATACATTCGGTTTTTGTTGCATGAGCAAATATCCAATCTACACATATATTCGCATCAGAGGATTTAGGATTTTTGATCCCTATATACCAGATATTCTTTGGTTTTTGTGTAGTGGTACGGTATGCCATATCTCATATGGGGGTCATCTGGGATCTCTCTATAGTCATATCATATGTCGGTGTGCGGTGTATGAGAGTCCCTATCAATAGGAGACACAGGGTAACAACAATGATAAAATAACGCATTTTATTTGCAATAATAGGAAATAAACGATACAATACAAGAAAAGATTACTTCCCAAATTATGGTTTTCACGAGCGAAGTCAAGGACTTCATACGAAACACACTCATTCTGACGCTATTCTTCACACTCATACTCCATCTCTCATGGGGATATATATGACCGATGCTCGGACTCAAGACGAGTGCTGGAGCCAACGATCTCTCATTTTCACAAGCAGATATTACATATATGGGCAATATTGCAACGGCAATGAGTCTCTCTCTCGGACAAAAAGAAACACAAATAAAATATGCAGGTGTAGATTTATCAAATAATATTATCTCTATCGCTGAGGTGCTCTCATCCCCGAATATATGACAACAACGACTCATAGGGAGCAATATGCTGGGGATATCGAGCTACGCGAATATCCTCTCTACAGATATAGTACATCTCCTCGATAGTGCGACAGATAGAGCAGTAGCACTCGGGGAACATATATCACTGCTAAAGTCATACTACAATCGCACTCTCGAGCGACTGTCTGTAATAGGAGAGCAGATCTGAGACCTCCAGGGGATTATCGATAGATCGACGAGTGAGACGAGTAGTGCCAAAAATATCATGCAATCCTCCTACGACGCGTATGACTATAGTGGTGTCGATGGAGCGATCGATAGCTATATCACGGCAAAACATATGGATACCAGAGCCCGCGTCTATCTCATATATCTGGGTAGATTCAAGCAAAGTTATACTGCTCTCCAGATACGCAATCTGCAATTGATCGATGCTCTCTCGAATAATCGAGATGCCCTCATCAAGAGATCGACTGTAGTCATCCCTGACTCTGGAACAGATATCATCAGGACACTGAAATTGATACAGACAGAGGCAGAAGCAAATATATCCAAGACTCTCCAATAGTGGGGAGTTTTTTGACAAAGAAACAATCACAATATTTGCAAAAAAAAACAAATTGTGGTCTAATGAATCTATATTCCAATTTTCTGGTATTTAGCCTTAGCAATTATGTTCAAACGCATTCTCACATATTCGCTCCTATCACTTGTCGCTCTTAGTGGGTTTTTTGGGAATATACATATCGAAATGATATGATCGAATGATAAAATAGTGAGTATATCATATACTGAACAGCACACATATGCTGCAGGTAGTGGACCCAGTAGTAGTGATGGTATGATCAATGGACTAGATGCATCTGCCTATGAGACAAAAGATGCGAAAGCAACTTCAACAGACCAACTCAAGATGTGGAATAGTCTCATAGACGGACTCAATATTATCCTCGGAATCATCACAGCTATTGTCTCCCCTGCTATCATGTTCGCATGATGGCTGATGTCTCCAGATTGGACGAGTGGTGATTTATTTGGTCTACGTACTCCTATGTACTCACTCTGGGTGACAGTATCCAATATAGTATATTTTGTCTATGCGATCCTACTGATCCTCATCGCACTCGGGACGATGTTCGGGAAAGAGTCATTTTCCTACAAAGTAATGCTCCCAAAACTGGCACTCGGTATCCTGATGGTACCATTTACCTGGTGGTTCGTCCAGTGGACAGTATCGCTCGCGAGTGTCGTGACTGCATCTGTCATCACTATTCCAGCTGAGACTATGGCAAATCTAGATAAAGATGGGAAAAGTTGGATGAGTACGCCAAGTATACCAAGAGAGATAACTATAAATGATAACTCATTCAAAAAAAATAGTAGCCTTGATACTAGTAAAACAATATGTGATGGACAAAAAGAAGGTGGAAATTGTATAGCTCCTATAGATGTCATCAATAAATCTGCTGGAATGTATGGCTATATGATGATATATGCATATTCAGTATTCAGGTTTCAGGAAGTAAAAAATCTCCCTCAAGGGCTAGATATAATATCTACAGGGCTCGGGATAGTACATCAGTGAATAGTTGCGGCTATCATGTTTGTCGTATTCGGTCTCCTCACTCTGGCACTCGTTGCGATGCTCCTCGTAAGAGCGATCAAGCTATGGGTCTATGCGATATTCTCTCCACTATTTACTTTCCAGTTTGTTGCTGGATCTGCGATGATGTGAGGAGACAAGGATACATTCACGATCAAGGAGTTCGTCGGACTCTGCTTCGTCCCTGCGATCGTCGGACTTGCACTATCATTTTGACTCATACTCATAAATGCAGTAGGAAGTGATAAGGCTGGTGCTACAACAACACCATGTACCTCTGATATGATAAAGGGAGAATGATGTAAAATCATCAGTATAGCTGGTAATAGTGAAAACTCTATAACAAGGAAAATAGTCAAATTCGGTGAACCTGAAGCAAAAACTCTCAATATCATCAAATTCGGTGGTGTCCAAACAACATTCGAATGAAAAGCTGGAGCAGCTATAGATCCAGCAACGGAAGCTGCATGAGCGAGTGGAACTATGAGTGTACTCAACTCTGCTGGTGGTATATTTGGTACTCTCATTATCGATATCATAGCTCTCGTATTCATATGGATGGCATTCATGGCAGCCAAGAATGTGAGCAAAGCAGTGGCAATGGCTGTTGAGCCATTTGAGAAGATCGGTAGTCAAGTGTGATCACTCGCCAAGAGCATACCGAAGTACACTCCTATTCCTGGACTCGGTATGAGTATGAGTGGTATGGAAAAAGGTATAGGGAAAGTAGAACAAGGCTATAAAGACCATAGAACCAACGAAGACGCCAAGAGCCCACTTGGACAACTTCTTGGATTAGAGGCAGCCGCAAGAAAAGAAACAGTAAAAGCTATAGAGGCTATTCGAACAACTAATATTCCTACAGATACTATGGTAGGCAATCTACGTACTCAACTCAGTCAAGAAAGCAAATGAAATAAAATGGATAAAACTGCGGAATGATTAAATACAATTCTAGAGAAATATTGAAAAAAGGGAGCAGACTGAAAAATAACATGGAGCAATGAAGCAGATCTAAAAAGTAATATGGTAGCATTGTGAGTAAAAGATATAACAAGTGATCTACCGAAAATAAAGGCAGCATATGAAAAATGAATGATTTCAAAGAAATATTTTGAAGACAGCCACGAGGGGCAGTATTTATATAAACAAATTCACCCCACTGCATCAACTGGTTGAGCTCAAAAAACTACCACAGAACAAGCAAATAATGAATCAGGAGGATCTACAAATACAGAATCTACAACACAAAATCCAACTACACCTCCTCCAAAAAAATAGTATCCCTCTTGAGCTTTAATAAAACACCCTCTCGGGTGTTTTTTATTATCTCACATGGACTACATCTACGAGTTCTCATAAAGATGTATATATGGGGGCCCCACTATCTCATGGAGACAGATCTACATCGATGCGTACTATCCCCGAGAGGGATACAACTCGTCATAGGGAGTCATAGCCGAGCACCGATGCGGCAGGATCTACGACCTTACCAGCTATTCTCACTATCACACCAGATCTACTCACCTCAGTATATATAGGACCTCAGAGTTGGACTGTTGCGAGTTTAGGGATTTGAGGTTGATTCTGATGAGTGGTATCTCTCGCTATGATAGCTCGATCTCATGGGATATCTCGGTAGACTGCCTGATATCTCTCTCAGTCTATATCATAGATCATACTATCATCGCGGACAACATGGGCACTCGTGAGGATGCTATGATCTGGGAGCCTGACTCACATACCACGGACTCGGATTTCGCTATCTTGAGGGAATTTTCATAGTATATGTACAGCCTCATACCTACCTGCAGTACAGGATGCAAGGGCACATATCAGAGAGAGAGCAAAAATAAGCTTGAACATATATGATATAATATTACAAAAATATAAAAAGAAAAGTTGAATTTTGGAGAGATACTCCTAGGATAGCAATATGTACAAGAATATCATTCACATTACTGGCAATGATAGCTATGGCGTAGAACTAGAGGTACGGAGATGGCTCGGGGCATTTTGTCTCAAATTCGGGGATATCAATATCGATCGCTATGACCTCGGAGACAAAGATAGTATGAGGTGAATGGGTGATATGATACTGATGAGTGGACTCTTCACTGAAAAGAGATTATTTATATTTCGTGGGTGACGAGATCGCAAGAGCAAAGCAGATGGAATAGAGAAGATGCTCCAAGAGAAATCAGACAATATACCAGAGGATCATTATTTACTATTTCATAATGTGTGAGAAAAAGAAGAATGACTCCTCACGTGGCTACGCAAAAATGCTGATAATAGAAAAATAGATACTCTCTGGGATAAAGATGCTTGGGAAAAGAGATCAAATATAGACACGAAGGCGTTGAATCTGATACTCTCGACCTATAAAGGGGCTGAGGCAACTCGTAGCAAAGATGATATCGGGAATCCGCTCTTGGGACACCATATTGCACATACCATCGAAATGGTATCACTGTCTGGAGTTTTGCAACAAAAAGATGCTATCATAGCACTCTGTCATGGCTATGGGGGAGATACGATGTTCGCACTCACAGATGCTGTCATGTCTATGGATATAGTCAGAGCACTCGATATACTCCATCGCATCACTGCGACTACCAAGATAGATGAGTGGTTCGGAGGCTGGATGGGGAGTCTCCGCAATACTCTCTATATCAGATACCTCAGAGAACAAGGAGAGAGGGAATCAGATATAGTAGACATCACTAGAATCCACCCGTATGTGGTACAAAAATGATATATAAGCAAGATACCATATAGCGAACTACAAAAACTCTATAATAAACTCGCTATGATGAGCGTCGCATACAAGAGAGGAAAATGACTCAAAGATAGTGAATTATGACGAATATTGGCAATAGAGCTAGCCCTACTGGACTTGCAAAAATCAAAAAATCTATAAAATATCTATCAATTGGTAATGCTCATACGGCAGTCACCTTTATATTTCTATTTTTTACCACTCTCTCCTATGCGTATTCTCCTGATATCTGCACTCCTCCTCTCGCTCGCGAGCTGTACATTCCCTGGTATGAAAAATGATGATGCAATGATGCCTCCAGATAAGATAGGAACTCCGAACACAATGATGTCTGGCACAACTATGGCGTCTACTGGATCTGTGCTCACTCTCAATTATACTCTCCACACTGATTCACCAACTGGACCTATCCAAGAGACAACACTTGAGTCCATAGCTATGTCAAATGGCCTCTACAAGACTGGATCTACTTACAAGCCATTCCAAGTAGCACTTGGCCAAGGTCAGGTTATCGTCGGATTTGAAGCTGGTCTCATGGGTTTGCATAAGGGTGAGAAAAAAACAATCAAGGTCATACCATCAGAAGGTTATGGTAGGCCAGTAGTTATAGCCAAGGAGCAGATTGCTCCAGAATTCTCTATCACTCGTGATAAAAAAATGTTCGATAATGTTCTTTCTCAGACAATCGAGAAATCTCAGTTCCCTGCTGAAATGAAGGATAAAGTAATGAATGCAAAAGTCGGAGATACTCTCACTGGAGCCAATAATGCAACAGCTAAGGTATCAGCAGTATCGTCAGGATCAATTACTCTTGCAATCGAGAATATAGGAAATCCATTCTACAAAAAAGAAATCAAAGTCGGTGCAGTTGCAACGAGTACTGGTGCAGATTTCAAGATTCTATCTATAGAAGGGAGTAACGTAACTCTACAGATCACAAATAAAGAGAGTCCGTTCTATGGTAAATCATTTGCTGTAGGCGAATCAGCTACTCCGCCTAATGGATCAAAAATAACTATCAAAGAAATCGGTGACAAAACAGTTACCATCCTTGCTGATCACCCATTCATGTCGAAAGATCTCTACTTCGATGTTGAGATCATAGATATCCAATAAAATGATCACGATACATATCATATCTCTTTTTCCAGAGAGTATCAAGCCATATCTCAATACAAGTATCATGCAAAGAGCCCAAGATAAGGGGCTCTTTGTCTATAAAATATATAACCTAGCGGACTATAGTGTCCGCAATACGAGACGTGTGGATGATCGTCCATATGGCGGATGAGCTGGCACGCTCATCACTATAGAGCCAATATCGAATTGTCTGAGAGATATAGAGAGCCGATATGGGAAGATGCCAATACTCCTGACGAGTCCGAGAGGAGATGTTCTCACTCAATCACTCAGTTATGACCTATCGAGGAACTCAGAGCAATACACGATTATCTGTGGTCACTATGAGTGAATAGATGCCCGTATATATGATCTATTCGATATCTATGAACTCTCTATCGGCAACTATGTACTCTCAAGTGGTGAGCTCGCATCACTCGTCATCATCGATAGCATAGTGAGACTGATTCCAGGGGTACTCTCAGTAGAATCACTCACTGAGGAGAGTTTCTCTCCTTGACTCAATGGAAAAAAAGAATATCCACAATACTCAAGACCAGAGATATTCGAGAATCTTGCTGTTCCAAGTATCCTGTTATCGGGAGACCTGAAAAAAATCCAAAATTGGAAAATGACACATCTCTCATAAAAAACTTTCCTCAATATTGAGGAAAGTTTTTTATATCTATTGTACCACTACTGGAGGTATAACTATAGATCCAGAGGAAGATGGTATAGTTGAACCTGATCCAAGTTGTATAGGTACAACAGTTCCGAATACTTCGATATGCCCATCAGATCCAATAGTTGGGGTTGGAATACCTCAAATATCGATACCAGCATATGGAGCAAGCTGGTATTCTCTATACTTCCCCTCTCTGACCATATCAAGGAATCAACCTATTCGGGTAATAGAATCTCTGAGGGCAATTAGTGTATATCTTTGTTCCCCGACATCATAGAGTGGTGCCACACGTTCATATGATGCTAACATCAGCTCATATGTAGATTCTAGATTATCTCGCATCTTCACATCGAACTTGACAAAGTCACCATCGAGATGCTGACGATCGATATATATCTTACCATCAGAATATGACCCGTAAGTACTATAGAGAGAGCGATTGAGCGTTGCAGCAATCGGTGCATAAAACTGAATAACAAGTGTCTGATATGCAGCTTTCTGGAGCTCTGGGGTAGCGAGTCACTCAATATATTTGGTAGTAGCTCAGAACAATGTATCTATGAGCTCATACGTAGCTCGAGATGTGATAGACTCATAGGTGAACATTTGATTATCTTGGGTCTTTTGCAAAAGTTGATATGTATAGAGTGCTATATCAAAATAATCTTTGGATTCTATATTACTATTCTCAAGAGTTTCCTTAAGTCCGTCCGCTGTTGGTGTATAGGTATCGATACCTGAGAATGTAGGATCTTTACGTTGCAATACAACATTACGAGAGTAGATGTCAGAGAGGTATTGAAAAAATTTACCCTTACCAGTACCAGGAATAATTCCAAGAATGTTGGCAGTCTCAGTATAAATAGCATCAAATTGACTATTGCTCACATTACCATATATAGCGAATCGAGCATCAGTGAGAAATCCTTCGAGCATTTTTTGGACACTATTACCCTGAACCAGTTGAGTAGATGCTATATGAATCTTATCAATCTTTGTACGAAAATCCGATGCCACCATCTGAGACTGTACTGCCCGAGAGAGTACTGATCTGAGATCATCGAGAAGATAGTGATTTTTTTTACTGGGATTATAGACAAGTGTGTTGATATCCTCAGTAATATATCATCGACTACTTGCATAGCTTTTGAGATCCTCAACTTGCTTGATACGATCACGGAACAAGAGATGGAGCATCTGAAATAGTGGGCGTGTCGGAGTTGGAAGTTGATACATAAAAAATATATCTTCTCACTTACCACCGTCAACTCTTGGATTAACAAACTCTAAACCAGTACGCTTATCACTATGTTCATCTCCGAGTACGAGCATGATACGAAACAAATCAGCTCATTTGAGATCCTTATTTGCTTTTGGATCGAATCTGATATACATACCAGGAAACAATATCATATTTGTCATTTGCTCTCATTGGTCATAGAATGCGAGCTCTGCTACAACATCAATTGAGTAAATAGAGATGGTACCATCGCTTTCAGATGAGAGATAATAACTCCCATTGGTTATCTGGCTCACTCGATAACTCGCATCACTCGGATGAAGAGTATATGAGATAAATGGATCATAAAGAGATACAATACCTTGAAATCCATGGAAAATAAGATCATGAGTTCCTGAGAATACAATAGAAAGATCAGAATTATTCATAACAAAAGCTGTCGATAGACGGCCAAGATCGAGTGATAATATGCCCGAAGCACTAGAACCAGTTTCATATGAACTATATTCAAGACTCTGGAGTCATTTGCTATCTGTACTAATACTTGCAACTGATTTTTGTATCTGGTGATCTGTGAGTATATCTTTGTTTTGGTTTTTGGGCATACCGAATACGAATGATGCATACACAAAAAATGAAGCAAATCCAAGTGAAAGAAGGGTGATGAGACTGTTTTTCCAAATATTCATACTATGATAGTAGCACATCTCATGTGAAAAAGCAAAAAATCACACTATCTACAGCCATCTCATATGAAGTCAGCCTGTATACGCTCTACAATATCGCTTCTCTGAGAGAGTATGATACCCATTTCTCTATTATTTTCGATGGCATTGGTAGTGAGATTATGACTTCCGATAAATATACGAGCATTATCGACAATAATCACTTTGGCATGGAGGTATGGCTTGCGGATAATTCGCCAGTGCCAACTTGGGAATTCTGTCTGACGAATACGGTTGGAATCATTATCTGCAGTACATATTTCGACTTTTTTACCTGATGCAATCAGTTGTCCGATGAGTTCTATGATATGATCATCATCGAGGGTCTGGACATAGAGAAGTAGGCTCTCATGAGCAGATAAGATAAGTCACTCAAGCTCTATACGAGCATTGAGCGGAGATATCACTATATGACTCGGTATCTGAGAAATATCTTTGTAGCCCATATGGGTTGAGTCAGCGATGAATATATTCTCGAGAAAATTCATAGTCGCTATATCGGTACTTGTATAGATGTATTCACGATTTTTGGTATAAAATGAAGCGGTCCAGTTCCCTGTCGAGATCGAATACGTATCATCAATAATCCAGAATTTTGCATGAGTAAAAGAATATCGATGGTTATCAGCATATATAACTCAAATACCAGCCTCTTTGAGTTTTTTGGCAACTGGCATATTGATGCGAGGAGTGCCGAATACATTCCCCTCCAGAACAACTCGGATATCAACTCATCTTTGTCGGGCTCGGATAATCGGATCCGTGAGTTTTGCTGCATCTGTCCAAGTATATATCTCTATCCATATACGGTTATGTGCCTTATCAATACGAGAGATGAGATCTTTCTGAGTATATGTATTGGGAAGTGTTTCGAGTTGTCCATCACTTGCGAATAGCTCTCCTGATACAGTTTTTTTCGGGGAAGTGAGTTCGATATTTTCTCGCCAAAAATGCTCATGATATGGGCTCGTACAGCCAGATATGAGAAATAATAAGAATATAATATATAGTCTCTGTAGCATAGACTAGAGGGGCGATGAGAATTCTGACCGTTGATGATGCTCATGGAGTGCCTCGATACTATTGATGGAGGCTCTCTCATCATCTGAGTATCTCGAGAGTGCATTGACGAGTGCATATATTTTTCCTACTTTTGGTACATAGTGTGCACGGAAATCACCCTCTGCAACTGATGATCTGATAAAAAGTGATCCATATTTGAAGAGATATCACCATATGCTATTTTTGCTCACTGCAGAATCTCTAATATTGCGATATCGGATATTCATAGCATATTGTGACCAGAGCCCGTTGCGTATAGAGAGTGTAATTTTCTGATTACCAATCATGAGCCACGAGTGGTGCCAGAGATAGTGATCATACGATACGAGTAATGCTGAAAATATGAAAAATATCAGGCTCGTTAGGGTCCATGAGTATCCAGAGAGAAAATAGGTCACTATAGCAAGCGGAATGGACACTATTATTATGAGTTTGAGTGAGTTAATAACTGGGATGATCCAGTGTTGGTGAGTCTTGTAGAGGATTTTCTCCTCGAATATAGGAGTGGCAATAGTCATAATATATCAATATAGTATTTAGTGGTGGGTATGTTCATCATGAGCTGGGGCTGCAGCTCCATGTGTATCTGGACTATGCCCATCAGCACCACCAACCTCATGGAACTCAACACGATATGCGGATGCCTCATCCTTGGCCCTATAAAATCCTATATGAGATAAGTTATACCAGATAGAGAGAGCTATAGCGGAAACAATATTAGACAAGAGGAGCTTGTAAAGCATGAGGAGAACACCAAGTGGAATAATCACATCTCGATGAGCCATGATATAGGCGAATACTGCCGATGAATGAATAATATTCTGATAGTACCAACTATCTCGGAACCAGACAAATATAGTACCTACCTGGAATACGTATACCTGTTCTATCATATATACGAGGACTGCAGCTCATGAGAATATGAGAAACATACCCACAAAAATATACTGAATAATATAAATACCCTGGTGAGTGGTCTCAGCAATAACGAGTCAACCATGGAGAGGAAATAATACAGCAAGAGCAAACACAGCATACACAGCAATCGAGATGACGAGTACAGCAAAAGGAAATGGAAAAAGCCCACCCATCGTCCCCATAGGACCATTTCCGAGGAGGAGCACTGAGAGAAGGATATAGATCCCGAGTCACACGATAGCACCAAACGCAATCTCATAGAGAGTATGGAGCGTCCAGTAGTAGTACATGATCATCGTAGAGAAAAAACTGAAACCAAAAAATATGATATCAAACTCTGAAACCTGAAATGTCTGTGCAAATGCGGCAACGAGACCCATATATGAGTAAGTAGAAACTATAACTGATATGAATTGTATAGAAGAGAGAGCCGAAAGCAAGGGATTTTTATACTATCGCAAATACTTGACTACTTCACCTTCAGACTCGTGAGATATGCTATAGCGAGGGCATCAGCTGCATCATCGGGCTTGGGGATCTCTGTGAGTCCGAGGAGCATTTTGAGTGCTTTCTGGACTTGAGGTTTTTTGGCAAATCAGTTCCCTGCTATTCCTGATTTCACCTGAAGTGGAGTATATTCGACAAGTGGAATACCTCGAGTAGCGAGCGTATAGACGATCACACCTCTCGCCTGAGCCACATCGATACCATTCGTCACATTGCGAAGAAAAAATAAACGCTCAATGCCACAAAGAGTCGGACGATAGGTATCAATAATCTCACTAAGATCAGTCCCAATCTGGACAAGACGATCAGAGAAGTTTATACCAGATCGAGTCGTGATAACTCCATACTCGAGTATGGTGAGTCGCTTTCATTCTTTTTCGATGATTGCGAATCAGGTCGTAGCGGTTCATGGATCTATGCCGAGTATTATCATACTCGTGATTATACTGAGAAAATCATTTCGAGAAAACTTTTTGTATCACTCGCATCTACCATTATTTCTCTCATCTTCTTGGCATCACTATAGTTGACCTTGCCTTCATGGCGTTTTCGTGAGAATATCTCCAGTTCTATGAGACAAGAAAATATAATAAAACACTCATCAGAGATGAGTATTGAGAGTATATTTGGGATTTCTTTTTGCCAATATACAATGAGACTCTGGGTGACCGGAGATATCTCATGACCACTACTACGAACAATCGTGAGAATCTGATAGAGTCGACCGATAGAGAGACTATAGTTCTTGGTGAGAATATTGATAATATCTATGTCTAGATTCCGTATGAGAGCACCTATGTGAGTATGTTGCATCTCTCTACGATATGGGGCAATCAGCTTTTCTTCGATCCAAGCATCAAATATCTTCTGATACGCGAGTACTATTGGGAGTGCATCCATCTGAGGATATCGCTGGAGTGTCTGCCAATAGATCTCAGCATCGATAAGACGCTCTATGGTATACTTCGGTGCATTGGAGAGTGAGTCATCGAACTGGTCTAGGATACGCCCCGTAAGGATATCGAGTCACTCAGCCTCGAATACATTAGAGAGAGACTTGCGAGTAGATTTGGTGGATTTCTCTCTCTGTATTCGATTTATGGATACTGCTACTTCACGACGCATCCATTTCTCAGCAAATTCGAGACGAGACTTGAGCTCATTATTTTCGTGAATAAGATCTTTTTTTGTGAACATGATTATGAGTATATCATATATATCTCAAGCAAGCAAATCAGACTATCCGAGAGCTACGATCTCCTCAATAAGTCGATGAGTCATCTCTGGTCAGGTTGTTTTCTCATAATCGATACCTACCTCAACAGCTGCGTAGTCATTGCCACCTGGGAATATAGCATCTCCTATAAACAACATATCTGCGAGTGGAACTCAGAGATATTTCTCCATCTGATAGATACCATATTTCTTATCTACACCCTTGCGAGTAACATCGATCGTCGTTGCTCCTCCAACTCGAGACTCATATTCTGGAATACTCCTATTCAAAAATGGGAGCATAGAAAGTCGTTTTTTCTGATCTGGATCCCATATGACCTTGACTGCTGGTGGACACTGCTGTCCCAGTGCAGACCAAGATACTTGTGTGCCACGATCTTCGATCTGCTCACCATACAATGGTCACTCAGTCACTACTCCTGCTGATTCCTGAGCATCACGGAGAGCTTGGAATATTTTTTTCACATCTTCTCTTGAGAGTTTCTCTTCGTAAACATTCGACCATTGCCCATCTCCATAGTGATAGTAGGATGCCCCACAAGTTGGAAATAGATAGAGATTTGCTATATTAGCATCTTCAGGGAGATTTGAGACGACTTGCTTGATAATTTGTTCGTACTTCCCACCTGTGATGATAGCTACTTTTTTGATTGCTAGGAGTTGCTTTAGTGCTATAGCCATGTGAGGCAAAATAGCCGATTTGCTCTCAGCAAGGGTATCGTCAAGATCGAATATAATGAGTGATTTCATAAGTATGAAAAGTTAGAATAGTAAGTATATTAAATTTTAGAATATTTTTATCCACATATCATGAAAATAAACATCATGATCAGCAATCGATTCTTTGAATTTGGTATATCCAGAATACTTGGATGATTGGAAAGTATCTCGCATATGATCTAAGTCACAATATTGTATTCAATTTTTGTATGAGTCAAGGAACCACCGGTCCATAATGGCTATACCAAGATGATATGGATGACTGTCCTGATGATAAAAAGAAACCCAATACTCACTCGTCAGTCCCTCGTCGATGAATATTGCTCCTGCGAGAACTCGTCCTCAGACTGCAGCCGTATAGATACGATATCCGGATTCCTGATTTTGTAGCAATTTGCGGGTCATACGGATGCGTGATCATTTTTCAGAGTCGTGCACCGGTGTGGACTGGTATAGTAAGAGAAAATCATCGAGTCAAGAGTCAGACAATATCTCTATAGTTCCATGTTCTATGTTCGCGAGCACCTTACGTCGATGTGCCCTCGCAGGAGCTGTCCATTTGTTCCAGTAGTCGCTATGATCGATGATAGAGAACGCTGATCGAGATGAATGGATATTTTTTTTGGTAAACCAGCTGGGCACCTGCCACCATCATTTTGGCTTCTCCATAGCTCTCATCGGTGTCCACCATATGATCCCATGTGATATTCCAGATTTTTTGAGATCAGTTATCGTGAGCTCAGTGTCATTTTTCTCTATAGTCACACTCCACCATCCAGGGAAAATATTCCATGCTATCCAGAATTCGTATCACTGCCCTATACGACTCACTATATGACTCGTATATCTACGATAATACTCATAAAATAATCTACTCCCAGTACGGTAGTATGTAAAATCAGGAGGAATGAGTGAGCGAGATAGAGTTTTCAAGAGTTATTGTGATAATAAAATTAGATACCAACGATATGATAATTACGAGCATACCCGACTCATTTTTGTCCTGGAGTTCCCCATACAATGATATGTTTTGCAATTTTTCAACTATATCACTTGTACGGATTGAAATTATAATAATTCTGATCTATCACGACTATTGCCTTGGGTTTGCCATCGGCATACCTGATAATATCCACAATAATTGCTACATGTTTGCGATCTGAATCTGCCAGAGCATAATTCGATTTTCCATCAAAACAAGCAATCATAATTCATTGGTAAGAATTGGAAGTATGACTCTCTATTCAGATCATGAAGTCCTCGAGTGATTGATATGGTATCCATGAACTCGTTGGAGTAGATCTCACATCACAGACTGCCTTGGCGAATGCGGCACACTGACCATGATATTGACTCCCGAGTGCCTGCTCAGAGAACTGCGGATACTGCATATCTCCTGTATAGCTCACTGTACCAGGATTGGGTGAATATACTATCATATAAAGGTGTTCTAGATCAATACCTGGATTCCCTGTTGTGAGGACGGTTCCACCTGGAACGGCTCATTGTTTCCAATATTTGAGTGGAATACCAGAGACAAATGGGAGAATATTTGCAGATGAGGATTTGATGGGAGTAGGCATAAGTTGAAAAATAATTATTTTTTATACTATATTATTCTACGAACTTTTTTGGTATACGCTGCATAAAGTTCTCCATGTTGGGATAAGAGAAATTCTTCTTCTAGGCGAATCTGAATCTGAATAAGTACATATCCGATCAATAGGAATAAAAGAGTGAACATATTGGGTGTAACGAGAAAAAATCAAAAAAGAGTCAAAATCATTCCAAAAAATATAGGATTTCGCGAATACTGAAAGAGTCCTATTGTAACAAGTTCTGTTTTTGTCACGGTATCAATACCAATTCGCCATGAATTTTTCATATTTCATTGAGCAATGATCGTCCAGATAATACTCAGAAACAAGAGAAACATTCCAATATAAGCAAGGATTTCGTTTTCGATCCATAATATTGGCATGATATATACAGCAAGAGATGGGGAAAATACCATAAGAACTACGTAGACAAACATGAATACCAGTGTGGTTCTGAAGTAATATCCTATAAGTCCATAAGCACTATCATCTTTTGGGAGAACAAGCGGACTTTTTCAGATTTTTTTCGCAATTAAAATACTCTTGAGAACAAACGTAATCAAAAAATAAAGAGTAAAGTATATGAAAAGAAAAACATGAATCATAGTGATGATATTATACAAGTTTCTCAAACTCCTCTACCATTTTCTCCACTTCTCTGAGTCCTGACTGATAAAAATCAGTGGAGGCAATATCTATACCATATCTATTCAATAAATCACGAGGACGTTCAGATCCTCCAGACCTGAGGATATCCTTGTAGTCTTCTTTCGATAGTTCACCACTCTGTACCTTGTTATAGAGAGCAAATGTGAGAAGATTACCAAATGTATAAGCATAACAATAGAACGGTGTATGAAAAATATGAGGTATCATAGACCATCCACTCTCACTCGAGGCATCAGTATCATAGGCAACAACTCAGCCATAGAGCTTGTCTTGATGCCCTCTCCAGAGTGTATTGAGATCTTTATATGAGAGCTCCTCTCCGCTATGGATCTGCGTATGTACCTGTCGCTCGAATGCGACATATTGCACCTGGCGAAAAATCGTTGCAAATATATCTCAGAGTCGCTCATTGAGATATTCTCTATATTCATCGGCATTTACGAGAGATTTGACCTTTTCACCGAGGAGCATCTCAGCAAATATCGAAGCCGTCTCAGCCATAGAGAGTGCCGAGTCATAGACTGGAGCCTCTTGTCACTGTGAGAGGTGTCCATGGATAGCATGCCCGAGCTCGTGTGAGATTGTCGAGACATCACGGAGCTTCCCTGTGAAGTTGAGGAGGACAAATGACTCCTCTCACTTACGATATGATGCATAGGCTCATCCTCGCTTACCTGCATGTGGGAGTGCATCGATCCGCTCCTCCTCGATCATCCGTACTGAATAGTCATAGAACTCCGAGTCAAAATCTCGCATCACACTCAGGTGGAGATCATATGCCTCATCGAATGTAAAGTTTTTATCTACTGTCCCAAGTGGTGCACCGATATCATAGACTGAAAAATCATCCTGAAGTCCGATCATTTTCGCCTTTACTCTGAGAAATCTCTGGTAAAGTGGATATGCTCGCTCGACCTCGGCGAGAAGCATATCTACCACCTCATCATCCATCTCTTCAGAAATATTGCGTCCAGCCATCACGTTCTCTGGATATCAACGCATAGTGATTTCAGAGCTCCAGTCCTTGACTATGCTCGTATAGATATTACCAAGGGTGATCTGAGTTTGTTTGGAATTATATACTCTACGCAATGACTCATATGATTCTCGTCTGATATTGCGATCCGTATGTTGACGATAGCTCCTAACTTCTTCTTCGGTAAGTTTTTTTTCCTCGCCGTCGATCATCATCGTATATTCATAGGATCCTGTGAGCTCATCATGGAGTGAATTCGCGAGAGAGAGAGGTCGAGATTTGAGATTGAGGACCTTTTCCTCAGCTTCTCCAAGGATATACTTTATACCATCTGCTGTAGAGAGAAGATCATTTTTATATCGAGCCATTTTTGGATCATTGGTCCAAGATATGATTCTATCATATCCGATAGTCTTCCATCATTGGGCTATCCAGAGCATCTGATTAGACGCTAGAGTATAGATATAGTCTACTTCTCACATTTTTTTGGTCACAGCGAGATCCTGAGTATCAAGAGATGATCTATAGAATAGATAATAACTCGGTGTTGCCATATCATATGATATGATCGTATAATCTGAGTAGAACTCGAGTATTTCTTCAGTAGTAGTAAAAGTATGAAAAGTATGTTCATACTTTTTTGAGAAAATTTCAGTTGTTGGGAGTATATTGGCAATATCACTCGCAAGTTTGGGATCATCGAGCCCAGTATAAAAGTAGCGGGAAAGATTCCACTTGATTGAGTAAGTCATAATATATTATTTTTTGAAATGTAGAAACTTGAGGAGGACCTCACGAGTTGCGAGCATATCACCCTTAGCAGTATGAGCCTCATATCCAGAAATATGGAATACATCAGCAAGTCATCCAGGTTTTGAGAGGCTCGTACTCTTGAATGGAAGTGGTATATTATTGTATCTCGCTATAGCATTTGCCTGATTAGCTATTGACTTGGTATCGATGATATCATTGCCAAGAGAATCCATGAGAATACTACGTCGAGATCGATCAAATACACTCGAAAGAAATACAATATCAGCAGTGATATATTGCCCTACAATAACAGGCTTGTGTTCTGGAGAAAAATACGTCTCGAAAAATCCAGTGAATATATCACAAAACTCCTCATATGATCTCCCTGCTGCAATTCGATCCAAAGTGAATCCATTATACTCTAATGCTGATCTATCTATTGCAATATCTTCTGGGGGGCAAAGATCCATGAGAAGCTCACCAATAATCTCGAATTGAGCATCGAGCACTATCATACCGATTTCAATGACTCCATGCTGAAATGGATTGAGACCTGTCATCTCAAGATCCATGAGGAGATAGGTTCATTTTTTTGGTTGATTTTCCATACAAAAAGACTAGGATAGCAAAGTAATACAATATTGATACTCAGTGTATCGAGATTTATCCATCTGTCAACCACTCATGACCAAACAATTCATTGTACAAGATCCCTATTTCGAAAAAGCTAAAAAACTCGGATATCGTGCTCGTAGTGCATTTAAGCTACTAGAAATCCAAGAAAAATACAGTATTATTCAACCTAAAATGAATGTACTCGATGTTGGAGCTGCACCAGGGAGTTTTTTACAAGTAATTGGGAAAATTGTAGACCTCGAACACAAGGTAGTCGGTATCGATATCACAAAAATTGATCCCAATTTTGGTCGTCCCAATATCCACCTCCTACAAGAGAGTATCTTCGAATATGAAAAAATCCGTACCTATCTCGATAGTCTAAACATAGGACAGTTTGACCTCATCACCTCAGATATCGCTCCATCCACTACAGGAATGAGCGGTGTAGATCAATATAGATCAGTGGAACTCAATCTTGCAATCCTCGACGTTGCCCGAGTATTTCTCGTGAAGTGAGGTAATCTCGTACTCAAGGTATTCGTCTGAGAAGATGTGAATGATCTCATGTGACCACTCAAGGCAAATTTTGCAAAAGTAAGTCGATTCAAACCCAAAGCATGTCGAGAAAGGAGTTTCGAAGAATATTTTATCGGACTCGGAAAAAAGGACTAGATAATTATCTATTTTGCCTCTAAAAGTGCTTTTCTACAAACAGTACTATCTTGACTTAAATGCCCACAAAATATGTCCAAATCAGTTTTTTTAACAGAAGAAAGTAGTGCATAACTATGTATTCATCCATAGTATGCATATTTCTGTGATTCACTCAGTTTTTTGACAAGTGATTCTGATTTTTCCAGATGATTACTGGTGAAGTGTTTCATCATGGTGATTCAGATTCACTTGAGACAGAATCTCGTATCATAACTCGAGAGATCAGAATTAGTACAGAACCGGATAACTCCTGGAAAATCTCAAAGGTGAGACCTCAAATATCCGAGATGGGCATAGAGAAAACAAGTAGGCTTCTCATCAGCTTTGGCAAGTTTACAGCGTGCAAATGGATCATCAGTACTCCAACCAAGAGAATCAGCACCAGCATGACCCGTATCTCACCAGAACATTTCCATCCACACTCATTCAAAACAACGATATACAAATGTGCTATTAGACATAGTACGACATGCAATGAGTGATTTCTCAACGTCTCTCTTGGTAGAGAACATAATACCATGACCCACCCCATGATAACAACTTCCCTGATGCTTGCTCGGAATTCCTGAACATACCGACTCAGGATTTTCTTGTAATTCTGGATGATGTAGGAATAATTCTTCAAGAATACCATGCATATATCACCCAGCACACACATCATCTACTGAGGTATTCTCTATATTTCCATTGGACCACGTCATCGCACGAGAAAAGCCATAGAGTTCATATGCACGATGTCCCAAATCATGAGACATATCATGACAATTACGAGAGAGCTTGGTATCTGATTCGAGAGTTCTGATCATATGAGAAATACTCGTATCATCATGGGGGTCGAGCATGGCGAGAAACTTATCACGAGTTTTTTTGAGATTTTCTTGAGTTTTATCAATCGGAACAAATGGCCTAGTCGGATCAATCACTCGAATAATTCCACGATGATTGGATTTCTCGTGATTATGATACGCATATGTACCTGTTTTCTGGAATGTATAGATATAAAAAGTTCCTGGCGCATAAGACCTACGGGCATCAAATAGAGAAAAATCCGTATGAACCGGATGTGGATCTGAGGCTGTCCACATAGGAAGATTAGATTGATTCCAAAAAATTATAGGAGTACCAATAGATACCTCTACATAATCAGAACTGTATCCAGAATTCGTATAGATAATATCCTGAATAGGAGACTCAATACGACTCACAAGTGACGGTGAGTGAAATACAGGGAAAATGAGTATTAAAACTCAGATAAAGGAGTACATGGAAAATATCTTATTTATATTTGAGTAAATCTCTGAATACTCTTCCCTCCGTATTCAATGATATCATACCAGATAGAGAGTGGGCGAATTACGAATTCATACCCATAGGCCCATGAATCAAGTGGTATCTCATAGAGAGGTTTATATATCACCATTTCTTCTCCAGTTTCAGAGTGTTTTGCAATACCGATCACCTCATACGTATAATCAGTTCATCCTGTAGATTTGTAATGACGCCAGTGGGAATGGGGAAGTGGGATTGGCATATTCTCTATTATTTCTCCAACACCGCCTTAATTCTCCTCACCCCTGAACTACTTGATTCTTCTTTTACTATCTTAAACTTCCCCATCTCTTGTGAGTTCTCGACATGAGGACCACCACATAACTCCCTAGAGTATACGAAACCATCACCTCCAACCATCGAGTAGACCTTAACGATATCAGGATACTTCTCCCAGAACGAGCCAGATACTCATGTATCTTGGGCCTCTTTTTTATCCATATTGGATATTGTCACAGTGAGTGATGCACCTATAGCGGTATTCACGTAGTCCTCAACTGCCTGAATCTGTTCCGAGGTCATCTTCTCAGAGTGAGTGAAGTCAAACCGAAGACGCTCAGCTGTGATATTCGATCCTGCTTGGGTTACGTGTGTCCCGAGTACTTGCCGGAGTCCTGCAAGCATCAGGTGACAAGCAGAGTGTAGAGCTGTTGTCTCGATTCCATCATCGGCTAGTCCTCACTTGAACTTGCCAGCACTCGCTGTACGAGAGAGTTCTTGATGTTTTTCGAATGCAATATTGAATCATTCTATATCTACCGTGAGATCTTTCTCTTTTGCGAGTTCTACCGTCATCTCAAGTGGGAATCCATAGGTATCAAAGAGTGTGAATGCCTTAGCTCCTGAAATCTGAGTCACTCTCTGACCACTTCGTTCGAATGCAATCTGGAATCCATTCACAATTTTATCGAATTCTCGTACTCCTTCTTTGAGAGTTTTACTGAACTTTCCTTCTTCTATATTTAGTTCATTTTTAATCTTTTCAGCATTATTTCATACACTCTCATAGATACCAGAGAATTGCTCGATGTACATATCTGAGATCACACTCGCGAATGGTAGCTCATATCCCATCTTATATGCTTCACGGATAGCTCGGCGAATGAGACGGCGGAGAATATACCCTTGATCAACATTCTTCGGAGTGACTCCATCTGCGATCATATGCGTCGCTGTACGGATATGATCTGCGATGATACGAGCTGATCGTTCGATATAGTTTTTTTCTCAGACGATTTCTCGGATTTGTTGCAATACTGGAGCAAATGAATCTGTTTCATAAACACTCTTCATACCATTGAGTGTAACTGCACATCTCTCTATACCCATACCAGTATCTACACATTGTGCTGGAAGAGTATTGAGTGTATTCGCATCAACTCGATTGTACTGCATAAAAACATTATTCCATATCTCCATCCAATTTTTCGGATCACTTCCAACATTCGATTTAGCTGGTGGTTTTCATGAACCCATCCAGTAGAATATCTCCGTATCAGGACCACATGGACCCGTTGGGCCTGCGGCCCACCAGTTATCCTCCGCTGGTAGATATGCAATACGATCTACAGGCATACCTATAGACTTCCATATCTCTGCCGATTCCTCATCTCGAGGAGCGTTCACATCTCACTCGAACACAGTGACTGAGATCATTTCGGGATCGAGAGAGAGCCATTTTTTATCAGTGAGAAATTCCCAACTCATTGCAATCGATTCTTTTTTAAAATAATCCCCGAGAGACCAGTTTCCGAGCATCTCAAAAAAAGTCAGATGCGTATTATCACCAACATCATCAATATCTCCAGTTCGTACACACTTCTGTACATCAGCGAGTCTCTTGCCTGATGGATGGGATTCTCCGAGGAGGTATGGTATGAGTGGTTGCATACCAGCTGTGTTGAATAGTACTGATGGATCATTCTCAGGAACAAGTGGTGCTGATGGTATGATAGCATGACCATGGGAACGAAAAAAATCGAGATACTTCTGGCGAATATCAGATACGAGGATAGGAGACATAGATAGAGAAACAAAAATAATGAACTGATTATACACAAAAACCAAAAAAATCCACTCGAAATTCGAGTGGATTTTTGAAAGAAAAGAAATCAATTATTTGATCTCAACTGTAGCTCCAGCCTCAGTGAGTTGAGTCTTGATTTTCTCAGCCTCATCTTTCTTGACACCTGTCTTGATGTTTCCACCATTGTCAGCGAGTCCTTTTGCCTCAGCGAGTCCGAGACCAGTGATCTCACGGATTACCTTGATAACCGCGATCTTCGCAGCTCCAGCAGAGGTCATAACAACATCGAATGCTGTCTTCTCATCGTCACCACCACCAGCAACAGCAGCTCCTAGAGCAGCTACAGGAGCAGCAGCAGATACTCCGAACTTCGTCTCCATTGCAGATACGAGATCAGCGAGTTCGACGATCGTGAGAGCCTCTACGAGTTCCATGATCTTTTCTGCGTTCTTAGATAGGTCAGCCATAATAGAAAAAAATAAATAAATAAATATATTTGCCGAGATTCTCATCTCGTGACTGTCTCCCGAAGGAAACAGTATACGAGAAAACAATTATGCAGCGGGAGCCTCTTCTGAAGCAACAGCTTCCGCAACTGGAGCCTCGACTACAACCTCAACAACTGGAACTTCAGTTACTACTGGAGCAGCTCCAAACCCAATGAGATCTCCTACTTTGGTGAGAGATTTTGCAGTAAGATCCTTCCCTGCAGCATCGAAGAATCGAGCGAGACCAGAGAGCGGAGACATCATAGATCCGAGGAGTTTCGCGAGGAGTACTTCTCGAGATGGGAGTGTTGCGAGCTTCGCAGTCTCTGTAGCATCCATGAGGCGACCCTCCATATATCCAGCGACGAATGTCATTTTCTGTTCTTTTTTCCACTCTGTTGCATACTTATTCGCAATAGAAAATGGAGTGAGGGCATCGCCCTTGGCGATAACAAGACCAACCTGACCTGGGAGAGTAGCAAGATCTACATCGACACCATATACAGTCTTGAATGCTATACGAATGAGAGTCTTTTTCGCAGTGAGATAGATAGCGTTCTGCGAACGGAGATCTTTTTTGAGAGCAGATATCTCGAGAACAGTTACCTTTGTATTAGATGTGAAAGCGACACTCGTTGCTGACTTGAGATGAGATTCAAGAACAAGGAGTTGTTCTGCTTTTTTTGCTTTTGTGACAGCCATATTGGGATGATGATTAGAGAGATAATACTCCTGACAATATTTGGGATAAAAAAAGTCCGCACATATCGTACGAACAGAATGAGATTTTAGAATTTAGGATTTAGATTCGAAAATCTAATTACTAACCTCTATACCCTAACTGTCCATCTCGGTAGGCTATTTTTACTTCGCATAATGCGAAACCTACTGTCTCCGATAGAAGTGAGTGGATTATAGTGAAATATTATATTTGTCAAAAGATTTTTTGTAGATATGATACTTCTCGTGAAAAAAATCCTGCTTCTCATCTCTTTTGCCTTTTTTATACTTGTCGTGTTATTTGTCGTGGACATCTGCAATACTGTATACAAAAATCCCAACACTCAATATGGACATATCATCCTCAGGGATCACCTATGAGGGATAATCACAGATAAGTGAAGATCTGATGGCTACTCACTCCTCTATACTGGGTCACTCGATACAGATCTCGTAAAGAATATAGTATGAGTGGAAGACGCGAGATTCTATGAGCATAGTTGAGTCAATCTGAGTGCGAAGATCGCGAGTATCTATCAGAATATATCGGCAGGTGGAGTCGTACGTGGTGGATCGACGATAACAGAACAGTATATCAAGAACGCATACTATAATAGTGAACCTCGGACTATACTCCAAAAAATCAGAGAAACTATCGGAGCCATGATCCTCGAACACAGATACAGCAAAGACGAAATACTGCGTAAATATCTCTCTACAGTGTACATGGGAAATGGACTCTACGGTATAGCCACAGTGATAGGTAATAATCCTGATGAGGATACAATACTCGATACTATCACCAGACTCAAATACCCTAATATATGAGAGTCAAATGAAGGGGCAGTACTCGCATATAGAACGAGGGTCACTGAAAAGATAGGAAAAAAATGAACGCAAACACATCTCAGAATAAAAGTACAAAAACCATGAATTGATATATTCCCGATGATAACAAATCGTGTTGATAATGAAATAAAATTATACTGTAGTGGGTATAAAAATATTATGAAAAAATGGACAATCGAGATACCAGAAAATCTATGTGAATCAAACAATATCAGCCTCACTCTCACTATAGACTCACGTCTGATGAATGAGTCACTCCTTATAGCAAGATGAGTACTTGATTCTCTCTCATGAAAAAATGTGACAAATGCTCAGATATATATCATTGATCCTCGGACAAATACGATCCTCACATATATAGCAAATATGAATACGGATGAACAAATCGATATGATTACTCGTAGTCGTTCTGTTGGATCACTACTGAAACCATTCATATATCTCCTCGCACTCGAGAAATGAGCTGATACTGAGGACTATCTCCTCGATGAAAAAACAAGTTATGAAACGAGTACAACAGGAAAATATTTTGTCCCTGAAAACTATAATCCCAAGTCATATGGCCCAATCAAACTCAGAGAAGCACTCGGCAACTCACTCAACTCAGCAACAGTCAGGCTCACGGATACTCTCTCTATTTCTAGAGTATACGACTTTCTCCGTAGTATGGGACTCTCACTCGATCATGATGTCGGATACTACGGGTATGGTATATCGCTAGGAACTGTCGAACTCACAATGGAGAATATAGTAGACTCCTACAGCTCACTCCTTGATATGAGCAATCCTAGTAAATGGCAAATTTCTAAAATACTCTCTGATCCAAGAAATCGATCGCGTACTTTTGGTATATCGAGTATACTTGGTACGAGTATACCCCTACCAGTAAAAACTGGAACCAGCACAGATTTCCGAGATAATTGGACGATATCGTACTCAAAAGATGCAATTATCGGGGTCTGGGTTGGCAATACTGATGGATCATCGATGGGAGATGTGTCAGGTGTGAGTGGAGCAGGACCAATCTGGCACAAGATTGCTGAGTATATGATAACAAATAAATATATACAGCAAAATACATCTGCAGTACCAAACTGACTCCATCAGATCCCCATATGTCTCGATACTCCTTGTCTGAGAAGAGAACTGCTCTATAGCAAAAAATATGAAAGCCCAAAGAGTCGGCCAAGTGAGTGAGTATATTATCGTGGAGATTTTTTTGGAAATATATCGGCAGATGAGATGCAAAAATGGAAGATACAACAATAGTTGCAAAATATATATTTTTCTTATAATCACTCAATGATAATCACACTAGGAGGACATCACGGGGCTGGCAAGAGCACACTCGGAGCTCGTCTCGCAGAGTACTATGGATACAAACGCTATTCTACGGGAGATTTTATGCGATGACTCGCTCTAGAGCGTTGTATCTCGATTATCGATCTTGGACGAGAGGCAGAGTCAGATGAGTGAATTATCGATGCGATCCTGGATGACAGACAACGAGATCTCGGCAAAATAGAGGATAATTTTATTATCGATGGTCGTCTCGCGTTTTATTTTATTCCTCATGGCATCAAAATATTCCTGACAGTGACTCCACTCGAAGCGGCTCATCGTATTTTCGCTGATGCAACACGCCAAGGTGTTGAAACACATGAGACTATAGAGCATACAGTAACAAATATCAATACAAGACGAGAGAGCGAGAATGATAGATATATGAAGTACTATGGGCTCCATATCTATGATATGAATCTCTATGATATAGTTGTAGATACGAGTAGTCGAACTCCAGACGAAGTATTCGATACAGTAATCCAATCTATCGATGCACTATCAAAATAAGCAAGCTCTCACTCATAAGCTCGGGAATAATGCCTTTGCATGGGATGAGAGAACTATGAAATATGGATCATCCCCTACTCTCACTATTGCTGCTGTTATATATGGTACTCTTGATGATATAAAAATTGGGTCAGATATTGTATTTGAAGAAATAGAAAATGAAAAATTAACATCATGTGTAGGACTCGATAATTTTGTACAACTCAGTGCAAATATGGTCGTATTCGACAATCATAATCATGCTCTCTATTTTTGGATTGATGCTGTGAGATCATGAAAAATACAACCAGGATGCGAAATAATACATATAGATGAACACTCTGATCTCTGGGACAATGAGAATCAACTCAATTTAGAACAAGCGATACAAAATATGGAATATGCTTGGGATTTTACCAATCTCTCCTGCAATGTTGGGAACTATATACTCCCAGCGATCAAATCTGGTCTGGTTACCCGTATGATACGCATAGAGAACGAATATCAGATTGATACCTATATGGACTATATACCAAGTGAGAACTCAGTATTGAATCTCGATCTCGATATATTCGCTCCAGAACTTGATCATATTCGAGAAGAGAAAAAAATTAAAATCATCCGGAATTTGCTCAAAAAGGTACAATATGTTACTATAGCGACATCACCTTATTTCATAGAACAATGAAGAGCAATACGCTATCTGCATCAAATATTGAGGTCAGAAAGAGAATAAAATGACCATATAATCAAGAAGAAGTTGCCTATTTGAAGTGACATATATTAGGTTGTTTAAGGATACTCACTGACACTGGAAAAAAAGTAAACTATGAAGATCTTTTTTTTGCTATAGGAAAATTGCCAGACACGATCTGTGCCCCTGAATGGGAAAAACATTGGAACATAATTGCAAAAAAAATACATCTCATATATGCAAGAACGAAAAGACAAAAATATTTTAAAGAAGTTATCTCAGAACAAATTCGGATATGATTATTTCCAACTAATCAGAAAGATATAGAATGACTTACAGGTAATTTTAGCAAAACTATTCAGGATATAATAGAAAATCCTACGCTTTAGTGAGACTTTTCCTCATCTTCTCTCTTTCGTCTCATGCTCTCATCGAGTTTTTTGATATGATCTGGCTCATGATGGTCATGAGGTGGATGTTGTGTAGCATGTGTTTCAGCTATACCTTGATTTTCTCACTTATCTGAGTTCGCATATGTGCCTTGGATGCAACTCAATACGAGTGATATGGTAAAAATTATGTACATTGATATATATTTCATACTAGAATTTTACCACATATTTTTATATTGACAAATATTTTTTATACTTTTTTACCAAAAAATAGACTTTTCGCGAATCTCGAGTATACTCCCGCATATGTGAAGCATAGCAAACCAAGTCATCATCGAGAATAAGAAAGCTCTATTCGACTATGAAGTCATCGAAGAGTTCGAGGCTGGGATAGTACTCGTAGGAAGTGAGGTAAAGAGTATACGCAACGGAAGTGCGAATCTCAAGTGAGCCTATATAACTCTCCACTCAGGTCGTCCTATACTCGTCGGATCTCATATATCCGAATATAAATGAAGTACTGGCACAATTGTGGATCCCAAGCGAGAGCGAATCATCCTCATGTCCAAAAAAGAGATCCTGAGAATCTGACAAAAAGTAAAAGAGACAAGTGCTACACTGGTACCAGTGAGCATATATTCAAAATGAAATATATTCAAAGTACGGGTTGCTCTAGCAAAATGACGCAAAAAATGGGAGAAAAAAAATCTCCTCAAAGAACGAGATCTCGATAGAGAAAATAAAAAAAATTATTAAAAATATGATCAATGATCGATTCATCTCCTACTTCCGAGAAAATTGTTTCCAAAATAAAGAAACAGAACTCCAGGAGTTCCTAGTAGCTATACAAAAACCGATACTCCGTACTATCCGTATCAAGCCAGAAAAAGTAGAACAAGTGACAAAGAATCTTGAATCAAATGGTTGGATACTCACACCAACTTCGGTCAATCGAGTTTTTTGCATGGATCGGAGAGACGACTTTGATCCTCTTGAGAGACGACTTGGATTCTCAATCGACCATCTCGTCGGCAACTTTTATATCCAGGAGCTCGCAGCGGCTCATCCTGTAGACATACTTGCGAACTCACAAATTAGTACAGAGAATTTTCTCATATTGGATATGGCATCCAGCCCATGAGGCAAAACAACACAACTCGCAGAGTACTATCCAAATAGTTTTATCATTGCGAATGAACCAACTCGCGAGCGACTCCCACAGCTCCTACAGAATCTAGAACGCATGGGAAGTGCCAATATAGGCATCACTCTTTATCCGGGACAACTCTATCGTCATCACTCAGAAATTTTTGATCGAGTACTCCTCGATGCCCCCTGTAGTGGAGAATGAACTCTCTTCAAAGGTACAGATGCAGTGAAACACTGGCATCTAAAAAATATCAAAGAAATTGCCAGACTTCAAACAAAGCTCCTGGATGCAGCACTCCATACACTCAAGGTAGGAGGAGAGATGATATACTCCACCTGTTCATTGAATCTCCTCGAAAATGAATGAGTTCTTGAGACAATGTCAGGAAAATATGGAAATGCATTCGAGATCATTTTTCAGAAAAAATTCTGGCCACATATCGATGGAACGGGAGGATTTTTTGTAGCAAAAATCAAAAAACTCCAATCTCTATGAAACATGAAAGAACACACTGAAAATAATGAAATAGGAGAAAAATGATGGAAAAAATCTGAACAAAAGTCTCAGACACACCATAATAAAGAACTCAAATTATTTCGAGGAAATATAGCTCCATGGCAATCACAAGAGACAGTCAGTCTCTATGAGCACGAGGGGAAAATACTCGCAGTACGAAATGATGAAACAGGGGTAAGAATCAAGGATAGCGTATTTCTCATGCGATACGGAGAACAAGTAGGTGTAGTAGATCATGGCAGGTTCATGGCAAGCAATAGGGCGTGGCGATATCTCAATATGACTGATACTGCCACATATGTCATTCCTGATGAAAAAGGGCTCGATAGATATCTCAGATGAGAAAGTATAGAATCATCTGGATCAGATGGGTATATACTCATCGTATATAATAGTCAAATACTCTGACTCGAATATCGTAAGTGAGATATCATCTCTAATACATTCTCTCATGAATGGCGACGCAAATAAATTTGATAAAAAATATTATATATGTTAAAAATTCCTACTACAGCAAGTTTTGGTATCAAATTTGCATTGATTATATCGATAATACTTGCTATTATAAAAGCCATAATAGGATATATGTCTGGATCACTTGCAATAATTGGTTCTGCACTCGACTCATTAATGGATATGTTTGTTTCAGGGGTGAATATAATTGCACTCAAGCTATCGGAGCGTTCTTGAACAAACACATATACATATGGTCTTGGCAAGGTGCAATGATTTGCAGCAATATTTGAAGGAATTGTTGTATTCTCTTCTGGAGTATTCCTATCATACAATGGTCTAATAAATTATTTGGAACATAAATGACCTGAGATAGCCCTCCCAGAGATTATAGTCATGATTGTTGCAATTTTGGGAACTGCTATAATTATGTGGAATTTTCTGAGAATCAGTCGAATTACTAATTCTCTTCTTATCAGATCTGATGCCCTCCATTATTCATCAGATCTCTATATGAATAGTTGAATATTAATAGCACTTCTCGCGAGTAAATTTTTTGGATTCTGGTGGTGTGATGCAGTCTTTGCTATTGGAATTGGACTCTGGATTATTCGCAATGCTATTCCAATTATATGGAGTGGCATAGTGATGTTACTTGATCGTGCTCTAGATACCATATCTACCAAGAAAATAGAATCAGTTATAAATGAAGAAAAGGAAATAGAAAGCTTCCATTACCTTAAAACCCGGAGTTCTGGAGATTATACTTTCATAGAGGCTCACATCGTATTTCGAAATAAAGAAATTCTCCTCAAGGAGGCTCATGTTATATCTGAATCCATTGAATCCAAGATTATGGCAACATTTCCTGGATCAACTGTTACTCTGCATCTTGATATAGATAAAGAATCTGAAATTTGCGATATTCGAGCTAAAAACTAATAAAAAATACTTCTCACACTGAGAAGTATTTTTTATGATCTATCAAGTTTACTTGATAGATTCAATTTTTTGTGTGAACTCAGAAAATGGATATGCTCATTCGACGGTACTATACTTCCCTGTTTTTACATTGAGAAGAAGCGTACCTGGAGTACCTCCCATTCCATATTTTTGAGCTTCCGCTGTCTCAGCCTCAAATCATGCTAGAGTTGATTTGCTATCAACACACGCTTGCCACTTCACCATATCGAGTGAGAGTTTTTTAGCGATATCTGCGAGTTTTGCTACTGGATAAACATTTCATTGGCTTGTACCATCCATAACTGCATGATAGAATCCGATATATGGCTTGTCTCCTCAGACTTTTTTAGCACAGAGTGCTGCTATTGCCTTTGCTTCTGTTCCAGGATGATTAACACCACGGTTATTTTTGAATGCGAATGCTACCTTATCTCCATATTGTGTGAGAAGAGATGCCTGGATCTTAGTATCACTATATTGTTTGATGCAAAATGGACACTCCATATCAGAATACTCAATAGCGACGATATCGGCTAATTTATTTCCCTCAAGAGCGGCTCCAGATAAAATGATAGCCACATCAGCTGGACTGAGAATAGCACTCACTGCTGGCGTTGTTGGTACAATAGGAGATTTAGTTCCACTTCCAAATGTAGAGATATATTTCTTCATTGCTTCTATATTTGAGGGATTCTGTGGATCATTGACCGAAAGATTTTGAGCCTGAGTCATGATATCATAGTTTGCTTTACCTCCAACTTTTGAGTATTCGATTTCGAGAAGTGCTTTTTTGACTCATACAGGATCTACAGAGATACTTGCTGGGAGAGAGAATGAATTCCCAGTGAGAAGAAATAGAGCAAAAATATTGAGTACAATAAGAATACCGAGAAGTATAGGAGTGACGCAATTAGTATTACAAGATTCTGATTTACCAAACATATAAAGAAAATAATAAAAATATAGAGAGCTTTATCATACTCGAGTCGATATCAAAAGCAAAACAAGATAAATAAAACCCTTTGACAATCATCTATATATTCCTCATATACTCATAATAAGCTCGAATACCTACCATTGCAGCATTATCCATAGAATATATTATCTGAGTAGGTGCGAGAAATGGTATAGTGGAATCATCAGAGAGTTTTTGTATTTTATTTTTGAGCTTAGTATTGGCACTCACTCCCCCAGCCAAGAGTATCATTTTAGCATTTTTCTGATCTCTTGCTCTCAGGAGTTTTTTCGATAGAATATCAGTCACAACTTCTTCAAATTCAAACGCAATCTGCATTTTTTTGGCCTCAGTGAGTCATTCAGAACTCACTCATTGGATATCTATATATCGTTTTACTGCACTTTTGATTCCAGAGAATGAAAAATCAAGGGATTCCCTATCCAAAAGAACAAGAGGAAAAATCCCACGATATTCTCAAGTATATTTCTCTGCAAGATCAGCAATTTTTTTTCACCCTGGAAATCACATACCGAGCATCTTCGATACCTTATCAAAACATTCTCCAGCAGCATCATCATGGGTCTGTCCTATCATTTCAAGATCAAATAGTGAATTCCACGCATACAGCTCTGTATGTCATCCAGAAACAGTGAGTACAATAGCTGGAAAAATGATATCTGATTCTACTCGATCGAGCAGATTTGCAAATATGTGACTCTCGATATGATCGATTCGCAGTATTGGTTTTTGTAGAGATAATGCAATTGTATCAGCAACAACGAGACCAGTCAAAAGTGATGGAGCGAGACCAGGGCGATCTGTACAAGCAATGAGATCAATATCTGATAGGTGAATTCCAGCACCATACAGAGCATCATCGATACAAGGGAATATAGCATTGGCATGACTACGAGCAGCTACTTCAGGGACTACCCCACCAGTAACACTATGTTCGAGTTGTGTCCGAGTAGAGAGAGATATGCACTGATCATCTCTCATAACAGCTACAGAGGTATCATCACAAGATGTTTCAAAGGCGAGGATATACATTAGTTTGAAGTATAGTGAAAAATAGATTTTTATGAAAAAATTATCAAATAATACCATGATCTCGTAGTGTCTCTACCTGTCATACATTACAGATTTTTGATAATTCTTCGAGGGATATATTTTTGATTCCATCGATACTTCATGCGAGTTTCAATAATTTCCTCCGTGTCACAGGACCAATACCTGGGAGTTCTTCGAGAATATTTTTTTTCATAGCTTTGGTTCTAGCTGATCTATTCGCCGTAATAGAGAACCTATGTGATTCATCGCGAGCTTTTTGGAGAACCATGAGTTCTGGACTTCATTTTTCGAAGATAATCGGATCCTTGAGTCCTGAGATAAATATCTCCTCTTCTCGCTTGGCAATAGAACAGAGTGAAATATCACTATAGAGAGGGATTTCCATGAGTTCTGGATCTTTTGAGGCTGTATAAATGCCCTCACGAATACCTGAAAGTGCACTCGAAAGTTGCCCTTTTCCACCATCAATAATAATCAAATGTGGTAAATTGTTCTCACGAATTCACTCAAGAGTTCGACGAATCATCACCTCGCGATGCGAAGCATAGTCATCAATCATCCCGTCCTGAAGGGTTTTGATTTTATATTTTCTATATCGTTTTGTATCTGGTTTACCATTGACTATCACTACACGACTCGCATAGGTGAAGTGTCAATCAGTATGAGATATATCATAGCACTCAAATACAATCTCTCATTTCGCAGGAACGCTATATCATAATCGTTCTGATATATTCACCATGTGTATTCTCGTGAGGCTCTTATTTTCGAGAGTGGCGAGTTCTCTTTTATAGGCATATTCTCTAACCTGATTTCTAGTGAAATCGAGAAGATCTTTTTTGGGTCAGATTTTGGGAATTTCGAGTTGGATTTTTTGTGATCTGAGAAATTCCATAAATCCAGTATCTGAGAATTCTCGAGAACAGAGTAGTATGTCAGGTATATCAGCTGATTCTATTGCATCTATAGAGATATATTGTCGCATCAAAAAAGCAATCATGATGTCTTCCCCTTCATCAATACCAAAAGATATCTCATGACGAAAAACTCATACAATCTGAGATCATCTGACTTGGGTAAGTCCTATATATGTTTTATCATACTTTTCATACTGAATACAAATATCGATATCTCCATCGACGATATCTCGAACTTTTTGCCTTTCATGGAGTCACCTGAGTGCCATGATAGTTTGTTTGATTTCTTGAGCTTTTTCGAACTCATGTTCTGATGCCTTCTTTTTCATAGTATCTTCAAGATCTGAGAAAATCGTACCAGATTCTCCCGAAAGAAATAATCGTACACGAGCAATATGCTCACTATGTTCATCTATCTTGGATGTATGGAGCATACACGGGGCTGGGCAAAGTCATATGTAGTAGTCCATACAGGGTATAGTTTTTCCTGCTTTATCTATGAGCTCGATATTTCCATTCCTAGTGGCGAATTTTATACGACAGTTGCGAATTTTAAAAATACGACGCAATGCTCGAATAGATTGCTCTACTCCACTCACATATGGACCAAAATATATGCTACCATCACGAATTTTTTGTCTTGTTTTGATAATTTCTGGAACTGGAGAATGGGTAATCTTTATATAAGCAAGATTTTTGTCATCCTTCATGAGGATATTATATTTTGGCGTGAGATGTTTGATGAGATTTGTTTCTAGTACCAGTGCCTCGACCTCTGTCTGACAAGTGATAATCTCGATATCTGAGATCTTCCCAACCATCTGTTGTTTGGCTATCGAAAGATCATTCGTTTTGACGAAGTAACTCCCCACTCGACTCTTGAGGTTCTTTGCCTTACCGACATACATAATTCATCCCTTAGCATCCTTCATTTGATAGACTCACGGGGTTTTGGGAAGATTTTGGAGTATTTTTTCGAGATGCTCTAATTTTTTTGACATTATTAGTATTTTATACTTGCAATATTTTTATATATCTTTATACTTTTCATTGTATTCAATTATTGATATATGCCAACACAACTTGATACCACATGGCTACCATCATATGAGCCAACGCTTGATTCAGATATCCAAGGATGAATATATAAGACATCTCAAGTAAGTAAAAAAGTACTAGAAATTCTCGAAGTACTCACAGAGAGAATGATTCATTGATCTCGATATATTCTACGACTAAAAAATATAAAAGATGGGCATTCGAGTATATCAAGTGATGATCTATTATGGTACATAAGATGATGACTCAATATAGATGAGAAAATTCTTGTCGAACAGATAAAAATAAAATGAAATAGTATAGTAATACCGAGAGAACTATCTACAAAAATAAAAAACACTATAGATACTATGAAATAACACCTCTTTGACAGGTGTTATTTTTTGAATATACTGTCTTCTCACTATACAGATACTATACTATGTCTATAGACTACTACACATCACTCGGAGTGAGCAAATGAGCTAGCGAAGCTGAGATAAAAAAAGCATATAAAAAAAAGGCTATGCAATACCATCCAGACAAGAATGCTGGAGATAAAAAAGCAGAGGCAAAATTCAAAGAAATCAATGAGGCATATCAGACTCTCGGAGATACTACGAAACGAAAAAAATATGACCAATTCGGATCAGCAGAAACAAGTTCATTCGGATGAAGTGATAATCCATTTGGTGCTAGGTCACGGTCTTATGGGCAATCAGGTCAGACACAATCAAGTGGATTCGAGGATATTTTTTCACAGTTTGGTGGTGTAGAATTCGATATAGGTGATATGTTCGGTACTAGTAGCAAATCACAATCTCGCAGGCAGCCAAGAGAAACAGAAAAACCAAAAGAAATTATCAATCTCGATGTCACTGAGACAGTGGAGATTGCATTTTTGGATTTTCTCTATGATACATCTCTATCAGTCAAGACTGTATATGGGAAGATGTTGACACTCAAGATCAAAGCAGGAACCAAACCTGGAACTCGGTTCAAAGTATCTGGAAAAGGCCGGAGTCAGGAATGAAAAACTGGTGATATGTTCATTATTGTAGATGCTAAAATGCCTCAAACTCCGCTCGAACCCAATATATCGCAGATGATAGAAGCAATCAGATACCAGATCTAGTTTTTCTCTTGCAAAGAATGATATAAAATCTATACTAAAAGACATATTCTTTGTCTTTTTTTTATGTCAAAAATCTCACAATATTTGCTCATCATATTAGCAACCCTCTCAGTGAGCATACTCGGATATCATGCATATAGCCTAGCAACTGATACTCTCGTGA
Source organism: Candidatus Altimarinota bacterium (assembly GCA_043787675.1). Taxonomy (GTDB): domain Bacteria; phylum Patescibacteriota; class Gracilibacteria; order BD1-5; family UBA2023; genus JABFSX01. Next base: position 41,118 of record JAYVUT010000010.1, on the reverse strand, counting down.
CGTCGTTTATCGGACAAGAGTCTCAGCACAACAATACTCTCAGAGTAGCACTCGCAAAACCATGGATACAATTCTGAAATATGAACCAAGAAACTGCGATCAATAGAGATGCCCTGATAGCTGCTACCAGTAAAAATGGAAAACCCTGGAGAATCAGTACAGAAGGATGAATTCCTATGGCTGATGGTAATAGTATAGGGGAATCAATATGAGATGGAAAAATTGTAGTGGATGGAACCTATATCGAAGTACTGCCAGCGAATTGGATAAAAGGCGATACCATCACAATATCTGCAAGCATATATAATAGTCAAAAAAAAATCGGATGGAAATTTCCACGAGATATGACAACTACATATTCTGATGACCCGCACAATATAGAGATCAGGCAAATAGGACTCCCACGAGATATGAGTTATGAATTGACTACCTATGGATATACAGGTCTCGATACATCTGATGTCAGATGGTATATAAAAAAAATGGGGGCTGACCATAGTTGTGGTGGACTCAGTGGATGGGGGAGTTGACTATGGACTCGAGTAAAAACAAGAACTATAGAAAATCATACTGTCAGTCAGAAAAAAATATGAACCTATTCACTCGAACTCAGTGAATATCCGAGTGATAGTTGTATTATAGTAGGACTCGGTGGAGATATACAGTCATACCTATTTGCTCCACTCGATACATTCACAGCGACGGGTATCATTACTGATATACTATCACCCGAATATGATATGCAGAGTAGGATCGAGTTTCATTTTACAACCGATATATTCACAGATACTGGGGTACTCTATAGCAGTGAATATATGCAACATAGACAATCAGCTAAGATAGCATTCCTGAAGCATCTCTCTATATCAAACAATATCACCATATGAGAATCAGATCTCGAGCTCTCACCAAATAGAGCTACTGTATATGCCAGCTTCATAGAGTGAGAAACATATCATATATCTCTCGATACAGTTGAGGATATTTATGGTCGTACAACGAGCACAGTGCTCGATATGACTGCCAAGGCAATCCCATCACTCTCTATGAAAATCGTAGGAAACAAGACTATCATCAAATATGGGGATGCGATAGACGCGAGGCTCTATAGAAGTCAGTGAATTAAGAATGAATATGACATCAAGCTCTGTCAGGTATGATCTGATTGATATGCAAGAATAGAACGACTCAATGAACTAAAAAATAAAGAACATATACCTGTTGTTTACAGTTTATTATGAGGGAATGATGTATCAAATTGTGTAATAAAATCGATCACTATGTCACCTGGATCTGTGATATCCAATTTTGATGTGAATGAATTCTACCCGAAATGACTCACTCCAGGACTCTATGTGATGGCTTTTGCTCGAGAGTGAGATATCTCCTCTCTAGAGAAGTGGGTATCTCCGAGAGTATTCTCAGTAGTCGATACTCATATTACTATGAAACTCGATACCACTGGAAAAATACAGTTGCTCGCAACCGATATCCGTACTGGAGAACCTCGCAGTGAACAAAGCATCACCCTACGTGAGAATATATCTCAACTCTATACACAGAAATGGAATCAAGGAAAACAATCTTATGATATAGCCTATACTCCCCTCTCCGCCCTCTCATGGTGAACTGGTATCACAATAGGTAAAACGAGCTGAGATGGGGTACTACAGAAAGATCAAATAACTCTGGCGGATGGAAGTCAATATAATCCCTATAATCTCACAAATGAATGGGGTGACTATGAGGGACGCTATAGCTCATTCATCGCAGTATCAAAATGAGGAGGACACTTCGGATATGTAGTGAGTACTTGGAATGATGGTATCACTGGGTGGAATTTTGGTATGAAAGAATCTGACTACGGTTGGGAAAATAGATCTCTCTATAGTGTCTATATGCACACAGATCGTAGACTCTATCTCCCATGAGAAATGGTATATATCAAGGCCTACATCCGGGAAAATAAAAAAACCCTCACTATACCGGAGTGAGAACAGTTCGATATCACTATATCAGATCAAGAATGAAAAGAAGTAGCAAAAAAACGTATCAAAAGCAATAATTACTGATCAATCGCTACAGAACTCACCCTTGCAAAAGATGCATCTCTCGGATCATATAGTATATATATACAAGATGTGAAAAATCCAAATATCTATATCACCAATGGGTATGCGAATTTTCAAGTAGAAATTTTCAAAAACCCCACATTTACTGCTGAGGTACAACTCTCAAGTCCACAAGTAAAAAATGGAATCATCCAAAATATACGAGAGGTAGACAATACTGACACATCGAATCCTTGGTATGATAAATCATACAAATCCAATATTACAATCGAGTGAAATGTAAAAGCTCATTATTATAATGGTGCTCAGATAAAAAGCACACCATTCACATACCGTATCTATAAGAGTATTCACTATAATATGAGTGACTGGTGAGACTGTTTCTGGTGATGCTACTACGAACAGACACCAGAATTCTATACAGAAGGTACAGGATCAATAGATGCAGATGGATATGGAATATTCAGGACAGATGTCGAGTTCTCATCATTCTCAGATGACTATATATACACAGCTGAGGTGACGCTCATAGATCCCCTGACTAGCGAAACTATAGTGACTCCTGCGAGTCTCCTCGTCGCACTCGGACAAGAGCACAAAATGTATGATAGGTATAACCCTGTAGAGGCTACTCTCGATAATAAGATGGTACAACCTGGAACATCACTCGAGGCAACTATAGGACCAAAACATGGAAAATGGGATCAAACAATGAGCAACAAATACAAATATGAGCTCATCCACCGAGTATATACTGCTGAACAAATATCTACGCTACGAGGGGAATCAGCACCAATAACTCATACAATAGATACTATTGTATCAGAGTGAGCCCTCACAGGAAATCATCTCACCCTCGCTACCAAGTGATATACACCCTGAGAGTATATATTGCAGATATCTCCGATCACTCCATCAGATATCATGCCACCTATAGAGTCTATCAGTGAGACGCTCATCTACATTACTGGTAACTTTGTCAGTCGAGATGCTAGTCTGCGTGTTATACCAGAACGAACTGTATACCATAGTGGTGAAACAGCTCATGTACTCATCACTACGCCCTTCTCGAGTTGAGGGCATCTCTATATAACTCGGGAAAAATGAGGAGTACTCGAGCATGAATATATTACATATACAGGATCGAATTATACCAGGGACTATGTGATAGATGATTCTTTTTATCCGAATGTGTATATAGGAGTTGTAGCTTTTCCAAGATGAAGTACAGGGAGTGATCGTGGATATGCAGTCTGATATGGAGAGATTATTATGGATCTCTCAGATAAAAAATGAAAACTAAATATAGCTCCAAACAAAGAAATATATAAAAACCGTGATACTGTCAATATGGATCTCTTGCTCACAGATACTACTGGCAAATGAACCGAGTGAGAGATAGAAGTGATGGTGATCGATGAGAGTCTGATACGACTTCTCGGCAATATCGATCTGGATATCATCCCGAAGTTTTTCCAAAAGTACCAATTCACAATGAAAACAGCGCTCACAGCTATCGGTATCGAACGCAATAGATACCTCTCTCGAAAAGGATCAAATGGTGGAAGTGGAGATAAATGATGAGATGGAGTACAGATATCATCTCGGACTCTATTTCGTAATACTGCATACTATAATCCATCGGTTCTCTCAGATAAAAACGGTAAGGCTCATATTTCATTTGCTCTCCCGGACAATGTCACCGACTATCGCATCATAGCAATATGACAGACAAAATCATCAACATTTTCAGTGAGTGAGAAAACTATATCAGTCAGACAAGACTATACACTCGAGACACATGCATCATCACTCGCCTATCCTGGTGATATGACTACGATCACTGCATCGGTATTCAACTCTACACCTCAGATCAGCGAGGCAACCCTGGAACTCAATATTGGTACTGGTGGTTCATTATGGAAAAAAATAGAAACACTCATACTGAGTCCTGGACAAGCCGTATGACAAGACTATAAAATAGTAGTATGAAAAGTATGGAATTGAGATATTCCCTATACTCTCACACTACGAGATAAAAAATGAATCATACTCGATAGTATATCTAAAAATCTCCACATAGCTCAACCACCAATCATAACTGATATGATTCGTGTATCAGGATCGACTGCTACTGGAGTGATAGTAGCAATCCCAGCAATCTGAGATAATACGAGTCCAGACTCACAGGTAACTATCAGTATTTCTGATAGTCCACTACAAAATCCTGAAAGAGTCATAGCATCTCTGATTGCCTATCCATATGGCTGTATAGAGCAGACTATATCGAGTACTCTCCCCAACGCTATAGCTCTAGCACTCTGATCGAGTCTCGGTATAAAAATAGATACAATAGAAGCCCGAAAAAATCTCGAAGCAGGAGTTGAGAAAATACTCAAAATGCAAGATGCGAATGGTGGATGGAAATACTGGGAAAATGATACTGTAGTAAATGATCATATAACACCATATGTCATCAGGTCACTCTATGAGTTCCGCAAGCTCGGTATAACTATACCAGATGATAATATATCGAGATGACTAGATTATATCAGTAGTCTCCCAGTCACAGATGATATGGATAGTAGGGCTGAGATATTCGCAACTCTCGCACAAGGTAAGCATCCAAGAACTCCAGAGGTAGAGAACTCTATAGATATCACTCGGCTATCTCGTCATGGTTACTTGATATATAGTATTGGGCTCGCATCTCTAGACAAACTCGATAATACCATGAAGAAAAATCTCAAAACTCGAATGAGCTCTCGCCATAGTGAAAGCTATTGGTATTGGGATGATACTGCTGACCAGGCAATATATGCTCGACTCCTCGTGCAACTATGAGATCGGGCAATAGCAGCAACTATTATCCGTGATCTTCTCCAGTGAGTCGATCTCGAGTCTTACTATGTATCAACTCAGTCTCGTATACAACTCCTCATGGCACTGATATCTCTATCTGGTGGTCAGAATACGCTATCTCAATTACAGATAACTACCTGAAAACTCAAGATCCCAATCAGTATGAGCAAATGAGCTCATAGATATAGTTATGATACTCGTAGATCACTCATAGGTAAGACACTTGATATATCATGACTTTCTGGGACTGGGATAGTCTATTATGAGATCAGCATGCGTGATGAGCCTATTGATATTTTTGCAGTACAGGGGGTGAGCCATCCAGAACTCACTGTTTCGCGAGTATTTGAAAAAGTTGACGAATCACGATGACTCGATCAAAACTGACAATTCATCTCTGCTACCCCTATCACGGATAGTATATTTCACCATTGAGAGCTCTATAGAGTTCGCATCACTGTGACTCCAAAGCCCAGCAATACAAACAAGTACTACCTGACTCTCGAGGACTATATACCTGGTGGATGGAGACCGATTAGCTCAATACTCAAGACAGAGAGTATGAGTACTACAGATACCAATAGTGAGTATGGCTACTGGAATGGCTGGACACACGTCGAATCTCAGCTTGATAGGATCTTCGCAACACAAGACTACATCTGGAGAACTGATAAACCCTATACCTATACATACTATATCCGCCCAGAATATAGCGGCACCTATCTCCTCCCTCCTGTGACAGCTTATTATATGTACCAACCATATATACATGCTACTGGCAAATATGAGAAGATCACCGTAAAATAAAAATCTAAAAATAACCCCTCTCTCTATGAAATGTCCAAAATGTCGCAATCTCGATACCCGTGTGATCGACTCTCGTACTACTGATGATGGTAAGGCTATACGCCGACGCCGAGAGTGTGAAAAGTGTGAATCAAGATTCACAACATTTGAACGACTCGAGTTCGTATCATTCATGGTGACCAAGTCATCAGGCGAGCTCGAGCCCTATGATCGTACCAAGATAGTGAACTCTATGCTCAAGGCTCTTGTGAAAAGACCATTTGATCCTGATAAACTCGAAGATGCTATCAATACTCTCGAGAATGAATGGGCACAAAATAAACAAGCTATAAGTTCCAAACGCGTTGGCCGCGATATACTCCGCAAGCTCAGAGATTTTGATGAAGTAGCGTTTGTGAGATATGCATCGATCTATCATAATCATGATAATGTGAAATGATTTGTAAAATTTATTGAAGAAGAACTCGGTTAATATTTTTAATTTTGAATAATTCGTTGTCTTCTATAATTACTATCATCCCTCTACAAGGGGCTCATCTCGAGGCCCCATGTATATCTGCGGAGATCATCAATGTGCTCGAAAGAGTAAAGAATGAAGGGAAAAAATCCCTCATATTCTACTCAAGAAGGGGCAACGCAAGAGCATGGATCTGTGGTGATTGTGGACACTATGAGAAGTGTCCACATTGTGATATTGCATTTGCATATCATACAACACCCAATAAGTGTCTCATATGTCACCAATGTGGACAAATAGCACCATTCCCTATTGTTTGTCCTCATTGCCAAGGAAACAAAGTCAATCCAGTATGAGTCGGTATACAGCAGATCGAAGAAAATATAGCAAAACTACTCCCGAAAGATACTCGTATACTCCGCATAGATAGTGACACCAGTGAAAAAACTGAAATATTATACTCAAAAATCAATACAAGTGATATCGTCATAGCTACACAAATAGGAGCAAGTATAGTACATCCGGATATTGGAGCCGTTATTTGGCTTTCATTTGAACTCAATCTCTCTATTCCATCATATCACATAGAAGAGGATATATACAACGAGATATCCTACTACAAGAAACAATGACTCCCACTCTATATACAAACATATACCCCCGATCATCCTCTCCTCAGAGAGATTGTAGAGGGTAATATGAGATCATTTCTCTCATATCTCTCTCGTGAGCGGACTGATTTCGGATATCCTCCATTTGCAGAGTTAGCAACGATACGAATACACCATGAACAAAAAAATAAAGTCGAAGATATAATAGCAAAACTCATCAATAAGATCTCTCTTATCAAGCTTCCATCAACTTTTTTTTCTTTTGATACGCATATCTGGGAACGATACAATGGTGAGTGGCAACAAAAAATCATACTCAAAGACAAAGATCTCTCATATATACTCAAGGATCTGGAAGTAGAAATAGTGAGAAATCGGAGTGTAACCCTCGAGAGGAATTAGAGCTGTATACTCTGTTTCTCTCGGATAGTCCAGCCCAATATAGCGAATATGACCAATCCAAATAGTATAAAAAATGCAGGGAATCAGAATGCAACCAGTACTCATCCGATGACAAGTCCGATGACATTTGCAAGATTCTGAATAACTTTCATAGGACCAGACGATGCATTTGCATTTATCTCAGTGAGTCACTCATGATCCGCATAGATACGATTATACATATCGAGAAACTGGTTCTGTCCTGTAGACATACCACATGCATATCCGAGTGAATTGATGAGAGCAAGGAATATGATCAATATTGGACTGATACTAGAGCCAAGTGTGAAAATACCCATCAAAATAAGTGATCCTCCCGAAAGCGTGAGTCCAATTATACCAATAGTCTTCACACCAATCTTGGCTCCTATTTTACTCGCTGTCTCTTGGAGAACTATTCATGGTATACCTATCATAGCCAAGAGAATATAGCTCCACCCTGGCTTCATCTGATCGAGAAACTGCAAGAGAAATGATGATGCAAATGTATCCCAAAATCAAAATGTCAGCACCAAGGTAATAGTCCAAAATAGAGATATATGCATTGGCTTGTGCATACATATTTCCCAGATAATAGCGAACTCTCTCTTGCTCGAGACAAAAACATCTTTCCATGGAATGCTATCCCCTATAGCTGTTTGCTTGGGTTTGAGCATGAGGTATTTTGCACCACTCACCACTTTTTCGAGATCTACTTTTGCTATTGTTTCTGTGATGTATTCTTTTACGTTTTCTCAGTTCCAACGTTGTACAGAGACACGGAAACTCGTAATATCAGCAATATTGACAGAATCCATAGAGTTATCAAAAAATCGAATAGTGAATGCAAGAAATCAAGCAATAATAATTGCCAAAAACACAACAGCAATAGTAGGACTAAATGATAATACAACTCCCGAAAGTACCAGTCCTATCAGTGAACCAATACCAAATGTGATATTATTGCGAGCAAGAATAGTTCCATATTCACTTGGATCTGCATGAGAGAGAACATATCAATAGGTTGATACATCATTTATCTCTTTTGTCACACCATAGCAGATAGATGCAACGACTACTCATATCCAGTTGAGAGCACTCCCAAAAAACCATGCCTTACCAGATTCGAGAGACTCTGGAGTGATAACTCCAGATATATACTCAATAATACCAAATATATGAAATATGAATGCAAAAAATATACCAGTCGCAATGAGCTGAGAAATAGCAGCGATAATAAACATACGGCGAGTTGGAATATAGCGTTGGATGATCCCAAGTGGAACATCGATAGCAAATGCTATCAGATTCGCAAACCCGAGAAAAAGTCCTACGAGAACCAGATTACCCAATAGTAGTCAGAAAAAAAAGACTACGGAAAAATGAAAAATCATCCAAACAAATCACTGTAAACTATTGGTAATATAAAAATTGCGAAGACGGTATCACTCCAGTCCTGTCTGTGTAGATATGATAATCGGATTCGATCCATGATCAATAGTTCCTATAGTATCGGTAGGTGCTGGGGGAGTCATATGAAAAATAAAAAGATAAAGACCAATATACTCTATTGGTCTCAGGTATAAGATGAGGCTAGAGCTGATCACATGACCAATTTGTGATGTATCACTACATTATCAGATAGGGCAAAAAGTTGCAAATCGAGGAGAGTTTTTGACTTGCATAAGGCTTAAATCTACACACAATTTATCTCACGGTCGTACTATGTATCTCTTTTACTCTCCGTAGTCTCTGCATCTGATCATATGCCACTGTTGCCTCGAGTTCTTTGCGAACTTGTTTTTTATTTTGATCTTTTTCTCTCTGTTTTTCTCACTCACGAGCAATAGCCTCATCGAGGAGGATATCTATAGCCTGTAGTCATGAGAGGAATCTGCGAGCCTCATCTTCTGCGAGTTGTTCTCGAATCGATATGAACCTGACAATATAGGCATCCCAGTCAGATATGAGTGCTGTCTGCCTCTCACTCGAGAGAATAACAAAAATACGAGATATATTGTGGCGATCCTCATCAGTGAGAGGAGCACGCTCGAGAAGGAGTTGGAGACGAGTATTTTGCATCATTCGGGGTGAAAGTGAAAATAATTAGGCAACCTTGCGGAATGTATCGTCATTTATAGCTCGATGTATCGTATTTTTGGGATTGATAGCCATGATTGCTGCTGTCATGATACCAGTGTTGATCACCCTACTTTCTAGATCTGCTCTGAGTAGCTCAGTCACAGTATGTTGGATATGCGGCGGAACTTGATCTATCTTGGTAGCAATATTATCGAGTCTGTCGAGCACTATTTGGTATGTAGCATATTTTTGCCTGAGAGCCTCTATATAAAAAGAAGCCTGTGGAATATGTTCTGGGCTTTTTGCGAGTATCGGGTATTCGGTCAAGAACTTTGGATTTTGATTCATACTATTTATTATAATGTGTTTATTATATCGAATATACTCTTTTTTTGCAAATAAAAGAAATATAAATACTATCTCACTATGAAATCATTCCCTTGGCAACTCCTCCTCGACTGGTATAGCGAAAATGGTCGTCACGACTTCCCATGGAGGCAATATGCTCAACATACCCAGAATAACTACACCGTCTGGCTCGCAGAGATCCTCCTCCAACAGACCCAGGCTGATCGAGTAGTGTGATTTTACACGAAAATGCTCGAAAAATACCCAACAGTTCATGATCTTGCTAGGTCGAGTTACGCAGAATTTTTCCCATATTATCAGTGACTCGGCTACTATTCTCGAGCCCGTAATCTCCTCAAAACTGCAAAAATCATAAGTGAGGAATATAGTGGCATATTCCCAAGAGATAAGTCCCTGCTCAAAAAACTCCCTGGAGTTGGAGAATATACGGCGAGAGCTATACTCGCATTTGGATACTGAGAGCCCCTACTCGCCTGGGATACCAATCTGGAGACGATATTTTCCAGGTATTATAAGTGAGCAAAAAATATCAAACTCACAGAAAATGAGAAAAATACAATCGAGAGAGATTTTCAGGATTTTATAGAAAAATATGTTTCATGAGCTCCTATTTTCGCCTGTGAATCCTCAACACAGAATACAAACAATGAACTTAACGGGGTTTGGGGAGAGAAACTGTCTGAGTCAGATGAAAACAATAAAAAAGATGAGCAAAGCGGTACGAGTTTTTCTCTCCCCAATAGTTTTGGTACTTTTTCTACAAAAAGTACATGAGATATAATCAGAAACATAAATAATGGACTCATGGACTGGGCTCGTATGATGGAACCCAAGAATTCGAGCTTGTTCAATAGAGATACCTATATTTTCACGGGTAGTGAGTTCTATATGAGCAATTGAGACAATGAAATCATAGAAAAAAAGATATCCGTATCCTTCCCTACTCCTGATGCCCAGGTAGTCGTCATACTGCACCAGGATCATCGGATATATTATTCTCTCAGTATGAGTGAGTACACTCCGTTCATCCTAGCTCCCTCGCTCGATCGTGATACTCGCAGATATGTACAAGACTATTTCAGAGAAACCTATTCTCTAGAGCTCTCCGTACGACCAGTACATCGCAAATGGATCACTACAGATGGCAAGCCGTATATTGCCGTCAATGCACAGATCCAAGCTGGGAAATATGAGTTCCAGGAGTATAGCAAAACTGATACCAAAATTATTCTTTCTCGATTAGACTGAGAATAATCTGATATTCCTCTAGAGTCACGGGAGTGATCGAGAGTCTATTTCATTTTTGGAGGATTTTCATCGTTTGGAGTGACTCTATATCTCGGAGCTCCGAGAGAGATATGATTCTATGGAGTTTCTGAACAAATCCTACATCCACACATTGCCATATTGACTTCTCATGAGTAGACTTGGGATCATAGTGCTTGTCTCCAGGGATAAATTGGGTCATATCATCATGTGGAGCAGATACCACTCGAGCGAGTCCAGCAATACCTGGAACCTTGCAATTGGAGTGATAGAATAATACCACATCTCCTATTCTCATATGGTCTCGCATATAGTTGCGAGCGAGATAATTGCGTACACCATACCAACTCGATGATCCATCTCGCATGAGGTGATCGATCGAGTATTCTGAGGGTTCGGATTTCATGAGCCAGTATTGCATATTATTTATGTGAGTATATCGATAAATGATTGTATAAAGAGGAGCTTATTTTTTCCTACTTTCTGTGATGATAGTATGGTATGCTCCTCTAAGAGAGAAATATACTTCGTAGCAGTCTGGCGGGTCAAACCGAGAGCATCTGCGAAATCAGAAACAGTGAGAAATGGCCTCGAAAAAAGAATCATAGTAATCTTATGGTAGTCTAAGTTCAGATATGCTATCTTATTCTCTGTCTCTTGCATCAGTTTACGGATTCGTATTATCTTTTCTGTGGTATCTTTTGCCTGTACGATAATCCCCTCTAGGAGATATACTATAAAATCAGTATAGTCACCCTCATTGCGAGTTATACTAAAGAGATGGTAGTATTCTTGTCGTGTTTTATTTATGTATTCACTCAGGAATAACACAGGAAAATCGAGTTTACCCGTCATCACGAGATAGAGTACATTGAGTATTCGTCCTGTACGACCATTCCCATCATAGAACGGGTGGATAGACTCGAACTGATAATGCATCACTGGCATCTTGATAAATGGATCAATATCGTCATCTGTAGTATGCATCCATCTCTCTAGATTCGAGAGAAGTGAGATGATCACATCTTCTCAGGCAGGAGGCGTATAGAGTACTTCTCTACGACTATTTGCGATCACTGTACCTGGGAGCTTCCTCACTCATGGCTTGTTTGGTTCGATGAGTGATTGGATTTCGAGAATCGCATTGTACCCGATACCTCACTCTTTTTTGAGTCTCTCATATCATCTGAGAATAGCTCTATGGTAGTGTAGGACTTCTTTTTCTGGTCACCCGAGAGAGCTCTCTGGGAGAGATTGAGACTTTAGGACTTTTAGTGTAGTCGTATGGATATTCTCTATCGCTGATGATTCGACTGATTCTTTGACGAGAAGGGGTGATATCAGGATTTCATGATTCGGGATGAGATGCATGAGTCAGTTGAGCTTCGAGACTTCGGTACTTGCTCTTATAGCGAGCTTGAGGAGTTTTTTCTGATCATACTCGAAGATACCTGGTAAAGTAGGCAGATGGTTGTATGGGATCTTTGGGTCAAACATATATTTTTAGGTTATTGCCCTGAGTATATGAAAAGATATCTGAAAATCAATAGAACATGTAAACTTTTCATATGTTTTATTTACATGTTATCAAAACATATATACAACTCTTTACATGTTCTCATTACATGTAAACTTTTTATGTATTTTATTTACATGTAATGTATAAAATGATATAAAGCTATCACCCGAGAAAATACTATAATCTATAGTCCAGAACCAAGTTGGACCATTTTCCCGGTATCGGCGAAATGGTCTTGTAGCTTCTGTTTACTGTTTTTGGCAGATTCCATAGCTCGTTCGATCACTCACTGAAATCTCTCCCATTTCTCATAACCGAGAACTCATTGGAGCTCACGAGCAGACCAATAGTCTTGGTGATGTTCGTTTATATGACGGATGGATTCGAATATAGATTGAGGCATAGGGAGTGATTATAACTTTGATAGTATATCCCAAATCGGGAACTCATCAAATAAAATCACTTGAGTATTGAATACTATTATGTATATTTTGTATACAATATACTACTTATTTGTGTTTTTATTTTTCGGTGTTTGAGATAGTACAGAGCCAGCTACTTTCTTCTCTTTTGGAGGAGTTGTTTTGTTCTTGAGTTCCTTGCTTGCTTTTGTGGCAACTTTTTTCGATGTCTCCTTTTTTGGTTGGACTTGTACGAGCACACTCGCATCGACAGATTTATCCTTTTTATTAGATTTTAGCTCTTTTGAAGCTATTTTTGCGATTGACTTGCTGGTTTTTTTGATGTTTGGCATAGAAAAATGATAGTTGTAAAGAGAATATTTTTGACTTAAGTGTAAAAAGTGATATACTTGTTTTACTTAGATGTAGCCTCTCAATAGAAATATTGATTGCGCCTTGATCTCCTACTCGTTAGGAGATTTTTTTATGTTTATTCCAAACATCTCTACAAGACTAGCTTCTATCTGATCTTGTATATTTTTATCAGTAATTTTTCAGATACCTCATTCTATTCGCTTCTTGGATATTGAGCGTATTTGTCTGAGCTTAATATAGGAAGGATTTTTCAGTCAATTTGACATATCAGGAAGTAAACGAACATCAAAATGATCAATGGATTTATCTACTTTCTCTGAAGTAAGTGGTATCACGATGATATCTTCACCAAAAGTCCAAGCAGAATTCTTATAAATAATAGATGGCCTTTTACCATTAATTTCATTTCAGACATTGATACCGTAATTCACATAATAGATACTCCATTTTGTACTTGCTTTTATAACTTCTGGAAGTTGATTGAGCCTAATTTTTTCCTTGAGCCAATAAAGATGATTTTGTAAATTATGTTTCTTTTCTTCAGTTTGCACTATGAACTCATCTCGTACAAACATAGTAAAATTTTTTATATAAAGCGTTGTTTTTTTCATGATATCTTCTACAACGATTCGAAGATCGATATTAATATTCGGCATATTTTACACAAAAGAGGTTAATTGATAGAGTCGATTTCGTTGTCTTTCGGAACCCATAGAGTCGTATTCTTTTTCGATTTGTATTTTTCCTTGTTTTATTAAACGATTGATCGAGGTATATATCTTCATATTGATATCTCTATTACCTTCACCAAGAGCATCTGTAATATCTGATGCTCTTGCAGAATGAGTTGTTTTGCCCTGAAGAAAGGATATAACTCTTTCCTCTATGGAGGATTTATTATTATCTGGAATAGAAGTAAGAATATTATGTTTTACTATTACTGTTTTATTTGGTTGTGTTTTATCTATATCCTCAGAGCGGACTATAGCCGACTCAAATATACCAAGTTTCATGCGTGACTCTGCAAGTTTAGATTCGAGATTTTTTATCTCGTTTTTTACTTGATCTCTTTGAGCTATAAGATCTTGGGTATGTGGTGATTGCATACTTATATATGTTAAAAATATACTGCTAAACACAGTATATAAAAACAATACGCAATTGCAAGCTTGTTTTTGTTTTACTTGCTGTTATATTCCAGAACAACTCTCTTATCCTCTTCCGAGAGTCCATACAACTCGAATACCATCTCATCAATCTCCTTATCTGTTGCATCGATACGAGCAACGATATCACGGAGTTCTGTCTTGCGTTTGTCAAAATATAACATCAGCTCTTCTTGTTCTTCGAGTGATATTTTTGCTTTGAGTTCTTTTATGAAATCAGCAAAATCAAGCTCCCACCACTTTTCGAGCTTGCGTGTGACTTTCTCGATATGGTATTTTGTAGAGATGTTTTTGAGAAAACTATTACTCTTATCATGCAACTCACTATACAGTGCGAGCATCCTATCTGCTCGTTCGATAAACGGTTTTTGTTCTATAAGAGAGATTTTTGGAATCCTGAGTTTTCACAACATAGATTGTGTCACTGCAATATTTGAGGTAGTTAAAAGAAATTGAATTATTCTCGAATTGATGAGTACAAGTAAGTATTCGAGTGTCATATCTGGTGTTTTCTCCAAAATTACATTATCCTGTAATAAATACATTTTTTGTGTATCGAGTGTAGCAGAAAAATTCTCACCACTTATCATTCTTATGAGAATTTTTTTATTAACTTCAAAGAGTTTTGATTCTTTTGGGGCAGCTGCCTGTTTTTCTTTCATCAGATCTGGACGATACCATATATATTCACCATTCCAACTTGAATGATATCTACTGAAGTCTCTTCATCTGATGAGTTTTTTAGAATCTGAAGAATCTATATTAACACCAATAAAGCGAGCATCGTCACCTGTTCTAATTCATCCAATAAGATTATACATGCTATCTAGTAATTCATGCGTATTTACTTTATCAATAATAATAGATTTCTTCTCGCTATGATCTAAATCAATAGCATAATCTCATGAAAGGGTATTTATTGGTATAATTCTATTAAAGAAAAATATATCATGGTTATAGCTATAGATGTCAGTGGCTTTTTGAATCTTATTTTTACAAATACTTATAATTATTGGATTGATTGTAGCGTCATCAAATACTTTAATATTATTAAAAGTTACAATACTTTGTATATGAGAATTTAATACTATATATTCTCTGATAGATTTGAAACTTGGAATTGCAAGGATAGTAGTTGGAATAATAAAACTTAAAATTCATTTTGTATTAAGAATAGTTAGAGAAAGTTCAATAAAAAAACTATATAAATCAGAATGATTTGTATCAGTACGATATTTTTTCCATAAAAAATTTCTCTCAACTGATAATTTAATATTCCTAGATTGTACATACGGTGGATTTCCTACTATCACATCGAATCATCCACTCCCCATGATATCTGCGAACTCTATATTCCAGTCGAATGCCTTATCGCCCGCAACCGCAGGATCATCGATGAGTGAGTTTCCACACTTGATATTGTTATCGAGCGTGACGAGTTTTTTGCCTTTCACAGCACTCTTGAGCCAGAGTGAGAGCTTGGTGATCTCGACAGATTCCTCGTTGAGATCGACTCCATATATATTGTTACGGAGGATCTCACGGAAATAGTCTTCACTATCTCAGATCCGTATCTGATCTCACTGAGTGTAGAGGATATTTGCTACTCGCTGATTCTCTGCGAGGAGCCAGTCGAATACGCGTACGAGGAACGCTCCTGAACCACAAGCTGGATCGAGGACTTTTACCTGCTGGAGTATTTTCTGATACTCCGTATATGCCTCGATCTCTCGTTTACGATAGTTTTTCTCGTTGATATCTGACTTGAGTGCATACTTGTCTTGGAGAGCCTCTTCATGTCCTGCGAGATACTTGCCGAGACTATTGTCGACGATATAGTTCACGATATAGGCAGGCGTATAGAATATACCATCTTTTTTGCGTTTTGAGACTTTTTTGTCTGTGATGATCTCCTCATCGACCTTTCCACTCGTCTCTATCTTGGATCTGATCTCCTCGATATCGCTGATCGACTGTTCGAATATATGACCCAGTATCTCTACCGAGAGCTGTCCACCGTCCTCAGAGAAGTCATAGCGACCGAGAGCAACGAACTGCTCTATGATACTATCACTGATATGTAGTACATCGATACTCGCATCAGGACGGAACAATCCACCATTATACCCGTCAGGGATACCGAGACTGACATCTCCAGAGTCTATCGAGATAAAAAACTTTTTGAGCATCTCCCATGGAGCAAATCCAAATTTTTTGGCTTGCTCTACTCGATAACTGAGCTCATTCTGAGGAATGAGTCCACGATCCTCACAGAAACAGATGAACACGATACGATCGATGATACGTTGAGATTTCTCTATGACATATGCATTCTGACTCTCGGGGTTATTTTTCCAGATATCTCGCATGAGCTCGAGTCGCAGAGATTTGTATTGCTTATAGAATTCTTTTGATATTTTCTCTTCTTCGATACGCACCCGAGCGAGGAGTCACTCAGTCTCACTCTCACCACTTCTACTCGTGAGTCTACTCGCATGGAATATGGCATAGAACTGGCGAAATAAGACATAGTCATCTGCAGGATTGACGAGTTCTCGGAGTGTGAAGGACTCATAGTCCTTGTAGGTATCGGTATAGAGTCTGATCTCAAAAAAATTCGATACAATCACCCATTTGGAGTTATAGAGGGGTTTGTATTTGAATGCTTGTTGTATAGGAGTCATATTGCCGGCTCGTTGTTGAGGTCGATCAAGTGAAGTGGCAGCATCTTTTAACTCTACAACTGCCTGAGTCGTAGCAAGCGTAGGACTATAGAATCCGAGTCCAATATCTGGTTTTTGTCCATTGGACTCATTGCGTGGTTCTTTTTCTCTCGTATACTCTCCACTCACTATACTCGTATATCCGAGTATAGTACCAAATAAGGACTCATTGTACACTCCCTCAAATTCTTTCTCAGACTTTTTCTGGAGCGATCCAGCATCATACATATCGAGCCATCATTGGAGTATAGCGATCTTGAGCTCGAGATCTGAGATAGTGATATTGCGAGTCGCATCGTTGATAACTGCTTTGGAGAAGAGATGAGACATACGATATATGGATTTATTTGTATTTATTCTATATATTTCCCGTACTTTGCCAACACAAAAAAAATACCCCTCATTTCTGAGGGGGATATTTTAGAACTTTGCGAGTTTTCGAGCGAGTGCGAGCTCTTCTGGATATTTCTCTAGGACTGCCATCTGCTTCTCATACGAGCCACGAGTAGCAGTTTTTACAGATTTTTTCATGTGGGCAAGTTGTTTTTGAGTAGGAGTCATAATATCTTAGTTAAAAATCAAGGATTCTTCTGACATTCATGATTGAGTTGTTCAATAATTTGTTTCAGTTCTTTTGAATTATATTCATATTTTGTCAATTTGTCAAATTGTTCTGAGTTTTTAACTTGAACATCAGAAAACTTAGGATTTGATTTAAGTTTTTTTGTTATAAATACAAGTCCTTGTGGATATTTTATAAGTATCTCTTTAACTACTTGAATCGATTTATAAAATTTTTCTATAAAAGCCTCCATAGGAACATTTCTTAATTTTTCTTGTTCTCTCTTCTTCGTATATAGATATGAAATAATAGGATCTTGCATAACAAGAATTATCGAAAATGCGAGTCATTTTTTTCTACACTGAGCAATATTTTCTTCAGTCTTTTTTACGTTTGAAAATGTCCCATCCACGATCATGTTGTATCTATTTTTGATACAAAAACTATACATCCGATCCATCACACGACTCGCATACTGATGGAAATCTGAAGCATTGGATCCTGTATATCCCTCAAAAAATGAGCGATAGAGATCTGTATCGAGTATGACATAGTGCTCAATATCAGGGAAGGACTCTATCCACTCAGTTTTGCCAGCTCATGGAGCTCAGGCAAGGAAAATAACAGGAATAAAAGTATCATTATATTGATATTTTTCTGGATTACCTGTAGTAATTCTCACCTGAAGATATTCAGCCATGAGCTTTATTCAATCATCTGTATATGGAAATTTTTGATCTGACATATTCATATTCTATGATTTTCTCGCACTTTGCCAACACAAAAAATCCCCCTCATTTCTGAGGGGGATTTTGTACTACATAGCGATCTTGGTAGGGACACTCGACATACCGTCAAAGAATACATCGAACTCCTCTTGTGTCATCTCCTCGACGATGAGGAGGGCATCTGCGATCCTCATATGGAGTTCTTTGTTCGTATTGATGATCTTCTTCGCGAGAGCATAGGCATCCTGGAGGAGTCCTCTGACTTTCTCATCGATGAGTTTGCGGGTGTCATTGGACATATCTTTGCGTTGTCACTCCGTATAGTCTGGAGCATAGTTCTCAGCACCGAGATCAGCGTCGAATCCGTATCTCATGACCATCGCTCTCGCGATCTCAGTAGCCCGCTCGATATCTGAGCTAGCCCCCGTTGTGATATACTCAGATCCAAAAAATATCTCCTCAGCAACTCGTCCACCATAGAGAGTCGCGAGTTCATCGAGGTACTTCGCCTTTGATGTATAGGTACGATCTTTCTCTGGGAGAAACCATGTCACTCCTCCTGCTCCACCTCGAGGGAGTATAGAGATCTTGTGTACCGCATCAGTATGCGGGAGCATCTTGCCTACGATCGCATGTCCCACCTCATGGAGAGCGGTGAGTTTTTTCTCATGATCCGTCATTCTGAGTGATTTTTTCTCATTTCCCATCACTACTTTTTCGATAGATTTCTGGATCATTTCTTGAGTTATACTTTTCGCACTTTTCTTACCTGCGAGGATAGCTGACTCATTGAGGAGATTGCCGAGCTCAGCACCAGAGAATCCGATAGTGATAGCAGCGATACGATCCCATCTGACATCAGGCGAAAATGGCTTTCCTTTTGCATGGACTTCGAGGATTTTTTTGCGGTCCTCGAGGGTAGGGAGATTGATCGTCACCTTGCGGTCAAATCGTCCTGGACGCAGGAGTGCACTATCGAGAACATCAGCACGATTGGTCGCTGCCATGATGATCACATTGGTCTCATTGTCGAATCCGTCCATCTCAGTGAGTATCTGATTGAGTGTCTGTTCTCGTTCATCATGTCCACCTCAGATCCCTGGTGATCTCTTCTTCCCTATAGCATCGATCTCATCGATGAATATGATCGATGGAGCATGTTCACGAGCCTCACGGAAGAGGTCTCTCACGCGGGCTGCACCCACACCGACAAACATCTCGACAAACTCAGATCCAGATATAGAGAAAAATGGAACTCCTGACTCTCAGGCAACTGCCCGAGCAAGGAGGGTCTTACCAGTTCCTGGAGGACCAACCATGAGTATACCTCTTGGGATCTTGGCTCCGAGATCTTTGTATTTGGCTGGGTTTTTGAGAAAGTCGACGACCTCTTCGAGATCTGCCTTCTCCTCATCAGAACCAGCTACATCAGCGAATGTCACTACCTCATCGAGCTCTGGATCATACATCTTGGCCCGAGATTTGATGAATTGCATAGGATTGCCCATACCTCCCCCACCCATACGACTCATGAGGAATATGATACCGAGGATCGTGATGAGTGTGAGTCCGAGACTCGGGAGAAACTCCCAAAATGCATTCGCTAAGTTGTTGTTCTCGATGGTAACCTTAGTAGGATTGGTAGGATTCGAGAGACCAATATCAGTGATAGAGACATTGGCAGGGAGAGTCGTACGATCGATAGATCGTTTTGTCAGAGATTTGCCTCAGACGATATTGGCAATAGCCTGTTTGCGTCATTGGATCTGATTGCCTGATATGACAATCTCCTCATACGATCCTGACTGATAGTTGGACCTGATCTCATTGACTCCGATATTGTCATTGTAGGTGATCGTCTCAGTACCACTCTGAGACCAGAGAGTATAGAGTGCCCATATGAGTGCTATAGCGAGGAGTGGGTAGAGGAATGTACGAGGAGTGATCTCGATGATCTTCACTTGTGCATCTTTAGGGAGACGAATTATTGGTTTTTTTGGAGTTGATTTTTTGGGATTTTTTGGGATTTTTGGAGCCATGAGAGTGATGAAAATATACGAAATAAGCCGAAACAGTATATAAAAACTCCTCGAAAAAGCAAAGGAAAGTGTGATCAACTAGTGTGAATATCTGACCTCAAAAGTAAAAGAAAGATGATCCGAGCGAAAATCTCGCCCAGCCGAAAGATCAACAAGAAGAGATCTAAAGGTAGTAATATCAACCTCAGATAGAGCCTCATCGATTGTATCAAAACTCTCAAGTATCAAATGTACTCCTGTGAGTGGATTTTTGAGATCTTGAAATATTTTTGCAGCTGGGTCAAGTGAACTCATCATATCAGATAATGCATCCCAGTTATTCCCGAAATATGCAGGAAAAGAAAAAGTCGATGCAAATATATCAAATAATGATTGCTTATCTACTATAGATGAGAGATTGATATGGATTTTGGCAATCATAGATTATCTGATAGTATATGGTTCGCTATTGTCTATATGAGATATCTGCCATGTTGGCGAGAGCCTCTGGAGAGCCTCATATACTCCGTTGAAGTGGAGAGCTCAGTAGACAATAGCTATATTTTGATTTGGATGATCCTGGATATATCTGACTATGGCATTATTGCGTCGATCGATGATCGTCGAGAAGAGCTGTGCCTGTGATCCAGTAGTGATCATCTCTGAGAGATCATCAGATCGTCTGAGTGACCAGTTGAGGAGTCCACGCCCCACCCAGCTCATCCAGATGCGTTCACGAGGAGAGAGGGCGATGAGGGCGGATGAGATCTGTGACTCAATATCGATAACTGTTGATGTGACTGATCCAGATGATATATTCACCTGAGATCCGCTACCCATGATTCTCACGATATCATCGATAGATAGATCTACAGATACGAGGGATCCAGATCATATACCAGCAAAAAGGAACTGGTTATCCTGACTCTGAAGTCATATCAAATCTGCGATAGTAGTATAGAGTGTCGGTGTAAAATCAAATCCTATCGATTGGTTGAAACGAACTTGATTTTCTGGAGTTCAAGGCTTGACTCACTCAACGAGGATAGTATATCCACTTGCAGAGAGTCATTGGATAGTTTCTTTTTTAGTTGCAAAAAACTCTGGTGTCGCTATGTGTGACATCTGGATAAATACAATATGTTGTCCAGAACCCATGAGAGTAACATCAGACACTACTCATGGCATCATATGCTGATATCAGACAAATACGAGCATGATAGAGATAAAAAATCCCATCGTAGATACCACTGTCAGAAAATAGCGTGGTATGACTTGTTGCCAATATCCTACCTTGCTACGCAGAACCATCCACATGAGCAAGAAGAGAGCAAATGCAATGAGTATGACTTGTAGGATAAACGATACAAATGGAATAACACCAAAAAAACCCTCGAATATAAGGGCAATAGATGCAAATAAATATGCGAAGATTTTTGATATTTTCATACTATCTTTTTTTTCTTGGTTTCTTTTTACCAAATGTATCGATCTTTTTATCTGCCAGTTTTTGCTCGAGTTCGACGATCTCCTCTCAGAAATGATCCTCACGAGATCCACCTTGTTCCTTGGGTTTGAACATACTCTTGCGAGATCTGAGTTCGAGCTCTATCGGAGTTCCCTCGAATCCAAATATTTCACGGATCTTGTTCTCGATATAGCGAACATACGAGAAGTGAAAATGGTCAGCATTGTTGACTGATATCATGAATTTTGGCGGATTCACATCTACCTGTGATCCGTAATATATTCGAGGCTTGTGGGACTTGCGATTCCCTGTTGGGGCATGATCATAGGTGATCTGTTCGAGGAATTTGTTGAATACACCCGTCTTGACTCGCTTGTTGCGTTCGATACGGATAGCTATAGCATGCTCGAGAACGAGATCAATCCGCTTGTTCTCGATCGCTGTCGTGAATACGACCGGAGCATACGAGAGAAAATCAAACTTTTTCGAAAGATAATGCATATACCGCTCAAGGATAGTATCTTTGTTGACTCATGGTTTGTTCATTACCTTGTCCCATTTATTGATGACGAGGATGATTCATTTTTTCTCCTTCATCGCTTCACCGACGATATGCTCATCCTGATGAGCTACCCCCTCGAATGCATCGATCACGACCGCAACAACATCAGAACGCTCGACAGACTTCTCTGCTCGCATCACACTCCACTGCTCGATGTTGGCCGATCCGATCTTGCCGGCCCGTCTGATACCAGCAGTATCGATGAGGACGATGTCTTCTCAGTTGAATTGGATCACTGTATCGATCGCATCACGAGTAGTTCCTGGCATATCATATACTATAGAGCGAGTTTCTCAGGCAATAGCATTGACGAGTGATGACTTACCGACATTGGGACGACCGATGATAGCGAGTCTGAGCAGCCCCTCATGGAGCTCATTTGGTACATATCCGAATCCGAGTTCTTTGAGTATTTCGGCTACTTTGACTCTGAGTTCACCGAATCCACGAGTCTGTACAGCACTCACAGGAACGACATCCCCGAGTCAGAGACTCATATGTTGATATGCTTCGAGTGCTCTCTTCGGATTATCCGCCTTATTGGCAACAACCAGTACTGGCTTCTTCGATCTACGAAGGAGCTTGACGATATACTCATCGAACTCAGTCATACGATCATACTCAACGACGAATAGGATGAGGTCAGAGGCGAGGATAGCATCATTGGCTCGACCTCGGACATCTGAGAGGAGTGTCTCATTGTCAGCACTCACGATACCACCACTATCTGCCATCATATAGGAGATATCATTCTCTGGATCATCGATATGGTACTCGATGATATCACGAGTCGTATTCTCGATATCGGATATGATCGCAATACGATGCCCCGAGAGCGAGTTAAATATCGATGATTTCCCGACATTGGGACGACCGATGATGGTGACGCGAGCAAGCATAGGAGCGATAAGTTATGAGATTATATTTTCTTTTTTGCTATTTTATGCACAGTATAGCCAAAATAGGGAAAAAGCAAATGA
Organism: Candidatus Altimarinota bacterium; assembly: GCA_043787675.1. Classification (GTDB taxonomy): domain Bacteria; phylum Patescibacteriota; class Gracilibacteria; order BD1-5; family UBA2023; genus JABFSX01. The sequence goes on along the minus strand of JAYVUT010000010.1, from coordinate 17,670 downwards.
AAGCACTATCGCATCGTATAGAAAAAATCAATACGATATTCCACGATAGCTACCACTATACCCTGTTTGATAAGCTCGATACTCATATATCCATCTCGGCTACGGTATCTGAGGGTGACGGTGGGTTCAAGTGTATAGATATTGCCATCGCGAGCTATACCAGCTATTGGCCGATATAGCATATCAGTGATATACTGTCCTCCTGGGATAGATAGATCTGTCTGACTTGCTCATACAATCCGAGTACTACCAGCTGTAGGAGTGAGCCATACTCATGTAGCAGATATGGAAGTTCGTGAGGTATCGACAAACCGAGTATCTGTAGGGAGTGATATCGTATGTATATGTGATATAGATCCTGTCTGATCAACTGTGAGGATCCTCATAGGATCTGTAGAACTCGCAGGTGTGACCTCAATATGATATCCTGATTTGAGAGTGATATCTCATCTTGTTGTCACTGTGGCTATCTGTGCTCCATGAGCAAGAGAGATAGTCTCAGGAGAGGCAAAAAATGAACCAGTCGAAAATCTACCAACTACATTCGACAAAGTGGATCCTGATGCGAGGAGAGTTGGTTGTTCTCATGAACGAACTCGGAAAAAGTGAGTCGGTATACCACTGAGTGACTCTGATATAGTACCGAGTACCCACCCTGTAGATGTCACACTCTGTATCTGTGGAAGTGGGGTATAGGCAGTGACTATGAGTGGCATAGTTGTCGTATTGCCGAGTGCGTCAACTGCCCTGAGCATCATATTATATCTCCCTGGTTGTATGAATGAACCAAATACTATATCTCGAGATGAGATAGCAATTGTAGAACTCTTGGTAGTGAAATCATCATCAAATATACCATTCGCATTAGCATCAATGGTAGTATCGCTATCTACGGTGAGTGCTACATCACTGAGATCTGTGAGGATATCACTGAGTGGGTATCTGCGAGTTGTATAGATGGGGAGTCTGATCTCTGTTGGTATATCAATAACAGGCTCACCATCATCACTGGCAGCTTGTGGTGAGAGCAGCGTTACTCAGGCTCGATCATATTTTTTATCAGTCAGATTCTGGAGACGAGCATAGTAGTATCCATCAGCATATGGGAGAGAGATACTATAGTGATCTGCTCTTGCACCGAGAGCATAGGTGATATAGGTAGTACCAGGTGGGAGAGAGAGATCTCGACCATTGCTCATATCTTTGATAATGGATCCAGCGTCAGATCAGTAGAGACGCATATCAGGGAGTATAGGCATACCGATGAGATCATCATTATAGGTATAGCGAGAATTATCTTTTACACCGATGAGATAGAGTATTCCAGCATTCATAGATACCTCAGTAGGAGTCGAGAACTCATATCACATATGGGGAGAGAGTATTTGGGATCTGAGAATCGGGGTTTTTTCATTTTTGTAGTTGATCGTGACGCTACGATCTCCCGTATAGAGAACTCGCCCCGGTGAAATCGACAATGATACTGAACCAGTATATATATCGATACTACGTCACTCAATGACAAATGATTTCGAGTCAGCAACAGAACCGAGTGTTCTAGGTACAGCATATGTGAGAATACCAGTATCAGATGCTAGTGGCATAGAACTGGTATCGAGAAACATATCGATGGTCGTCTTCGGAGAGACTCGTGGATCATGATCTCATATGTCTATCTTATCCCACTGCGTATACTGATCATAAAAATCTACCCTCCACTGTGTCTCGGTTTGAGATGATGAAACAAATGAATAATTGAGATTTCGTGGAGTGGATAGATCTTCATAAAAATAATTTGGCACATATGGGGAAGGATCAATCTGAGAAATACTCGATATTTTGGTAGTTGTATCAATAATCTTGTTGGGAGCCTTGGACCAATTATACTTGACATAGAGCACTCCATCCAAAAGATATATATAATCAAGATCACCATCTCGATCAATGTCTATAGTCGAAACTCGCGTCGCAGAAGTCACAGGATCAATATAGTCAAAGAGTCGAGTCTGAATACCACTCGGTGTCTTGATATAGATACCCTGATAGTTCGGAGAGTATCATATAGGAGGATTTGTATTATCTCAAGCTGTGCTAGATTGATCTGAGGGAGTATTGGCACTCGTCATACGAGATATACGCTCTGAGAGAGAATCACGCATCTGATCGAGTCAGGTGTTTGCAGATATTGGAGTGATACTCTCCTGGGTATCATGAGATTGGAATTGATCGAGTCGAGCGAGGAGTCCTGTAGATCATATTGATCCAGATAGTGTATCAGCTATGAGTTGATAGGGTTCTCCTGATGTATCATGGGATATGAGATCAACAATATTCTGGAGTTCTGCGTTATTATCATTCTCACGAGCAAGATACTCACGCAAGAGAGAGAATCTTGTATCATTATACTGAGTGAGCTCATCTTGTAATTGTTGAGATTCGAGTTGGGCAACTCGCAATCATCTCTGAAGATGAGTATGTACTGAGCTGAGTTCAGGAGACTCAAGTTGAGTACCTATATATTGAGCAAAATCTGCAATTTCAAGAAAAATATTTTTATCATGGTCTATATTTTCAACCATTTCCGTAACTTGATTTGGGAGTGTTTTAGTAGAATTGGTATCGATATATGCACCTGCTCTCGCATCGATACGAACACTTGGAGTAGCTATATTTGGAGCAAGAGAGCTCGGAATAGTATTCTGGAGATCGGTCTGGAATTGATTGATAGGACGCACTGCAGACCTGGCAAATTCTGATATAAAATCGGAACGAAGCTCATAATTGACATGACTCGACACTCGTATCTCACGGAGAGACGGAAGAGAAAACTGAGGGAGAGAAAGATTGATAAAATCAAATGGTGATGTCCCCTGTCGTTCTGTTCGTTGAGCAATGACATCACCTACTTGCCATTCTGGTATCAATATAGTTTTTTGGTAGTAGCAATACATCTTGGATATGAGCTTCAAAATGGAAAGAAAAGCGGAAATAGATCCTGCAATCTTTGGAATTTTTGGTGGTGGAGGGAGATCTGGGAGTTTGATCCGAGGGAGAGATGGGAGATCTGGGAGATCTGGGAGAGGAGGAATAGCTGGAAGTATAGGGAGACCTGGGAGACTGACTGATATAGAGAGTGAACCAGCCGAAAGAGATGGAAGAGATGGAAAACGTATCGGTGAGAGTCTTGGAACAAAATTGGGCATTGATATACTGATCCCGAGACGTATATCTGAGAGATCGAGAATGATATCTGGCCACTTCGGGAACTTGATCACAGGTATAGATGGTATGAGTATTGAGAGGAGTTTGAACTTGTAGTATTGGAGATTATTTCGTTCATTACGACATACTCCACAACTTGCATTCGTATCAGCAAATATATCAAGCAATGGTTGCCAACTATCAGCTATAGCTTTTATAAGAACGAATAATTCTGCCCATTTTCGGAATCTGATTCAGTTATCGCGTAACCATCATCCAGTAATTTGTTGTACTGAGTTGATATTACACAGTATTTGTGCTATATATCGCTCTTTCCAAGTAATATATTTTTGTATTTTGAGAGGGAGTTTTTTGTACTCTTCTATACGTTTTAGATTCTGACCTATACTGGATATGAGTGCTCCATTTTGCAATTTTGCCTTCTTATCAAGGCATGTAGCCGAGGGATCATTGATACAAAAATTCTTCATCATATTATCAATCTCTTGCTTGTATCAGTCGAGGGATCGAGAATATTTATTGAGTTCTCATTTATCAAACCATGGAATATTGATTGGGATATTCACTTGTTTTATTGATATGAATGGAGTTTTTCCTATCAATGTATATGCTGATTTTATAGCATTGAGAGTACCTGGAACTCATCCTCACTTTCTATCAAACCCAGCTACCGCCCCTTGCTTTATATTATCGAGACTTGCATTTGAGAATGATTGCCCGAGTTTTTCTGAAAAATCAGCATAGCTCGAATCGACTTGAGCATTCTGTCCAAAACTCGTTGGAGGTATAATAGTGAGACTCGGTGGCGTAAATAGTGATGTAGTTATTTCTTCTGTTTGTCGAGTAAGCCAATCCATGAGAAAATCTGGAAATGCAGCGATTCGTTTGTTTTTGACTTTAATAACGGATCAAATATCAGATATTTTTGTGTTTGAGTCTACCTCTATACTCATCTCAGATCATCCACTTGATGCTCATCCGATAGCAAGGAGTGGTCACACATTACTCGATCTCGGTCAGCGTCTACTCATATTCGAATATATTCCTGTGAGTTGATTTGGGTTTGGATTTTTCAAATATCCAACAATACTCTCTGTGAGAGCACGATTATCTGCTTCTGTGACAGTATTTGCCTGAGGTTGACAACTCGAAGCATTCCAACTATCCCCGCCAACTCACCCGAGACCTGATACACCACTGACATCTCCATCATTTGCTGATCCATCTCACTTACATACATTCATAGGTTTGGTAACAACGATACAATTACCTCATTGTATGAGAGGAGAGAGTCCAGAAGGTGGGATCTTACCCATGAGGCTCGCAGGTCACCCCATACATATCGCAGTTCCTATACCTAGTGTGAGAGTAGGTGTGACAAATATACGGAGAAAGTTAGTCGGAGAATTGACACCCATATATCATCCAGCTCCTAGTGTAGCATTACATACTCCTGTGAACTGTATAGGTGATGCTGGCCAGACGACGGGCATCTGATAACATCATCCTGGGGTAGGAATATTGATAGCAGTAAGTGCCGAAAATATAGGAAGACCTTCATCTACTTTGAGTCCATCGCCTATAGGATTCCCGAATAAAACTGGATCAGATCAAGGAGCAAGAGGTGCCCAATTCATAGGAAAACTCATACATGATCCACCTCCGAATCCACAAGAAAGTCAGTTAGCAATATCCTCAACGGTCTGACTCAGATTATTGGCAAAATTATCATCGAGTCCAATACCAGCAGTATCTTGATTATTTTTTATAGCTAGAACTGATCCAGAATACCCAATCTTACTAGAGTTCACAAGTATTTCTTTATCCTTGATGAGGTCTTCTCGAGATCTGTTGACTATACTATCAGGGACACCATCTGTATTCGAGTCAGTCAGACGACTACTCATACCATCAGGGAAATTTGCAGAACCAAACTCATGAGTTCATTTTGTATAGTCTCTTGAATTAGGTCATGAGAGCCAGAGGAGCATACTCGCACCACAAGTAGTAGATGTCTTGAACCCGACATCTCAATATGGATCGGCCCCAACCGTACCTTTTTCGAGATCACCCACTATCATCTCCCCATAACTAGCTGGAAGTGCTATCATAGCATATACAATCTCTACTACCTCACCAGGAGATATATCTCAGAGAATAAAATGAGCGTCATATTCATTATCTCATAGAGCACTATAGTCTCTTAATATACTCATATTAGAACGACGTATGCTGTACTTTTGTGTATCTTTTGTACTGAAAATCTTGGGGATAGTATCGAGATATTCTGCTCATCTCATGATCTGAGAAGAAGTATTCTCTATACGAATAGTAGCTGTAATATGATCATCCGGATAGAGAGTAGCGTGAGTTGTATTTGTATATACTTTTTCTATATTGAGTCAATATGCCTTGGCATACTGACTCCTTATAAATGTCGATATCCTACTTCCTGTAATTCCATTTGATATATCGGTCAATGTACCTGAAAGAGTATCTAGACTAACATTTGTGATAGAGTTAGTTGAACTTGGTTCATTATATTGATAAAAAACTTCTCAATTGAGCATACTATCATCCATACCTGATGAAGTCGCAGGACTCACACCAAGAGATCACTGAAACTGTGGAGTAGTACTCGTGCGAATGGCACCTCATACATTGATTGGTATAGATGAGAGAGTAATACCAAGCGTTGGGTCGAGGAGTTTTTTGATAAAGTTCCCAGCTGTTTGTGTACCATACAGTATCGCAAGTTCTCCACTTGCTGTTATATATACAATATCATCATGCCCATCGCCATCCATATCATAGATACGGAACTGAGATATATGATTTGGGAGAGGAGATCATCATTCGAGGATCATGTTCTTTCGAGCAAATCTGCGATTGGAGTTATCAATGAGTACAAAGGAACCTTGTTTATCAAGTCAGACTATATCTCAATATCAATCATGAGTAAAATCTGCAAAAATAATATTTTTAGCATCTATATCTTTATTATAGGCTATCATACCCCTGGATCTGAATTTGCCTCATCTATTCAACAGTAATTCTATATAACCATCTTGATATACTACGATCAGGTCCTCTATCCCATCAGCATCCATATCTCGGTGAGCAAAACTCGCAATACCAGATCGAGTACCTCTCTGCACTATAGATCAGATAGTTCTATCTATACCATCGATCTCAGTTCATGTGCGACCATGATCCACATGTGCTACTGGATCACCCATATTGATCATGGTATAGGTATGAAAAAATCGAGTAGACTCTCATACAGTATCACCAGCCGCATATGAGAGAAGCATAGTATTGTTGGATGACCAACCTACTCATGGCAATTCTGAGAGTGATCCAAGTGAATCAGTATGAGAAGGGCCATTTTTACTCTCATCGAGATCATGTCCTCGAGATTCACGGATGACCTGATATCCATATATCATATTATTCTCACCGGAGATAGGCACCTTAGAGAGCGAAAACGCTGAGTTGAGCAGGACTGGTATATTGAAAAACTGACTTTCTTTAAGGGCAATTAATTTTGTATCATCAGTGGTATATGAAAGAACTGCTATATCTCGACCTGATTGTACTATACGCATAGATAGCCCATGAACACTCGTATCATCTGGTATGAGTTGTATATCATTACGCATATATATACCCCCATTGGTATCTATAGTAGCTATAGTATTATTATCTGATTTGAGAGTCAGAACGTTATTGGAACGATCCATTATAAGGGTTGAGTCCACCGGAAGAACGATACGAATAGTCGGTTTAGTAAGATTTGTATCACAATTTTCTTGTTTGGTCTTTTGACATATATCAAAAAAAGCATTCTTCATTGGATAGAGTACTCGAGCTATGTGCTTATGGGAGGTAAGGTCAGATACAGTGAGGAGTGGTATATTATTGGATAGAGACACACTCGTCTGTACTGCTGTATCGGAAGATTGCCCAAGACGATATGATCCATCTGGGAATAGAGAAAAAAGAATATCTTTTTTGTATGGTGAATCCAATTCTGTTGTAACTGCCAAACTCTGAGATTGTCATGGGAGAGTATCATAGAGAATCTGTTCTCATTCGCGGAGAAAATCACCTCATGCAAGCACTGTGTATCTTGCATTGTAATCAGGAGAAAATTGTATTTTTTTCGTGTTATCAACAATATATGCGATGTATCTAGATATACCCTTTATACTGTGACTTCAGTCATCATCAGAATATACTATAGTATTATTTTTGAGTCAAGGAACTTCTAGTTTGAAATATCCAGACTGAAGCGGGATACTATACAATCCAGATACAAAATCAATAGTTTTACTGAGTTCACTATTGTGATTAAGTGTGCCTGCAAGATTTGAATTTGATATATTCCCATAACGATCTCGCAGAAAAAATGATATACTATTCTCTCATCGAGAGTGATTGATATACATAGGATCTCCAGGGAGTATAGAGAAGACTACATCAGAAACTGATCAAATACCAGGTATATCGATAGATATAGAATGATCTCCTGATATAGTACCAGGAATATAATTGAATTCCTCAGATACGCCGTCTGTAATAGTGATGGCTGTCTTAGAAAATGAACCAGCTCCAGCAGGAAGAGTAATAGAGGCAACTGCTGAGAGTCAAGCAATACGAACTCATGAGCCATCTTGCACTTCGATGTGAGCTGGAACTTGAGTTCATCAAACTCGAGGGACAGCATTTCTCATGAGTACAATACGAGCCATATTGTGGATAGTGATATCAGTCTGAGTGATCAATTTTTGATCTATCGTGGCAGTAATATGGAGCGTACCTGGCGTATCAGATCAGATAATTATTGGTACTTGCGATTCCATCACATCGAGAGTCATTGTCGTTTTTTTGAGACCCACCGCATCAACAATGTATCATCCTGTTACATCAATAACTAGAGAATGAAGATCTGGCGTGATAGGATTCCCAAGACGATCGAGAAGTCGTACCATAGCAAGAGTACGTTCTCATTTCACAATTGCAGAAGAGATGGGTACTATACGAACTTGTGACATAACCCCAGAACGCACCGAAAATGTCATCTCTCATGAGAGCCCATCACTATCATATACCGATACTCGGTAGACTCCAGTTTTCTTGGTAATGCTGGTAGGGATAGTATCAGTAGTAGGATTGAATTTGGAACCTGAGTACACTATATTCCCACCCACATCATCAACAATACGAATAGAAATAAGATTCGTATATGGAATCCTAGTGCTATCTAATAGGATCTTTTGGATACGGAGTTTTACAGGATCAGCTATGGTTGTATCTATATCAGGTATACTTGAACCTGATTGCTCGAGTTGGAGATCATAGTACTCTGGAGTGATTCGAATTGAGAATGATGCTGTATCAATACGGCGATCAGTACCGTCTGGAAGAGGTATAAGATAGTATCACTTGAGATTTATATTTGCCGTTTTCCCAAGAGAGTTGATAATAAAAGTTGTACTTTTTTCTCAAACCTGCATTTCAGATGGAGAAATAGTAAGATATGTACCAAGATCTGAAGATTCTATTTTTTTTCCTTGACTACTACCAGATACTATCTGGAGGTATGCCCTACTCCCTGGAAGAGCCGAGAGGATTGTATCTTTCTTCTGGAGAATGAGATCTATAGCAATATTGTCGCTCAATGTGATACTCGATCGCGGCATACTCGCTATGAGACGTGCATCATTATAAAATTCCTGGAGTCCAACTATGTTATTTGCTATAGCAGATGATATAGAAACAATAGGAAGAGAACTCACAGAAGAAAATCCACTCGATATTCAAATGGTTGTAGGACCACATGAACCTGCAAGGATTTTTGGAGGAAATTGTGCCTTGATCCAGCACATGATAGCACTTGGCCACTGAAGAAGTGGTACACCATCTGGTGGTCCACATTGAGTCGCAGGATTATTTATTTTATTCTCATCAATCAGAGAATCGCTACTTCACTCTTCAGTAATATTAACTCACTCAATCTGATTGAGTCAAATAGCATAGTCATTTGCAATAGCTGATTCATCTGTGTTCCATGCTGCATCAACTCCATCATATGGAGTGAGTCCAAGATAGGCTATTTCATAGCCATCTTTCGATTTTTGGAATCTTGGGGGTTCACTGATACAGTGAGTATCGGATATGGCTCATGTTTGGGTTGATCCTGTGAATCCCAGATATCGTGAGAGCTCACAATCGGTCGTTTGGGATCATATAGATACTCCTGATGTTTCTCCTCATGAATACGAAAGAGCAGCGGAAACAATTGTTCTATATTTCTCATTGATGTCTGGATGCAACCAGTTACGAGATTTGATCACCTCATATATCTCAGCATCAGTGAGTGGCCCCTCCAGGAGTTCTTTTTCACTCCTATATCATGGTGTAGATGGCTTGCAGATAGATGAATCAGAGAATTGACCTCCCCAACATGCTGGATCAGGAGGATTGGCCGTGAGGACTGCTCATCCTGATGGTGGTATCCCAGCCCAGGCAATTTTCCCAAGGCGATCTAATTCGAGGCGATATGCTGTTATATCAGTGGCAGATCATGATCCATATTGACGAACTCGTTCTTTACCTCGACTTGTATTGAGATCGAGAGAGATTCGATCTTTATATTGAGTTAGTAGACTTGCAAGATCGAATCGGAAAAAATTGGGATACTTGATACTATATTCTCAACCAACCGACTGAGCAAATGATATATACCTATCGTGATCAATTGGGATCGATGGGGTAGCACTACTCTTTTCAGCAGCAGTTATTTCTTCATTAGTAGGAGATTTATGCCATACTCGAGAATCTTTTATATCCTTAAAAACTGCTGTTTCATACGTAGTAAGATCTTCTTTTTGTCATGAGTACTCCCCTGTAGTATTACTAGGATCTTCTATGGCCATACAGAGATTTATAACTGCATTAGTCTGTACTACTCATCCGTTTTCTTTTTGCACTGCAGCAAGAGCAGCACATGGTGAATGGAACATTCATCCCCATCCCCCTGGGATATCTTGTTCGTATTTATTTCGAAAGTTACCTCCTTGTGCAGCACCATGTTTTTCATCTCAGAGAATTCAACATGCAGTTTTATACAGAACATTGGGTCTGGGATTGGACAATGGACAATTCGTACCTGCACCTCATCATTGTACCAATGTATCTACATATTGATCCAGATTTTTTGGGAGACATTTTTCAGATATAAGCTCCCCTGGTTGGAGTGCACATTTTTCTCCAGCACTTGGGAGACATGCATAGACAAAGTCTGTCGATCTTGGATTGACTGTAGCACCCGAAAAATATTCTTTCGGTGCTATATATATAGCAATTTGTCAAAATTCACAGATTCATTTTGGTCATGCTAAAGCAGGATCAAATGACTGAGGATCATCACCTGGTCATGCAATACTAGCTATCCAATCAAACTCATCTGGAGCATATCTCGATGCATATGGCACATTGGCACCTCACCAAGATGTGTGACTATGTTGTTCTTGTTCTGTGAGGCAAGTTATAGCAGGATCTCATGATGATTCTCCACTTTCTTTCTTGGGCCACGGTGGTCGCCCATCTTTGCCTCGAGGTTGCTGGAGTGTATATGCAAGACGAGCAGCATAACAGGAGTTACTTGCAAGAGGAGTAATAGTATCAGTAGAGGATCCTCCTGGAACATGGACAAGTCTAGTCGCACCAGTAGAGGTATTGACTTCATTCATACCACCGAGAGAGAATATATTTTCATAATATCCACCGATCCATGAGGGTTGTTTGAATACCCAATTCTCAACATCCATGTTTGTGATGATATTTTTACCCCAGTAGGTATTTGTCTTGAGTCAATCGATACCACCTGGTGCACAGTTAACCTTTTTTCTGCCATCGCGTTCAAAATTCTTAACAGTATCAACAGTACTATATCAATCAAAGGCTTGATTCGCCTCTACAAGAATACCCTGTTTATATGGTCAAGAAAAATAGTCAGATCAGCGAGCTATACTACATTGAGAAATATTATCTATCTCTGAAACTGGTTTACCAAAAATATATGCATTATATGTACGAGAGATACGATCAATTGGATCATTGATAGTAGTACTATCAAATGGGGGCATAGCTCATATTGCTCAAGCATTTTTCTCATACCCTACTTCTACCTCATCGATATATTCTTCGAATTTATCATTGGATGACTTGATAATATTCATAGCAATCTGATCTGCCATAGTGATGAGGAGTGTGGGCTGATCAACTGCTACAGTTGTTCCAGTATTATAGCGTCCAGCATTATGTACTGCAGCTCGGATATCTCAGAGAGTTTTTTTATTGATGAGCTCATAAAATTGTTTCATGAGTTGCATTGCTGGTATACGAGTTTGTATATCTGGCATCTTCCCTATTTGTGAGAGTGGAAATACACTATTTTGTGTCTCTGGATCTACTCATGCAGCGAGCAATATATTCTTTTCTGTATCACTTTGATCATTTTTTTTGAGACTATTGAGTTCAGATACTATATACCTGAGGAAGTATTTACTAAATCGATTATATACAATCTCTTCAGCATTTTTGATAAACAATGCATAGGCAGGTATCTGAGTGTAGTCAAGTGACTTCTGTTCGAGATATTGATCATAGTAAAAAACTCTCGGTGGCATAGTACTTGGAATGAATTTTCCACTTTTTGTATAAAAATCATGGGTTTTATCCAGAAATTGTCCTATTTTAGGAATATCAGTAGCACCAGACCAGCTATGACTCACAGCAGGATTGATGACACCATGCCATATGTCTACCTGTTCTGTCTTCGGATCTTTGCTGTTATATACATACTGCTTACTTGTACTATCATAGAGGAATACCTTATCATCGAAATCTACATACGGATAGAGACTTGGGAACCTTTGTCATTCTTTTTCTACTTGGGGTATAGGTATATTTCCTATGAGGATAGTACCGACCAATGAGGAGGTTCATTTTTCACCATCACCTTCATAATAGAGTTTTTCATTTTTTTGAGCAATAGTAGCAACTGGAGTATTCTTATCAACTATCAGTATAGATGTACGAACTCCTCCGAGATATCCTGCTATATCTTTTGCATATCTCAAAATTCTCGATCGTTCCATTGTATATGTCTCTGTGTCTACAACAAGAGATACCACATCCCTATAGTTCTCAGGTGTCGCGGTTGCTATATCAAAAAAATCCACATGTATTGTCTGAGATACGAGTATCATGGTGACAAGAACTGCGGCGATAGTTTTTTTGAATAGAATATGAGGAAAAAATTGGGGAATTTTCATTGATAATATGATGCTCAGTATATGTCTTTTTGGTACTTATGCAAAGGGAAAATGATAGAAAAATAAAAATAAATTCGACAAAACATTCTTTTTGTATATTATCTCGCAAGTCAGCTCGTTATCTATTTTGTGGGAACGTAGCTCAGTTGGTAGAGCAACGCCCTTTTAAGGCGATGGTCCCGGGTTCAAATCCCGGCGTTCCCACCATTTCAATACCAAAAACTCTATATATTTTATAATTTATAGAGTTTTTTTTGATTTTTTTCGTCTTTTCTATACAATCCTCTCAAAAAATCTATTATATCACGAGTTATAACCAATACAGTATATGGCAAAAGGAGATGTAGTTATCCGATTCGATGAAGTCACCTACTGATACGTAGCACCTAAGTGGCTCCTCGATGAGACAAGTTTCTCAGTACGCGAGTGATCCAAAATAACTCTCATGGGACAAAATGGAGCTGGTAAATCTACCATATTCAAAATGATCACTGGAGAATACAAGGTCAATGATGGTCGTATCCTCATCAGTGCGGGTCAACATATCGCGATCGCCCGCCAAGTCATGCATCCAGAAGACAAGGAATCAACTCTCGCAGACTACTTCCGTAAATATTCTCGTAGTGATGCACACAATATCGATCGAGATATACAGGAAGCACTTTCTGCAGTGAATTTTATGCCAGCAAAAGAAATAGTATTTGCAGATTTTCTCAGTCGTGTCGTGAAATCATTCTCAGGTGGACAACAAGCTCGACTTCTCCTTGCTGGAGCACTCATACAAGATCCAGATATCCTCCTCCTCGATGAGCCAACGAACAACCTCGATACCGATGGGATCTGGCATATGACAGAGTTTCTCAGAACATACCCGAAGACCGTTCTCGTGATATCACATGATGCTGAGTTTCTCAATGCTTTTACTGATGGGATCCTCTATCTCGATGTGTGGACTCGTAAAGTCGAACAATTCATGGGAAACTATGATGATGCGGTCGAGCAAGTAGAACGCAGTATCGAGGCTCAAAATCGAGCCAACTCACGACTGGATAAAGAGATACAGGCGAACAAAGACCAAGCCAACGTATTCGCACACAAGTGAGGAAAACTCCGACTCGTCGCAAAGAAAATGGTAGAAAAAGCTGAAGAACTCGAAGGAATGAAGTGAGAAGCAAGACGAGAAGATAAAACTATCAGAGAATTCAAGATAGAAAATCAAGTAGGAATAGGAGGACAAATCATACAAATCAAGAGTCTCAAAGTGATACGCAATCATCAGGCAGAAGATATGAAAGTTGATATATCTCTCGGGAAAAATCGACATCTCCTCCTCTCATGACCAAACGGTATCGGTAAATCTACTCTCCTAGAATCAATCGCCAAGGGTACTGCTGAAGGTGTTATTATCGGACCCAATGTAAAAATAGGATATTATAGACAAGATTTCTCTACCCTTGACTTCAGTCAGCGAGTCTATGATTGTCTCTTTGAGGCATCAGGACGAACCGCCCTCGACAAGGATCTCCGATCATTCGCATCAGGATTTCTCATCACTGGTGAGCTCATGGCAACTCCGATAGGAGCCCTATCAGAATGACAAAAAGGTCTCGTCATGTTTGCGAAGCTCGCTCTCGAGAAGCCAGGTCTCCTCATCCTCGATGAGCCGACTAACCATATCAACTTCCGCCATCTCCCTGTGATCGCCAAGGCTCTCGATGAGTACGAAGGTACTATGATCATGGTCTCGCATATCGATGAGTTCATATGGCAAGTACGGATAGATGAGTATCTGGAATTAGAGTAAAAAATAAAAAAATCCCATTTTCCCAAATGGGATTTTTTTATGCTGTTATAAAATTAAAATTTAATACTTTTTTGCATTTATTTGAGATTTTTCTATAGTAATAATATGAAAAACTTGCTACACGATTTCATAATTTTTATCTACAAACAAGCCTATGCTTGTATTTTTGGTGGATTTCTCCTCACCACAATTATCATGAGCAAATACTGGTATCCTTTTGATACTATCCTATATCGATATGATTTCCTATTACTTTCTGCGATTACATTCCAGTGAGTACTGATCTTGATGAAGCTGGAGTCATATAAAGAGATAAAGGTAATACTCATATTTCATATAATTGCTATGGTAATGGAAATATTCAAGACACACCCGAGTATAGGATCCTGGTCATACCCTGAATATGCCTATATATCAGTATGATGAGTTCCTCTATTTGCAGGATTCATGTATTCGGCAGTTGGCAGTTATATTGCGAGAGTTTGGCGAATTTTTGATTTCAGGTTCGAGCAATACCCGAAGCGGATATATACGATACTCATAGCAATCACTATATATATCAACTTTTTTACACATCATTTTATCTTGGATTTTCGCTATGCGATAATCATATATATACTATTCATTTTTGGGAAGACGACGATATTTTTCAGACCGCAGAGTAGGACATATTCTATGAATTTAGTCATTGGATTTATGCTCGTAGCCTCTTTTATATGGATTGCTGAGAATATAGCTACCTATATGCGCATATGGATATACCCCTCCCAGAGTCTCGTCTGGCATATGGTAGGATTCGAGAAGATCACTGCATGGTTCCTCCTCATGATTATCAGCTTTGTACTCATCTCTCTGATCAATCATCCGAAAACAAGATAATAATCTATGTCATATTATACCTATATTCTCCATTGTGCCGACAATACCCTCTATACTGGTATCACGACTGATCTAGAGAGACGGATACGAGAGCACAATACTGATGATAAAAAATGAGCAAAGTATACAAAAAGTCGCCGACCCGTCGAACTCATATATCATGAAAACTACCTCTCGCGGAGTGAGGCATCAAAGCGAGAATATAGAATAAAACAACTGAGCCGAGCAGAAAAAATAAAACTCGTACAAACATATCCATCTCAATTATTCGAGTAAGTTATGTATAGAAAAATTATGGGGTAACACCAGTATTTTCATCAACAATAGGAGTTGCGATGATAGCGTTTTGCTCAGCTAGTATTGGAGTTGACTCCACAGGAAGTATAGCATCTACAGATCCTGTAGAGATAGGGTCAACTACGATCGTCTGAGTGAAAGCTACTGGTACTACCTCTGGAGATACTATATCAATGGAGCCCGATGATGATACTATGGTAGGTATTCATGTTGCCTCAACCGAGATTGTTGAGGGAACTACAGTTGACTCCGTTGTATTTGATCCAACAACCTGAATTGCTATCCAATCGAATGATATATCAGATGATACTAGTGACTGTATCTCGATAGTAAATCCTGTAACTCCCTTATCCGTAACACGATAAGTGGTGAATGTATCTGCAGTGACAGTAACTCGTGGAATAACTGTATATGCCTGAGTAAAGTCAATACGGACTGAACGAGCACCAGAGCGGATAATTGCAGATCATCCCATATCATGATCTTGGAATGTAATGCGATCATGAAATGTTACAGATGACTGGAATACAACTGACTTCACGAATATAGCCATCTCAGCAAAAGTTGTTTGAATTTTTATGAGGAGTGCATCGGTCGTTGCCGTGATTGCTGAAAAAACTGCTTGATCTGCAAGAGAGAGTACGGGACCAAGAGATACACTACCTGTCTGTACAAAATTGTTGTAATTATTGACAACTTGAGTAGGAGATACAAGCATATCCAAACGATTACTAAGAGTAGCAAGGTTATTTGAAATATTGAGAATACTACCAGAAAAAGTATTCATAGCTGTTGTCATTCCTGAAAGTGAAGCTATAAGATCCATAACTGAGCCAGTATTTGTTTTCTTGGCGTCAAGAGTCTTGACAGAGTTCACGAGTGCGTAGAGCACAGAAGTAGGATCATAGCGAAGATATCCATCAAATCCTTGCTTCACAGCATATTTCCCCAGAGCATTTTGTTGCATATCCTGAGCAATGATACCAACATGAGTCTCTCCATCATCTTGTGCTCCTGCTGCCATACCATTGTATTGGAATGTCACAGTATTGATACCAAGTATTTCATCGAGACCGCCCGTGAATGCTGCGATATTTTGCTTGAGTCGATAATCAGATGTAACGAGAGATGCATTACCTACACGCTTGATCACAAGATAGTTCGTTCCAGCTGTTGTCAAGAATGTTGGCTGTGTAGTACCGCCTGCAAGTGTGAAGAACTGAGTATCGACTATTTGTCCAGCTGTGAGTATCATAGTTGCTGAGACGGAGACAGAGTTCTGATTTGCTGTTCATCAACCTGTATCGTTATAGTCGCTATTACAATTTTGTACTACTGTCACTCCCGCTCGACGAATAGCAAGACATGGCGTCGCTGCGAGTGCAATAGGCATAGTCACAGCATATTGTGCCTCGATAGTATAGGTATCAGAAACTGGGGCCGTGAACACACCAGTCGTTCCACTATAGGCATTATTGATATTCTGTGTAACAGAATTGTATATACCTGTCTGTGTTGCAGCAGCAAGGGTTGCTGCCGTTGTCTTGATTGCGATAACATCGACACCAGCCGTAGATGAATTTGTGAGGATGATATTTCCTGATCCATCGACAGAGAGAACTTTTCCGTTGTTACTCGTTCCAGTAGATGCTGATGTCAGTTGTGTAAATCTGAGTCCTCCTGTTCCTGCAACACCTGAGTTGATCTCCAGTTTAGCATTTGGCGAAGCAGTACCAATACCAAGTCGCTTGTTTGTATTATCCCAGAAAAAATTAGTATTATCTTGTGTCAAGAGTCCACCAGTAGAAGCAAACAACATAGAACCAAGGGTAAATCCTGAGAACGTCGGTGTCGTAGCAAATATTTTGGCTCCAGCAAATATCTGAGATCCTGTGGAGATGAGTCCACGAGCAGTAGGGCTTGCATCGGGGATATTGATTGTGGCAGTCCCCCCGAGAGCCGTGAATGCTGAAGACCAATTCATATCTGTTCCTGATGATCACACGAGGAATGTGATACCAGTATTAGTAAGACCTACTGTATTTCCTACTCGAGTGACTCCAGTGGCAAATGTGAGAACAGATTCTTTATTATTGAATGTATTCCAATCAGTCATGGAGAGAG
>JAYVUT010000009.1:0-148898 GCA_043787675.1 Candidatus Altimarinota bacterium | reverse complement strand
ATGGAACAAAAAACTATACCTACAATATATACGCAAATCCGAATTATTCTCCTCAAAATACTCAAGATATCTCAGCTCTTTCGAGTGCTGTAGCTGATGGAGTACCTCGCAATTTTTTACACACGATAAAAGATGGATATGGCAACGCTATCATCCCAGCTGTTGGTATATCTCGAGTAGTCACTATGAACCTCTCTGGTATCTCCAATCAGATGTATATCAATCAACATACGAGATCTGCAACTGATGGTACCTCTGTATTTGTTACTATACCAAACAATACACCTGACCAGGCATTGAGTTTCACGGCTATACAGGTATTCCCAAATCCTATGGTATCCACAACAGGATGATATCCAGTAGGTATGCGAGTATATACACCAACTGCAAATAGCTATTTGGCTCTCGATCCCGTTTCTGATCCAGCTGCTGTATTCGGGTTTGGCACCAATCTGATTGTATCTGATACACTCATTGGTCCAGCGAAGACATTTTCTCAGGTACTTTCGAGCCCAATATTTAGACCACTCTATACATCTAGTATCACGGGGGATTTGAGAAATGGATGATTTATCGAGGGAACTGAGCAAACGAGCAATATCTCTATAGCTCAAGCACCATCAGCACTCTGAGCTCCACCATCTTTTGATCTCGATCTCGAGTTTTCATGATCCAATATTCCCAATTTCGATCTCGCATGAGGTACGACAGCCTATGCGCCTATTACCAATACCCTTGCTCCACTCATTGGGATCAATACACCGAGTAGCGTCGTATTCTTTTCTCAGCTTCGTCAGAAGCCTGATATAACTATCAATACACTCTCCAACATCCAGCTCTCAACTCATATTGCCTATACTCTCGATGGCAAAAATATACTCTACAACAGTGATATCATTGGTAAAATATGAGGATACTGGGGTATTGCTCAGTCAGTTGCAAATCAAGTAGGTATCAAAATCATCGGTCCTATAGCGTCCAACGCTATACGAGCTATCGTCGATGGACAATTCGCAGATGGGACGAGCATATTCGGCTGACTCTCTCGATCAGATATTCGCAACAAGATGAAAAAATCGATCGCTCTCGCTACACGTAATATGGTCGTCACTCCAGTATCGTCAACTGTAGATAGTCTGACTGTCCCCAATAATTCTACAACAAATGCAAGATGAGCCAAGATCGACCTCTCGGCGGTGAGCTCTATCTACAAGGTAGAGAAGACTGGAGGCAATGTGACTCTCGCACTCACATCTGGTATCTCTGGAAAGCGTACTCTCGTAGTAGTATGAGCCAATCTCTATATCAATCGTGATATGTACTATAGTGACTCTACGAGTATCCTCGCAGTAGTAGTGCAAAAAGATGAAGCTGGAAATGGGGGGAATCTCTATATCGATCCGAGTATCACCAATATAGTAGGAACATATATCATAGATGGGAGTGTACTCAGCTATGATGGAACTACAGAAATCGGAGTTGGGAGTATCACAACTCTCAAAAATCAACTCTATATCTACGGATCTATCGTGAGTGAAAATACTATTGGTGGGTCTCGTATGACGCCACTGAGGTGTCCATCACTTCTTGATATAGTTTGTACAGATTCATCTGTGGCTCAAAAATATGACTTCAACTACTTGCGTCGGTACTATATCTTTGGTGGTGCTCCTTTTGGCAATGCCAAAGTGATCGGCTGATGAACATGTACATCGACTATATGTAGTGGATTCCAGCCCAATCTGATCCAGAAATTCACTACCCCAACACAAGATTTCGCAGCATATCCAGTTATCGTAGAATACAATCCTCTCATCCGTACGAGTCCTCCAGTAGGATTTGAGCTCAGTCGAGAATAATATATACTCGCACATAAAAATATCAATACTCAATATATTTTGTTACATAACACTGTCTTCTGCTTGCTTCTACAGGGTATCTACATATAATTCACATATCTAATATAATATTATGAAATCTCCTCTTAAAATAGGTCTTAATCTCTTGACTCTCGGTCTCGTATGACTTGGTATATACAATGCTAATAAGGCTGACGCTATAAATGATATCAACTCTGGTTGGCAAGTAGCTGGTAATTATGGTATATATACTCTTGAATGATGTTTGGTTGCCAATAACCCTGGTACAACTATATTTATACCTACCGTATCATGGGGCGAGTGGAATGCATTCAAGTCAGTAGCACCAAGTCGATGAATATGACTTGAATCATGCTATACCTACTATAATAATTACACTGGTGATGGTAGTGATGGGTGTTGATGAGATGATGGTGATTGCGGTGACTCAGGGTAGTCTGTTTTTCTATTTCTTAATTACCATAATATATCTTCATGAGAAATATATCTTTTGTTCTACTCATAGGAGTTACACTCTCCATATTGTCGTATGGATCATATTATTACATATATCCAATATATAATAATTCAAATAATGCTACCATTTCACTTACAGGTACTACTCAATGAGTAATTGTAGAGAATAGTAATACGGGAACTACTTGAAATACACAATCAGGTATAACCCTCCCAGGTACATGATGACGCTTAGATAAAGTGGTTATTATGGAATCCACCAACTCATTCTTCAAGGAAGGGATTGAGCTTTCTAATAATAAGAATTATACTGGTGCTATTGAAGTTCTGGAGCAAGCAAAAACTCTTACAAAAGATGTTGATCAATTAGCTATCATTGATTTTAGTATATCAGTCAGTAAATTTGGAATTGATCCAGTTATATGAGTCCAATCTTACCTTGATCTTGCTGATAATAGACTATACCCAGCTCGTACTCGAGCTCTCGCCATGCAACGAATGTATCTATCATATGTTCGATCGAATGATACAGATTTGTTCTGAGTTATGCGAGATTGGCTTTCTATGAGTGGGGCATCTGATTCAGAGATTAAATTGGCATTCATGAAAAAAGCCTATGAGATATATCCTCTTCCTGGCTCTATGTTGTATCTCATGCAGGTAGAACTCGCGAGTGTCAATAATAGGACTGACGCTATAACTGTATATAATAAGTATCAGCCAAAAATAGATGATGGTATCAAGATCATGGCTAACTCAGCGGGAGAACTCATCGAAGCAACGAGTGCTATGCTCTGAAGCGCTCAGATACTCGGGAATCTCTATAGAGACTATGCTATCTCAAATAGAAAAGAGGTAGAATCTTTTTATAAGAACTTGATCCAATTCGATCAGGAGAAAAAAATTACCACAAATAAACAATATAGTCTCGTGTACTATGCAAATTTTTTGGCAGATATTGGTGATAATGAAGGGGCACAAAAAGTAATTAAAACGTTCTTGGAAGAAGAGATAAGACCAGTAGTGAGAGAGGGTCTTCCAAAAACAAAAAATCTCACATGATTGAGAAATATGGAGAATATAACAGATCCAGATATCCAATCATTTATTCAGTTCCTTGGTCCAACTATACAATAATTATGAATTCTAAGTATATATATCCAATCATTGTAGTTATACTGAGTATTTTTTTGGGTGTATGTATAGCTCTCTATATACCAACTATACGCTATACTCAGTATGTAGAGCCCACTCGAGTAGAGATATCTCCTACTCAGGCGAGATCAGAGATGGTGGCGAGTGGTACTGGTAATTATCTATTTTTTGATGTACGATCACTCAAGGAGTACAATGAGCTCCATGCAGAGAACTCTACGAGTGTCCCTATTGCTGAGCTCTATGATCTCTGGCGATCAGATCTCCCTCGTACACCCGCGAAGCAGATATACCTCATTTGTACCAGCGGACGACTCGCAGCTGTAGCATATGACTTCCTCGAGCACCATGGATATCGCAATATCCGTCATATCGAGTGAGGTATATCGAATTGGATATCTGAGAATCAGCCGGTGATTGCCAAAAAAATCTTCGATAACTAATATGAGATTATGCTATGAATGAAATTGAAAAAAATATTGCATCATAATTTCTCATACAAATATATATGGATATATGCTATATACAGCATATGAGCCGTATTGAGTATATTCGTAATACATACGATAGTATCTATTGTCTGGCTATCAGGATCGACTGAGCGTCATGTAGCCACAGAAAAATATATCCAGTATATGCGACCACTTTCGTCCGATGACAAGTATAGATGGGCGAGCCCTAGCAAGTATACTCTCGTCATATATGAGAGTCTCGACTGTCAGTATTGTCGCAAGCTCAACGCTGAAATATATAAAAATATATCGTACCTGAGATGAAAATTCAATCTCGTGTATCGTAGTGCCCCTCTGGTAGATCTAGAGCCTTTTGCTGCAGAGAAATCACTCATTGCTGAGTGTGTTTATCGGGATTCTTGAATAGATAAGATGTTTGATTTTATCGATAGAGTCTACTCTGACTATCAGGTATACCATCGAGATAATA
This sequence comes from Candidatus Altimarinota bacterium, assembly GCA_043787675.1. GTDB lineage: Bacteria > Patescibacteriota > Gracilibacteria > BD1-5 > UBA2023 > JABFSX01. The sequence continues at coordinate 144,465 of JAYVUT010000009.1, read as the reverse complement.
TATGGGTCAAAAATATTGCCAAAAAAATCATGTCTGCTCCTCAGTCTCTCGAAAACTGTATGACTGATCCAAGTCAAAAATCCAAAATAGCAAATGATATCAAGAATCTTGCTATCGATGGAATCAGTTCAACCCCGAGTATAGGTATATACTATGCAGGTCGGCTCGTCGGACGCTATGCGAGTGGGTTCAATGGTACTATGCGGGTGATCCGATATCTTGCTACATTCGAGGACAATGCTGATCAATTCTGGAGTGATGAGCTCTTCGCCAAGATCCAGAAATGAAAAATTTAATTCACTATCGCATCAGTTATGATATCAAATTTATTAGAAAAATTATTTCGTATTTCTGAAATCAGAGATTCAAAAATCTTGCAAATAGTTACGATTGCATTTTTCCTCACTTTTATTATCACTTTTATGGGCTGGCTAGGTTCATGATGAGGTACTATTTGCTCTCCTCACATAACACACTGTGATTTTTATAAGTCTATACTTATTATAGATTGACCTCCGTATAGCTATGACCGCAGTATATTTTATGTTGTTTTATTGGGCGTTATATTTTTATGACTCTACTCTCTGTATGTATGAGAATTTATCCTCTTATGGACCTCTTTATTTATATTATTTTTTTATAAGGCAATAAATATATATGTATTTGGTGCTGGTAATTTCGATTACTATGATATAGTACTACTTTCAGTATTACTATTTTCTCATAACAAGCTCTACTGGTTACGAATTATATATGTATTGCTCTATTTTTTAGCGGCAACGATCAAGTTCCATCCATGATGGATATTGGGTACCTATTTTTCTACACTCCAGACAGGATTGCCGCTCTTTCCTGATATATCTATCCCTCTCTGGTCCAATATCGCTATCATCACACAGATTATACTTTGTTGGATGTTATTATTGAACAAAAATACCAAATTCTTCCTTCTTGCAGAGCTATATTTTATGTCGTTTCATTTTTATTCAGGGATTCTCGTAGAGTATAGATATTTGCTGAGTACTATACCCTTGATGATTGCTTTATACATACTTCCTGTATGAGTCCCATACAAGAAATCATATAATATATTTTCTTATATATTTATATTTTTTCTCTTTGTAGCACAGTCTGTAGCCATCATGATTCCTGGAGATCAAAAGTTGACACTAGAATGAAATGAATACTGACTCTATATGTTTGAGGCGAATCATCAATGTATTGCTACATATAGTATTATCTATACTTCATGAGAAGTTACCAAACAATTTCGTACATCCAAATTGGCCCGTGATAGATGCGATCCTTATGATGCAATCAAAAGATATGAGTCGCGTTGCACCCAGGATGGAGTTGAGCGTATAGCAATGACATTTGATCACTCGATCAATGGAGAACCATTTTATCGAATTGTCGATCAGAGAGATATCTGTGGATTGCACTATATCCCATTCGCGAGAAATAGTTGGATAAAATCTGAATATGATAGTCCTGAAATCATAGGATATCCAGTAAAAGATTTCTTTGATTGAGTAACTGCATCGATGAGCAATGAACCGAGTAGTGTTGATACTATTATTCGTCTCCCGTGACTTGAGCATACTGATAAAGTTTCTATGAGTATGACTCAGAAGATGATTGTTCCATTTGTAGGTAGTATCACAAAACTATATTGGTCTATATGGGTACTCACTCTCATCATAGTACTCACTCTTCATATCAAGAGGATATCATATCTCAACAAGACACATATCAGAAACAAGGATATCGATATTTTATCTCAATAGTCTCTATGAAAATCTATTTCGATAGTCATTGTCGCATCTGTCGAGACATCTCAGTATGGTGTCAGGATCATGCGAGTGAACCGTTGGTATTTGTACCAATTCGTGAATCTATCTACTCGATATATGAGCAGGATACTATAGTAGTATCTCTCGAATGAGCTATATATACGTATGGGGCTGCACTCCGTATCATATTCAGACACATGTCATACCCATATCGGATTCTGGCATATATACCAGTGATGATACTCGATCTTCTCTATATCATACTGAGATATATACGGAGATATCTATAGCTCTATAGCCTTATAGAGTTCGCAGGCATGAGTAGAAATATAGATCGTACGTTTTCCTGTTTTATTTTTTTCTACCTGTACTCTATTTACGATTCTCTCAGAGAGCTGTATTATTGCATTTACCTTTCAGTTCTTGCTATCTATCTCGTAGAGGCATCCATCATTTGATCCTACTAGTAGTATATCATCATCGAGAATAGGACTTGCAAGTATTCTTCATTTTGTTGCATATTTCCACTCAACTCAGAGAGTATCCAGGTTATATGCATATATAGTTTTATCGAGAGAACTAGCATATATGATGGATCCTTTCTGAATAGGATTGTTATAGAATCCGTGTTTCGCCTCGAATCTGTGATAGAGAGATCCATCGCTCATATGGAGTACATAGAGTCCACCATCCATACTCCCGAATATGACGAGATCTCTCGCATCATCGAATATGGCACTATATTTGACCTCTCCATGAGTCTGGTATTCCCAGAGCAATTTTCCATCTTTTGCATCATATGCTCGCATGTAGTGGTCATTGCTCCCACATACAACCACATCATGCTTACTATCGTAGGCTGGTGATGCGTGCGTATATTCTGGCATAGACTCATAATTCCTCCAGAGTATCTTACCAGATACTATATCTATAGCAACTATTCCTCATTTTTTTCTCCAGAGACCAAACTCGAGTCCTATGTATACTATTCATTTTTTATGGTTCACGCATGGTGATGATCCGATCCAATCTGCTTCGATATATGTCCATATGACTTTGCCCGTATACTTGTCTAGACAATAAAATACACCATCATAAGCCCCAAAAAATACAAAGTCTTTATATATCGCTGGGCTTGATAATATTCTTTTCCCATTAACACCGAAAAGAACTTTGAAAGACCATATTATTGCACTTGTCTCCTTATCTACACAAATAAAATTCCCGTCATCTATTCATATATAGATACGCGTTCAATCAAGGAGAGGTGCAGATTTCGGCACGATAATATATGGATTTGCCTTGCAGAGTGTATTAGTTTTATATACTTCATATTTATCGAGTTTAGGTGTATTTTCGATGATTGTGTCTATATTTTTCACTCTTATTTTTTCAGAAAAATCATTTAGCTCAAAGATACTCCATATTTTGATGGATTTTTCATGAAATTCTCTGTAGTATTCTCTATCTCGAAATCGTAGTGCCACAAATACTCCAGATATTTCCATAGTATGTTGCTCTCGTATTATGGTTTGAGATTTTCTGAAACTGCTCCCACTATTGAGAATATCATCTACGAGTATGATAGGTATATTTTTCAATATTTCTCATTCTATGAGATTTGGAAGACTACTTTTTTTCCGAGATTTTCGTATATAAAAAGAATTGCAAATAATACCCTCAGTATCCAGGAGTGCGAGTGCTCAAACTATTGGTATAGCAGTCGACTCGAGTCCTCCTATCTGGATGCTTGTATATCCGGCTTCTTTTATTACTCGAAAAAATTCTATAGCATAGTTTTCTAGGAATAATTTGCTGACAACTTGTCACTTAAAATCCATTACCCACTTTATATTGCGATCAGCTACTTCATTATAGTCCGCGATCGTTTCATTATAGACATTTTCTACGATGATTTTATGGAGTATTTTTTTGGATGATGTTGTCATAGTATCGAGATATGATAGAATAATTAGTCCATACTCACTCGTCGCATCTTCTCATCGCTCATAGGTATATCTGAGATGATGAAGTCACGAGATGGGTGGTAGAATGAGAGAGCATCGGTACCGACCTCTGCTATCACTGCATTGAGTACCTTATCGAGAGGCATCTCGATCTGTGTTCATTTGTCCATATCCTTGAGTTGACACACGAGTTTTTTGGCTTCCATGATTCCGATCACGATGACAAATCGAGCCCCGACTCGGTTTGCTTTTTTCAGTTGTACCTTGATAGATGGTGTGCCGAGTCCGAGGAGGGAGTTGAGTCACTTTTTGCGAGCCTCGATATTGAGAGGGAGAGCGAGTTTTTTGGCTTCATCACCGAGTTGCATGATATAGAGATGTATTTTGTCCTTGTTTCGCAGTTGTACTCCTCGCTCGATCATCGCCTCGATGAGACGCTCTGCACCAAATGCGAATCCAACAGCCGGTACCTCAGTTTTGTATCCAATACTCTTCGCAAGACCATCATAGCGACCTCCTCATCCGAATGCATCCTGTGTACGACCAGATCCGTCTACGAGTTCCCATACGGTATGTGAATAATAGTCTAGACCTCGTACCAGAGTATGATCCTCTTCATATTTTACTCCGAGTATATCGAGATATTCTTTCACCTTGGTATAGAACTCGAGAGAGTCTTTTTTGAGGAAATCCGTCATCTTGGGTGCTACCTTGAGGAGTTCTTTTACATCAGGATTTTTGGAATCGAGAAGTCTGAGAGGATTTTTTTCGAGTCGAGCAAGATCTGTCTCGTCGAGGAGATGTTTTTTGTTTTCAAAAAATGAAGCCAACTCGATCAGATATTTTTCGCGTTCTTTTGCAACTCCGAGGGAATTTATTTTGACCGTAAATGTTCCAGCGAGTCCGAGACCATCGAGAATCTGAGCCATGATATAGATTGCCTTGGCGTCGAGGATCGGGTCTACCTCACCGATGATCTCTGCTCCTATCTGATGGAACTGTCGATATCGTCACTTCTGAGGACGATCATAGCGAAAATGAGGCTCTATATAGTAGAGATATACGGGTTGTGGTTCCTCGAGCATATGCTCGAGATATGCTCGCATCACTCCAGGAGTACTCTCGGGCTTCATGACTACTTCTCGTCCACCCTTATCTGTGAAGTCAAACATTTCTTTTGTTACTATATCAGAACCATCACCCGTTGAGTGTGTGATGAGTGACTTGAGCTCGAGAATAGGTGTCGTGATACGAGTGAATCCATTGGTTCGGAATTCGTGACGAGCTACTTTTTTGAGAAAAGTGAAGTATCTCTGATATTCACCGAATATATCTTGCATTCATCGGACTCGTGGAGGGATTTCCATAGTATTGTTATAATTAGTGGATCTGACTAGAATTGACAAAAACTCTCGAAACTCCCGAACTGATATATCAGTTCGGGAAGTGAGGTAATATAATAAGAGTATATGAAAAACTGAGAAAAAGGCAAAGAATTATCTCCTTTCTATCACAATCATATGCCCTGTATTTCCCAGTATTTGGACTACTTTTGTTCCTGTATGAGTAACTTGATGAGGGCAAGCAGATTTAGGACAAATATTTCTTCAGCCGTGGTGTTGGAGATTTTTTACGGCAAAATGAGCTCCCTGTGGACATTTTTCTCACATCACTCATTCAGATGGTCACAGGTGACATACGGTACTCTTTTGATCCATACACATAACTTATTGATTGATATAATATTATTTATTTTTCAATTTTGTCAAAACTTGTTTTATATTTCTTTTTTACTATACTCCTTGGATACTTACCCATACAGCAAATGCAATACAAAAATCTCTCTCTCATCGAACTCTCAGAACTCATAAAAAGTGGTAAAACTACTCGTGAAGAAATATACAATTATTTTTTGAATCGAACTCAAGAATATAACGGACAATTGAATGCATTCAATACTCTTCCGACTGAGAATCCTTCTTTTTCGGATATAGAGAGTCTCCCGATCGCGGTCAAGGATATATTCTGTGAGAAGTGAATTCGCACAACTGCGAGTTCGAAGATGCTCGAGAACTTTGTCCCACCGTATGAGTCTACTGTGACAGAGCGGATGAAATCGGCTGGATTTGTTTCATTCGGAAAAACTAATATGGATGAGTTCGCGATGGGATGAAGTGGTGAGAATTCAGCTTTTGGTCCTGCTCGCAATCCATGGGATCCCACTCGTATCCCTGGTGGATCATCATCAGGATCAGCTGTTGCAGTAGCAGCTGGCCTTGTACCAGCTGCCCTTGGAACCGATACAGGAGGATCTATTCGTCAGCCTGCGAGCATGTGTGGAATAGTAGGATTCAAGCCTACATATGGTCGTAATTCGAGATACGGAGTTATGGCTATGGCATCATCACTAGATACGCCATGATATTTCACACGTACGGTTCGAGATGCAGCTACACTTTATCTCGCTACAGCGAGTCATGATGCTCGAGATGCTACTTCCCTTGACGAACCTGTGATAGTAGATGACTCGATATGGACTCGTACTGATCTCAGTTGAGTTCGTGTGGGAATCCCACGAGAATACTATATTGATGGTATAGATCCAGGCGTGCGTAGTGCTATCGCTACAGCTATTGCAAAAATCCGCGATATGTGAGCTGAGATAATAGATATATCACTTCCTCATACTGAACATGGAGTATCAGTATATTATACTATCTGTCCTGCCGAGGTAGCCTCCAATCTCGCTCGTTATGATGGAATTCGTTATGGGGCACTTGCTGGATGATGAAATAATATCGTAGAAAATAGATCAGAATGACTGGGATCTGAGATCCAACGTCGATCCCTCGTCGGATCATATGTACTTTCTTCAGGGTTTTATGATGCCTATTTTCGCAAGGCGACAGCTGTCAGAGAGCTGATTCGTCAGGATTTTGTATGAGCATTTGCCCAGGTAGATGTCATCGTGACTCCCACTGCACCTACAGTCGCATGGAAAATAGGTGAAAAGGGAACTGATCCACTCGCACTCTATCTAGAGGATATATTCACCATCCCTGCATCACTCGCTGGTATCCCAGGGCTCACAGTACCAGTCGGGTATGCATCACCCGCAGATGATATGACTCTCGATCTGCCTGTTGGACTCCAGATCCTTGGTCCAGTGCTATGAGAACAAAAAGTTCTCATGGTAGGACATATTATCGAACAGGCTATGAAGACAATTGTAGAGAGCAAGAAGCCAAAAATATGGTAATAAATATAATGCATTGTCCGCGGTATTGTATTCATCTATTCTATGTCATCTATCATAATCATGCGTAAGGGGTTTTTTTGTCCACTATGATCATGTACTTTTTATGATACTTGATTTTTAGTTTTTCCACATTTTTTGCAAACTATTCTATAGTATGATACTATAGATGTATGGATGCACAACTCATACAAAAAATCAGTGACTTTAGTGCTCTTTCTTTCAAAGAAGCTCAACGTATAATCATAGATCTTGCAAAGCAACTCACAAAAAATACTGAGGATATTTTTTATCATATCAGCATAACTCTACCAGAACTTACTCAGTCAAACCTCGATCAGGCTATACTTACTGATATTTATAGAGATATTGTGATTGCCAATGAGACTGTAGATAGAGCGATTCAAGATCGACTCCTGATATCTCTCACAGAGAGTCATAATACTATTGCTCTGATGTTCCAAAAAGAAAAAGAAGAAAAAGAAAAAGAATTAGAATGAATCAGTACTATTATATCTATTCTATAATATACATCTTATGTGAAATGAAAATCAATCTGCTAATATAGAAGCAGCGTTAGCAAGAGCTGGACTGAAATTAAAGCCATCCAACATTGCTGATATCAACGATATTGCATGACCAAATATCCGTAGAACTATTTCTGGGTCATCACTTGATCCAACTAGAAATATGGATAATACCTGATTGAACGCTGGATGAAAGGAGTCAACAGATCTCTCCGATAATCGTGAACATATTCTCAAATGAGACATATTCTCTATAGTTCGTGCTGAGCATCAATCATTGTTCGCATGAAAGCCTGATCCGAACATGAGTATCGAATGAACACAAGATACGTGATATACATTATTGCTTGATGGTATACCTAACAAACTCCAAATCACGCTTAATACTACAGCGAATCAAAAGGAACAGCTCGTAAGAACTATACTCATCCAAAAATCAATAGCTATGCTATGAGATATACTCTCAAATCCATCAATATATGATCCTGAATTTACCAATAATCTTAATGCAAATTATGCCGATTTGATACATGCAAAGCAGTATCTTAAGTCCATTGCATGAAATGATCCAAATACAATTGTACCAATAATTGATGAAAATATAACTAAAATGAAAGATGTTTATAGGAATACTATAGTTGGATTTTGAAATAAATATCGAGATCAGTGATATGATATCAATATAGTAACAGCAAGAGATATGCGGTTACTTCTCTGAATTCAAATTGAAAATATCAAAACTTGAGATTTTTTTACTGTTCGTGGACCAAAAATCGGAGAACAACCATTTGCTAGTATGTCAGAGGCGAGATCTATAATAGCAGGAGATATTGCAAAAAATACAAAATAGCAGTTGTTATAATAGTAATACAAATATTGTTATACTCTATCATCCAAAAAAATCCCCTTGATTGCTCAAGGGGATTTTTTTAATACAGTGGATTAGTATTGGCGAGCTGGACGCTCCTCACGAGGCTGAGCCTCGTTGACAGCGAGCTGTCGACCTTCTACCTCACGACCGTTCATTGCTTCGATAACGGCAGCCATATCAGCCTCGTTAACATCAACAAAACAAAAACCTTTTTTACGACCTGTTTCACGGTCAGTTGGCCAGAAAAAGTCTGCTACTGGAGCAACTTCTTCGAATAATGCACGGAGATCCTGTGCATCGATGCGGAATGGAACGTTTCCAACGAATAATCGTTTTGTACCTGCTGTACTCATAGAAAGAAAAGAGAGAAAATAAATGCCGCTTCTGATAACGCTCTTTCGGTCTATGGGACACCTGGTCTCTAGGAACACGGGCAAGAGGAAACATCATTCGACAGAGCATATTCTATCCATCATCTGACAAAAAGCAAATCTCGATTTTTTGCATTGCTTTTCGTTCTCACTTTGCTATACTCTCGGTATCTTTTTGTATACAACATGCTCCAACATATAGGACTCATCATGGATGGGAATCGTAGCTGGGCTCGACACAATCATCTCCCTCAGCTCGAGTGACACCGTAGAGGGTATGATAATATCGAGACAATTATAGATGCATGTCTAGAGAGGAATATCAGATATGTCAGCTTCTGGGCACTCTCAGATGACAATATACGTGAGCGATCGAATATAGAGGTATCATACCTATTTGATCTTTTGACAAAGGGCATAGAGAAGCTAGTACGACAATCAAATGTTAAGAATATTCGACTTTATTTTGTCTGAGATCGCAAACTCCTGAGATCTGATTGCCTGAATGCTATAGTTATAGCAGAAAAATCTACTGAAAAAAATACCCTCATGACTGCTATATTTGCAATCGGATATGGAGGACAAGAGGAGATTGCTCGAGCTATATGTGATCTTGCTCGTACAGGCGTAGATATGACACAGGTGACTCCATCGGATATCCTCACACACCTTGAGACGAGCAAATTCCCTCCACCAGATCTCATAGTACGTACAGGAGGACATATTCGTCATTCTGGATATTTTCTCTATCAGAGCCCTTATTCGGAGTATTACTTTTCTCCTCATAATTGGCCAGATTTCTCATCTGAGGATATCGATCTTGCTCTCGAGAGTTATGATATGAGAGTGAGAAAATTCGGGAAATAATTAGACAGATTTGCCAGATTCTTCATATATAGGAAGGTTGTATGGATTTTCTTTTGTTCATCATGTTTTTTTGATGACTTTAGCGTTTCGTTTTTCTTTCTGATAGTGTTCTATACTCTCTATGCCAGATTGTGGAGTTGGTATATTCCGTCATTTTTGTATCTGTTGTTTGAGAAAATCTAGTCCCATACGTATTATGCGTTGCCCCATAGTTTCCTCTTGCTGTGGTTTCTTTTTTTTATCTGGTGGGATGTATGTTTCGAGTTGAGTCATATATTGCATTATTTAGATGGTATGATGAATGCTTTCCAGGTATTCTCGATGAGAGTTGCCACTGTCATAGGTCATACACCTCATGGAACAGGAGTTATTGCCTGCACATAATCCTTGAGATTTTCATAATCAGTATCTCATCGTCCTACTCAATCTACGAATGTCGAACCAACGTCGATGATGATGGATTTCTCACTCACCATCTCTCTCGTCAAAAATCAAGGTTTCCCGATCGCGACTATGATGAGATCTGCTTGTCGTGTTATCTCTGCAAGGTTGCGTGTGTTGCTATTGCAACTTGTGACTGTAGCTCAGGCATTGGTCAGCATGAGTGCCATCGGCTTGCCTACGATATTGGATCTACCTATTACAGCGATATTTTTGCCAACTACATCGATATGATAGTATGATAGCATCGTCATGATACCACGAGGGGTACAACTATGGAGTCCATCATGTCCGAGGAACATATTCCCGATCTGTGTCCCTGTGAATCCATCGACATCCTTGTTTGGATCTATACAATCGATAACGAGATACCTATCGATATGATTCGGGAGTGGTGCCTGGACGATGAGTCCATGTATTTTTTCATTTTGTGAGAGAGTTCTGATCTCGTTCTCGAGTTCTGATTGAGTTATTGTAGTAGGGAATCGGTAGAGTCAGAATCCCATACCCACTTCACGGGCTCGCTTCTCTTTCATCCGGATATACGATAGTGATGCAGGATTGTCTCCGACAAGGACGACAGCGAGCATAGGCCTGAGAGAGAGAGGTGAATATGTGATTTCACTTTTTATTTTTTCGAGGATGGTAGAGGCGACAAGTCGCCCATCGAGGATGGTAGTCATGAGAGGGATTATAGCAAAAAGAATCAAAAAGCAAAAAAAAAGCCCACCGAAGCGGGCTTTTTATACCATTCCCTTAGTATACTCCTTTTCACCTACAGAATGTAGGAAATTAGAGAACGGTTGAGGCGAGGACTTACACGAAGTGGCGACTTGGAACCAACCCTCCGTACGAACCGAACCTGGCTTTGAGCCATTTTGCACATTCGACAGTGATTTTCTTGGACCGATTATCGATCCAGTACGCAAGTCGCCGAACATTGAATGTCGCGATTTGCATGATTTGCTCGATTGACACCATCGTGATCATGCTTTTGTCACGAAATGCCTTGTTCATAGCGGTATCAAACGCTAAGCGTTCTTTCGTCGTATCGGGTGATACCTTACTGGTTTTTCCAGTAAAGGATCCGCGTACTTGTTTTATGACGGGTTTCTTCATTGTCCCCTCCTCAGGGAATAGTTATCGTAAAAATCAGGACTTGGGTCACAGGATTTTTCCTGGACTTGCATTTTACGATTTTTCTATCATAGACCTTACACCCCTATTTGTCAAATCTATTTTTGAGAAAATTGAGTTTGAGATTCTCTCATATATCGATATACTCTTCATATCATAACTCAATATCTCTATGTTCACTCGTCCACCTCTCCCATATGCTATCGATGCCCTTGCTCCTCATATCAGCCAGGAGACTCTGGAGTTCCATGCTGGCAAGCATCATCAGACCTACGTCGACAATCTCAATCGTCTGGTCGCTGGTACCGATTATGAGAGTCAGACTCTCGAACAGGTCATCCATGTGAGCAAGGGAACCATTTTCAATAATGCGGCTCAAATCTGGAATCATACATTTTATTTTGACTCGCTCGCACCGACTGCTCATCATATCCCATCACGAGAGCTCTATGCAGCGATCGATGCCAAGTGGGGAGATCTCGATGTATTCATGGCTGAGTTCGATAAGGTGGCACTCGCGACATTTGGCTCTGGATGGACATGGTTGGTAGCAACACCCGATGGATCTCTGGATATCATCTCGACATCCAATGCGGCAACACCTCTGACAGATATGACTATAGCCCCACTCCTGACTTGCGATGTATGGGAACATGCCTACTATATAGACTATCGCAATAGTCGAGTCAAGTATCTCGAAAATTTTTGGAAGGTAGTGAATTGGAAAATGGTATCAGAGAGATATAATACAAAATAAAAAATCCCTCTCAAGATCGCTTGAGAGGGATTTTTTATTTCTTTTTTACTTTTTCGAGTATCTCTGTGAGGAATATGGTGATCATAGCAATGATAGCAAAGAGTATGATCTTGCCGATAGTCGGTAGCCATATTGCAGCAATCCCGAATATTGCCGAGAGAGAGTAGATGATCCATCTGATCTGTGATTGGCTGAGTCCGAGCTCTATGAGGCGATAGTGGAGATGATGGGTTTGATCTCATTTCATAGGATTTTGCCCCTGGAGTATACGAGCCGTGATAACATAGACAAAGTCTATCAGATAAATCCCGAGAACTGCCATAGCAGTTGCTATCTTGCCACCTCAGATGATCGCGAGAGTGGCTATGAGGAATGCGAGCATGATAGTGCCAGAGTCACCCATGATTATCCTGCGAGATATATCTGCTCTCGTGATTGCCCAGGTGATCGGTATGATGATCGCGAGGATAGCGAGGAGGAATCTGCTATTTTCTTGGCTTGCGAGAGTAGTATCGGTGAGATAGAGCTTGATCGCCAATACTGCGAGGATGATGAATGTGATCAGTGCGAACCCTCCTGTGAGGCCTGGAATCCCATCCGAAAAATTGACCGCATTGAATACAACTACATACCAAAATATAGTTACTATGACTGGTATAAGATAGACTGTCATAGAAAAATCGAAAACAGAAAAAGTCCAAAAGAAGGAGTCGAGTGGGATAATCCCACCGAGAATATGACTCATATATGATATCTTGATACTCGTGAGTCCTATGAGGGCACCAACTCATATCTGCATAATGAGTCTTGCTATTGGGGGAATTTTGATCCTACTTTTGCCGATTGTATCGAGATCATCGATAAATGAGATCATCGAGATGATAACACCGATAACGAGAATAATCGTGAATCTATGTATGAGAAGCCCTGAGAATCCACCAAAAAATATCACCATAGGTGAGAGGATCAGGAGTGTCAAGATTATAGCAATACCAGCTCCATATGGTACTGGAGACCTTCATAGTTCAGTCTTGTAGAGGTGTGGGCGATCGAGGAGACCGAACCTGTGTAGCAAAAAAGAAATACCAGAAAGAATATAGGGTGATACAATAATCGATGTGATGAGTATGAATATGAATTGGACCAGAGGAGACATATATTGGTGTGTTATTTTTTCGCTATTTTCTCTTCTATCTCTAATTGCTTATCTCGTATATACTGTTTGAGTGTATTTCTACGAAAAAAATAGAAATATATAAATACTCCACCGAGAATAACGAGCATAATCTTACCGATATTATCGAGAATCGTCTCATATTGATCGATAAAAAAAATACCCAATAAATTGACACTGGTGGCCCAAAATATAGAACCAATAATATTGTATGTCCAAAAATTGCCCTCCTGCATCCCACTGGCTCCAGCGATAAATGGAACAAATGATCTCGTGAAGTTGTGGAACTTGCCGAGGACAATATACCAAAATCCATTTCTCTCTATCTGTTTCTCGAGAATACTTTGCTCAGTTCGCCCGAGTCCAATATAGTCTCCATACTGGCTTATGATCTCATGTCCATACCACTTACCGATCCAGTATCCGAGATAGTTCCCGAGCATGGCTCATATCGTCGCGAGGACAATAGTGCTGATCATATGTGACTTACCCCAAAATCCTCATACGAGGATCATGATATTCATCCCTGGTACCGCTGTACCAATGATCGGGAGTGATTCGATACAGGCACTCAAAAATGCGATCAAGTAATTCCAGTTCCCCAGAGTCTGGATAAGTACTCATATCCACTCTATTCCTGACTTGATCCAGTCAGGTCGTATGAGGGTGAGTACGAGTAGTACTAGAGAGAGTATCGTGAAAAATATGGTGATCACTTTTGCGAGAGTGACAAAAAATCGCTTCAGTATATGCATAAAGCGATAGTATGGAAAAGGATTATTTTTGCAAGGAATTATTGTGGTATCGACTGGATAATACAATATCCAATGATCCCAAGTACGGAACCCTCTACAAGCATCATCACGGCAACTGTTGCAGCATTGCCATCGAGATTATCCTGTATTGTTGATAGGATGTCTTTTCCAGATTCTTTCAGATCTACTATAGTTTGAAGTATTTTCATATATACACTATATATAGAATTTGTAAAACGCAAATCTTTTTGACAAAAATCTCTATTTTGATATATTCATTTCATGAATTCTCGCTTTTCTTCACTTCTCGTGCTTATTCTTCCATCATGGGGGGAGTAGTTTAGCATAAGAAAAGAAAAATGCTTTCTAACTCTCCCATAAAAAGGAGAGTTTTTATTTTACCACTATATTTTTATGACCCCTTACTTTGATATACATTCTCCAAATCGTTCCAAAGAATCCAGTCTTCGAGAGAAATATGATCTATTTGCTTCTCATGGAGGTACGCTAGAAAAATTCGCACAACTGACAAATCCTGACACATCGATATCTATCATGTATGCCTTTGCTCAGAGAGCTGGAGATAGGGTATCATTTCCTACTGCCATGATAAAAACCCCCAAAGAATGACTCTTATATGCTTATTCTGAACTCAGAGAAATTTTACAAAAGATACAATATACGACAAGAACCCTTACAGAAAATCCAAATGCATAATTTTTCTCATATCTCTCTCGCTCTTCTCCTCCTTCTCTGATTCTCCGAGAGGCTCTTATAGAAGTATCTACTTTCTACTACATCTCTCAGAAATGGGAGGTTTTTATTTTTATATTATTTTTATCTTATGGAAAAAGTTATATTGTTTGATACTACGATGCGAGATGGCCGACAGTGTCCTGGTGCTGATGTCACAGATGGACAGTATTTTGACTATATGAAACTCATATCAAGAAGTGGTATGGATATCGTTGAGGCAGGATTCCCGAGTTCTTCAAAACGAGAATTTGTACAGGTAAGGCGTCTAGCAGAGATGGCTGGATCAGGAGAATTCTCTCCGAGTGTAGCAGCACTCTGTCAGTCTCGTCGGGAACAAGTAGACTCTACTCTACGAGCACTCGAGCCTGCAGTAGGGTGAGAAAAGGCATTTTTCCATGTATATATCCCTGTGGATCCCAGGCTCCTCTCAGCCAGTATGGGCGATATAGATACGGATAGTGAGCTCCAAAAACTCGAAGAACATATAAAAATAGCAAAAAGAGCTGGTATGACGGTGCAATTTTCTCCTGAGGGATACTCTCGTATCGGATCCAATTTTGATTGGTGTACTGATCTCATCCGAGTGGCTGTCTCGAGTGGTGCTACCTATATCAACTGTCCAGATACCATCGGAGGAGCCTCTCACTATGAGTGAGAACAATATTATGTAGAGAATATGCGAAGACACAAAGAGGTCATAGATCGAGAATACCCATGAAATAGTGTAGTGTGGTCTGTGCACAATCACAATGATCTCGGTAATGCTACAGAAAATAGTATATGGTGAGTCGTAAATGGTGTAGCACGAAAAATAGAGGGAACAATCGGATGAGTAGGAGAGCGAGCCGGTAATGCAGACCTCCTCCAGGTTGTTATGAATATGAGACAATTTCACTCACAAAAATATGATACGAGTCATATCGATATCGCATGATTTCATGAGATTGGTAGATTTGTGGGTCAGCATATGCTTCCTATCCAGCCACACTATCCGATCATCTGAGGCAATGCATATCGCCATACATCCGGTGGACATGTGAATGCACTTCGTAGAGATAGACTGGTCTATCATCCCTATGATCCTGAGTCAGTAGGATGATCCATATCACTCTGATTCGGTCCGCAATCAGGAGGCAATCATGCTCGAGATATCGTAGAGCAGTCTGGTATCTCATTTGCATGAAGTCCATCAGAATTCGCACAATTTCTCAAATCTCACCATAGCGATCGTCGCAAGGGGATATCTGATGAGGAGGTCATCGCATGATATCGGATCTATAGAGAGACCTCTACGAACCGCTCTATCCCAGCATAGTCAGCAAAAAATGAATACTTCCAATGGGGATATTTCTCTATCACTGATTCTGCTATATCTCGTTGATCAAAACCGAATTCACATATGAGTCTCACAGTACTATATTGTCACAGTGGGAGAGAATCGAGTTCTCGAAATAATCTTTCATAGAGCTCAAATCCTGTACATTCTCATCCGAAGAGTGCGAGTTTCGGTTCATGTACTGTATCAGCACTCATATGGATCCAGTCATCTGATTTGATATAGGGCAGATTGGTAACGAAGAGGATATTGGCATTTTCAGGGAGACTCGGTAATCCAGCGAGGAGATCAGAAACGATGAATCGTGCTTTCTTGTTCGGAAAGTGTGTACGAAAGTTCTCCTCAGTGATATGCAGTGCCTCGGGTGATATATCGAGGCATATTACCTCATCTGCGAGGTCAGCGACTGATGTCGCGATGATGCCAGAGCCACAACCGATATCTACTACAATAGTATGTGGCTGGATCAATTCGCGAGCACGACGAACGAGGCACTCTGTCTCCAATCTTGGGATCAGGACATCAGGTGTCACGATAAAATCCCGACCGAAAAATGTTACTTTTCAGTCAATATATTCGATAGGGTAGTTATCTGGAAAGGTCATAGTATTAGAGTGTCTTTTTTTCTATCTCTATTTTCATCCTCGATATGAATTCGCTGATAGGCTCAGAGGTCTTCTCCTGAGTCTTGTAGTTCCTCACGGCGACACTACGAGCCTGCATCTCGTCAGCTCCGACGACGAGGATATAGTTCACATGATCTATCTCAGCATTTCTCATTTTCTTGCCGAGGGAGTCAGATGAGTCATCGAATTTGACTCGGAGTCCTGCTTTTTTCATCTCCCCATATACCTCATCTGCATATGGGAAAAAATTCTCTCCAACAGGGATGATACGAACCTGTTCTGGGGCGAGCCAGAGTGGGAATGTTCCAGCAAAGTGTTCGATCATGATTCCCATAAATCTCTCGAGTGATCCAGAGATAGCACGATGGATCACAACTGGTTGTTCATCTTCATTTTGTTCATTGCGGAATGAGAGCTTGAATCGGTTCGGTTGATTGAAGTCACATTGGATAGTTGCGAGTTGCCACTCACGACCGATCGCATCCTTGAACATAAAATCAAGCTTTGGTCCGTAGAAAGCGGCTTCTCCTGGCATCGGTTTGTAGTTGAGACCATTTGCAATAGCGGCTTCCTCAAGAGCTGATTCAGCAATCTGCCACACGTCATCTCCTCCGAGATACTTCTCTGGAGTGAGAGGATCACGGATCGAGAGAGATACCCAGTATCCATCCATCAGTCCGAATGTTGTGTAGAATTCTTTGATAATATCTACGATAGTAGATACCTCATCCTTGATCTGGCTCACACGACAGAAAAGGTGTCCATCATCCTGAGTGATAGAGCGAACACGAGTGAGACCTGAGAGTTGTCCTGTCTTCTCATCACGGTATACGGTAGCGGGTTCAAAATACCTCACTGGCATATCACGGTATGAGAACTGATTATCAGCAAAAATCTGCATATGGTGTGGACAGTTCATCGGCTTCAAGAAGAAGTTTTCTTTGCTCGTTCCACCATATACCGAGAACATATCTTCGAGGTATTTTCCTGCGTGTCCTGAAGTCTGGTAGAGTTCCTCTTTCGCAAGATGAGGCGTACATACACGGTCATATCCCTTATCCTTGTGGAGATCCCAGAGATAGTCCTTGATAGCTTCGCGGATGATCATCCCGTTTGGTTGGATGAGCGGGAGTCCTGATCCGACCATATCTGATACGGTGAAGAGTTTGAGTTTTTTCCCAAGTATTCGGTGATCACGTTTCTTGGCTTCCTCCATCATGTGCTCGTAGGCATCGAGCTCAGTTTTTGTTTCAAAAGCGAGACCATAGATACGAGTGAGTTGCCGATTCTTGGCATCCCCCCTCCAATAGGCTCCAGCGAGCTTATCGATCTTGAAGCTATCTTCTGGAATCGAATTCGTCATGATAACATGAGGCCCCTGACACATATCGATAAATGTCGAAGTACGGAAATCAAAATTGGTTTTCCCTTGATTCTCAGCGACTACCGTTCGACCCTCGGCAGTGTCTACGGTGTATGAGTCAGGATTGTTGAGGAATTCAAATCCTGCATATACAGGATTATTGAACTTTCCGATATTGGCAAAAAATGATATCACGGTCTCACCACGAGTCGCAAGATCCTCGATCATCTCAAGTTTGTAGATCTCACCGAGTGCTGATACGAGAGTCTTGGCATCCGCAACGGGTAGTGAGAATTGACGGAATTCTTGTCATTCGCGAACGATAGATTTCATCTTCTTTTCGATATCCTTGAGCTTGGATTCTTCGAGAGTCTTGTCCATGAAGTCGATATCATAGTACCAACCAGTATCGATATCTGGTCCTATGGCGAGCTTGGCATCTGCACCCATGACCATGCGAGTAGCTTGTGCCATGATATGTGATAGAGAGTGGCGGCGAGTGGAGAGAGAGAGAGACATAGGGGGAAAAGCTATTAGGTTAAGATTTTTTATTCTAAAGGGGAAATTACTGGAAAATCAGTATTTTTAAGAGATGATTTTATTCATAAATCCTTTCTTATGGAAAGTACCAGATTTCAAATAAGTCTAGCAAGTTCATTTTCATTTAATTCCTCGTGATTTATACGAATTGAACTATTTAGGAAAAAACTTAGAAGTTTATTTAATTCTTGAATAACTTCATCTGATCAATAGAGCCATAAATTCCTATGTTCATTTAGAAATAAATTCATATGATGATTTTTATTTTCTTTTATGAAAAGTATATTCCTTATTTCTCACAAAAGCTTTAAATATCTTTCTTCTTTAAATTTAATTATTTCCTCTTTCCTTTTCGTTTTAAATCCAAAGAAATAAGTGAGATAGGAAGCAATAAAAGGTGATAGTATTAAAAATATATCTTTAGTCTCCATAATTTAAAATAGTTAGTTGTTAGTAAATATCACATTCTTGTAAATTTTCTAATGCATCATTCATTTCTTCATAAGTTTCACCAATGTAGCTTTGAGCCTCAGAAATATTACTATTACAATCATCAACCGCACTTTTTATATCATCTATTTTTCTTTCCTTCTTTTGTAATTGATTTTCTAGTTCTGTTATTTTTCTATCCTTTTCATCATTCCAATCAATAGAACAAGATGAGAGAAATAGTAGAGGAATGAGGAGGAATATGAGGGATTTCATGGTATTTTATGGTAAAATAAGGGTAAAAAACATTTTACTTTAAGTAAAATAGTGATGTACTATTCGTACAAAAGTCTTCGGACCCTGAGGTTCTCTACGCAAGTAGGGAACCGTTTTTTTATAGTGTGAGGAGATTTCTGAGTTTTTCTTTGAGTTGTTTTTTTGATTGATACTATATCAATCAATGAGATATTCTTTGAGTCGCTTCGTTGCCCATTGGCGGAATTGTATCGCTCGTCCAGAATTTGTCTTATATCCTACGGCAAGTATGATATCAAGTGAATAGAGTTTCACTGGTTTATCAGAATTTGGAATATGCATTTTTTGCATATTGCTTTTTTCTTCGACTTCTCCTGAGGAGAATATATTTTTTATATGCCTTGCTACTACTGATTGATCTATATCAAATAACTCAACAATATCACCCTGAGTTGCCCAGATAGTATCATTCTGGCTATCGAGATGGAGTTCGAGTCCATCGTCGTAGAAAACTATAGATGTGTTTTGGTTATTTTCTGTCATGAATTAGGGAGAGTGGCGAGTTTGTATGGACTGATAGACATAGAGGAATGAGCAAGAGAGTGAGGGATTTTATATGAGAAGAGCTAATTGATATATATTTTATTTTGCTATCTTCTTTTCTCATTTCCAGATAGTGATCGAGAGGATAAATATCGCGATGATGATAACTGTACACATCGCACAGAGTGGGCAGAATACTCCTACAATGAACTCTTGAGAGATGACATATGAGTTAAAAAGTATGCCACCAGCTGCCATACCTGTGAGGATCTTTGCCTCTGTGAGTGACTTGCGGATCCAGCCAGAGAGAGCGAGTAGAGCGAGGATCGGATAGACCACGAGAGCAATCATCGGGAATGCAACTCTGAATTCTCAGACAGAGAAGATGATAGCTCGAGGATTCTGGAGTATACTACTACAAGAGAGTGTTTCTGATAGATCACATGGCATCATCTGGAGAGCGGAGCTATTGGCCCCGTTCCAGAACTCGTATGCAGGGATAGAGAGATATACTGCGTTCCATACTCCGATGAGAGCGAGTATGAGGATGATGAGATATTTTCGCATAGTTTTTTTGGGAGTTATATTCAATATGTTGATATAGTTCTATTTTTTACAGAAACTTTTATTCACATATCTTTTGATCATTTTTCCAGTTTTAGCATTTTTGACGAGCATGTAGCATCCTCACTTTGTACCAGTATAGTACTTGATTGTTGGAGTTTTTGGGATAGCTACATTTGTAGTTGGACTTTTTGTGCCACTGATCTCGCCTGAGACAGTTGCTGCTGAGAGAGTTGTCATAGTGAGAAGTGTCGAGATGATGAGGAGGATGAGTGATCGCATAGGAAAGGGGGTAAATGAAAATAGGGAACAAAGAGAGAGTAAAAATAAAACTCCCTCTTCGATATTCGAGAGGGAGTTATGAATACTATCAAAAAACCTTACGATATCGTCGAGAGGGATTTGCATATGCTCGTACCAAGTCATGTGACCATATCTATAGGTTGGTTATAGACTCTTATGAGTATATCGATTTTTGTTTTTCTCGCAAATTATTTTCATCGAGTGTATTCTTCTCATTGCATTGTGATCTGTCGTCCTCGTGGTGTTCGCTCTATGAATCCGATCTGTAGGAGATACGGTTCTACGACCTCCTCGATGGTTGCGATCTCTTCACCGATGACAGAGGCAAGTGTCGAGAGTCCGACAGGTCGAGAGTGGAATGTATGGATCAGGTGTGACAGCAACTTGCGGTCCAGGATATCGAGGCCGTGAGCATCGACTCAAAAACTCTCGAATATAGCCTCGCAATCTTCCCGAGACTCTATCGACTTGCCTATAGTAGCGTAGTCTCTGAGGATCTTGGTATAGCGATTGGCTATACGAGGTGTCCCACGTGACCGGAGTGCTATCGCCATGATGGCATCATCCGAGATAGCAGAGAATCCGAGAATAGAGAATGATCTCTTCACTATTTTTGCGAGATCTGCAGGCTCATAGAAGTCGAGTTTCATCACATTGCCAAACCTGTCTCTGAGCGGATTGGATAGGCTCGATAGGCGAGTTGTCGCACCAATGAGTGTGAACCTCGGTATATCCATACAGACACTCGTCGACCCAGTCCCAGAGCCAATCATGATATCGATCGTATAGTCCTCCATTGCTGAGTAGAGTATCTCCTCGATCTGAGGACGGAGTCTATGGATCTCATCGATGAATAGTATCTCTCATTCAGAGAGACTCGTGAGGAGTGATACGATATCCGATTGTTTCTCGATCGCAGGACCACTCGTAGACTTGATAGCAGATCCCATTTCGTGAGCAATGATGGTCGATATAGTAGTTTTCCCGAGACCAGGAGGTCCGTAGAACAGGATATGTTCCAGAGTCTGTTTACGGATTCGGGCTGACTCGATTGCGACAGTGAGATGTTGTTTCATCTGAGTTTGCCCGACATATTCAGATAGTCTCTGTGGTCTGAGTGATATCTCGGAGACGATATCCTCTTCTCTGGATTCAGGCTTGACTACTCTGTTGATATCGGGAGACCTGGATGATTGTATAGACATATAGACTGGATTATATGCAAAAAATCAGAACAGGCAAAAGGAAAATAAGAGTAATAATATATAAAAGTCAAATTATATATTTGACAGAGTATATATTATTGTTATAGTGTTTTAAATTTATTGTAATATTATGGCTATTATTCATAGCATCAGCAATATGAACAGTCATCCTGCATTGGATGATATTTTTCAACATGAGAAATGTAGTGGGTTCTCAGAATCTCAAAAACAAGAAGTAAAAAAAGCATATGATCTTGCAGTAGGTCTGCATATAGGGCAAACTCGACATAATGGAGCTCCATATATCCGCCATATCGATAGATCTATATGAATATATCTGAATGAAACACTCTATCCATCTGAGCTCTGTAAGTCTGAATATCTCATAGCACTCATCCTCCATGATTGTGTAGAAGACCATCCAAATGGACTCCAGAAGATTGCTGATACTGGATTCGATATCCATATTATTCTCGATATTCTCTGGATGAGTGAGCCTACACCAAGCGTGATAACTCAGGTAGAAAAAATAAAAGAAAGTAACCCATTTGTATGGGGTGAAATATTGCGGAATGGTTTTCTCGATCTCTATAGCAATATAGGAAAAAATAATGCTGAGAAGTTTGCTCTACAACTTACTGAAAGTGATCACCTTACAAGTGCGATGTGTACGTCTTTGAAAGCCCTTTGGTTTCATTTTTTTGCAGATATGTACCTCGCTCAGTCAACTCCAGAAGATCAACAAGAAATCTATGCCGAGTTTATATTTCTCTGTATGATTGCTGGTATGCCACGGGAACTTTTTCGTATCAAGGCGACAGAGAGACGAGATAATATGCGAGATATAGACGGTCTCCTCAGGCCAGACAAGGTCAAATCTGCACGCAAAACGATGAAAACCACAACACAAATATATGTACCTCGAGCCCGAGAAATATGAGATGACCAATTAGTTGAGTGACTTATTACAGATACAACACGAGAATTTGCTCGTTTTGTGGATGCTTGACTTATCAAACCATCAAAAACTATTTCCACATAATTTTTTCTCGTTTTATACTCCCAATTCGCTCAAGACTCTCATTGGAAAACGAGAGAATTTGCTCACCATATATCCTGAGTTCCGCATTGACTATTGGTTTGGTAGTGGTGATGACGATAGTACGCTCTCAAAGTTTCACACTCCGTATATATGGGATGAGTTCGAGACGACTCATATTGATGAGGACTGTATTGATAGCATTCCATACTAGGGCAGTTTCCATATCCCGAGACTTATCGTGGTAGTCGGGATTTTTTTCACGATCTGCGAGATTGAGAGGAGCGAATGACATATTATTTTTTGGATACTATTTTGATGATTTCACGTCCAACGGTCTGACTCTCACGACGATACAGAAGTGATCACTTTGTAGTGTTGAGTTTCATCTCCCATGGGAGGAGTGATACAACCTCGAATCCATATTTCTCTATGATATCGTATATCTCGATAAAATAGGAATAGGTACCATTCAAATTCCAGAAAGGAAAAGTCATAACGATACTATTGCAAAATTTTGCTTTAGAGAGTCCAGAGAAGAATTCATCATACATACGACTGAGTTTTCGCCGTTCTTCTTTTGCTCGGTCTAGGGTGATCTGACTTGCATGCATGATCTCGCCGAGGTATCACTCAGATACGATCACTATATTCTCAAACGGAATACTAGGGATTGCGAGCTGAGTCTTTGCGGTCGCGACCTCACGAGCGTCGAGTTGCATGATATTGCTCTGAAAATTACTGAAATCTTTATTGGGAGTACCTCCAACCTTGAGTATTCGTTCTTGCCAGACTCGTTCTTCTGCTATATATTGTGCAAGGCTAGATTCCGTAGATCTCGTCATCTCACTCGAGAGATCGCTCCCATATACCCGAGATATTCCCATATTTGCAGCCTCGATGAGAGTTGTCCCGAGTCCACAGAACGGATCGTATATAGATATAGGATTGGTAGTATTGCTGATATTCTGTCCTCAGATTGCTATATTGATCATCATCTGGACCAGCTTCGGAGGCATCATACCGATGATCATATCACGAGACTTGGCAGTATCACGCTTTGCATATGAGTCGATATCCTGACAGGCGAGAGTCCGCCCGATATAGCAATCGTCTGACATCTGTATGATCGAGTATTCGTATCCTGTTTTTGCGAGTTTTTCTTTTTTGAAACTCGCTGCATTGATATTTTCATTGAGTTGATTGACCAGGCGGATGCTGGCACCATTTTGTTTGAGTGTTTGCTTGATTCTGAGTCCGATATCCGAGAGTCTGAACTCTATCCCATATGAGGCGAGTGCGAAGTCGATCTTTCCAGTTCATTTTTGAGCCGTTATGAACTCGATAACATCTGTCGGGAATGATCCAGCTGTCGTATCTCCGAGAATCTCGATGATACGGATAGATCCTCCGATGTTGAGGAATTTGCGTCGCAACTGTTCATGTGAATACCCGACGATCTGGAATATAGCGACCGTCTCAGTATGCGATCGGTACGAGTCGATGCCCCAGAGTGCAAATAGTTCAGCGAGAGATACTTTCCACTCTCGACCGAGGGTGAATGCGTAGAGATTTTTTGTGTTCATGTCGGGGAGTATAGATAAAAATAGGAAAATAGCAAAAGTGAGAATATTTTTTATTTTTCTATCTGTTACCATTTCGATTTCCTAAAATACAATAACTTGGTTCGTTCCTCACTCAAACAGTTTGTATTTTTTACGGAAAATCTCACTGACAGATACGAAAAATAGGGAACCAAAGACTATATAAGTAGAAAGACTGAGAAAATACAGAATAGGAATGAATAATGGTATGAAAATTATACCTTCACAATGGGTGATATATTGAATCCACTCAGTGCCTTGGCTCGGATACAATAGTCATCTATAGAATTCATAAAATATGGAGGAAATGCGACTTGGATCTTTCAAATCGTATAGTATCCAACGAGCATCATAGCTGCATAGCTCATTGCACTGAATATAGGGAGATCTATCTGATTTACTCAGTATTGTATCCTTGTTGTATTCTCAAAACAAATAAAGAGTTCTGTTGATTCTTGGACAACAGTGGTAGCATGTTTCATTTGTTCATATGAGAAGACATCTCGGGCGACTTTGCGTCCAAAGAGTTCTATAAACTTGGTCTCGAACATCTCTCGAATCAGAACAAACTGATCAGGAATCACGATACAAAAACTGGTATATTGACTAAAATCAATTTTTTGGATTTCTCTCTCTAGGGTATTTGTGATAAATATTTCCAGTGCATTCATATCGAGACTCGGATCCTCGGCGAGCATATATCCGAAGTATGTCGAAGTATTATAGGTGTATGGTTCTTCGATTTTTGGCATGATTATACTCTGATCTGCTATTTCTCTTCCAGAACTCTTCTCACTTGATGAGATGAGGAATGTATTTTTATTATGTTTTTTCGCTGCATTTAGGATTATTGGAGCATGCTTCTCTCCAGATGCAGATACTACTACTACATCAGTGATGGATGAGATATTCTCGAGTTTTGCCTCGACCTCAGACTCCGTCGCAAAAAAAGCACCCAAATTCCGAAATAGAATACGACCTGTATAGTAGCCATTACCACTCCCGACAACGATTGGAGTTTTGAATTGTGTCAGATCGAGTTTTGGGAGATTTGACCTTGTCTTGTAGAGATCGATAGTCTGCATGACGATGGTATCGAGAGTAGGATAGAGCATATTGGTAGTGTTAGGATATTGTGATTATAGAGAAAATATCAGAATCACAATAAAAAACCTCTCATTTGAGAGGACTAATTATCGAGTTTTTCTTGTAGGATATCTCATCCAGGAAGGTCAAGTAGCATAGTAACCAGATCACGAGTACTATATTCTACTCACTTAGTGATTGTAACTGCTTTGAGTATTGCTGATACTTTTTCTTTTCATATTGATCCAAACTGAGCTTTTATGATTTCCCAAGCAGTTTTATCTGTGATGGTGAGATGCTTGCGTATATCAGTCAGAGATAGTGGATCTATCCCAGATCCACGAGTGAGTACATTGACACTCCCTTGCTCTTCATGACTCAATTGCACTGATTCCAGTATGCTACTCATATAAGTTATATTAAATAATTGTAACTATTTTCTCGAGTCCAATTCGACCTTTTTCTCGATCTACTGAGTAGACCTTGACCTTGATGATCTCGCCGACTTTTGCTACATTATTCACATTGTCGATGCGTTCCTTGACTCCGAATTTTGAGATATGTACCATTCCTTCTTTTCCACGAGCAATCTCGACAATTGCACCGACAGTATCGAGGATTTTTATGATTTTACCATCATATACATCTCCGACTTCGATATCTTTGAGAATATTTCGGATGAATTCGAGAGCTGCCTTACCACTCACCTGATCTTTCGCTGTGATAGTACAGGTTCCACTATCTTCGAGATTGACCTCGACTCCGAATTCTTTCTCGATACCCTGGATTGTCTCACCACCCTTACCGATGACCTCTCGCATCTTCTCTTCAGGAACGAATACTGATAGGAGGAATGGTGCATATGGAGAGAGTTCTGATCGAGGAGCTGACATACATTTTCTCATCTCACCCATGATGTACCCTGTTGCATCTATGGATTTCGCGAATACCTCTTCTATCACTTGCATAGAGAGTCTAGATATCTTGCAATCCATCTGGAGTGCTGTGATACCCTTATCGGTACGAGCCACTTTGAAGTCCATATCTCCAAGGAAATCCTCTTGAGCCTGGATATCTGCAAGGATCTCATATCGACCAGTTTCCTCATCGTAGATCATACCCATTGCAACTCAGGCAACCATCGCAGTGATAGGTACTCATGCATCCATGAGTGCCATAGTAGACCCACAAACTGATGCCATAGAAGATGATCCATTACAAGTGGTTGTCTCAGAAACAACACGCATCATATATGGGAAGTCTACTTGTTTAGGGAGAACTGGCTCGAGGGCCTTCTCAGCAAGCCTACCATGTCCTACCTCACGACGACCTACTCCACGGAGTGGCTTGACTTCACCAACCGAAAATGGAGGGAAGTTGTAGTGATGGATATATCTCTTGGTATTCTCCTCGAACATATCGTCAACGAGCTGGATATCCCCAGGTCCACCGAGAGTTGCGACTGAGAGAACCTGAGTCACTCCTCGTTCAAATAGTGTAGATCCATGAGCTCGTGGAAGTATAGGAGCACTAGCTCTCACAGGACGAACCTCATCACACCGACGACCATCGAGGCGAGTCTGAGTTTCGAGAATAGTTTTTCTCATATGATCCTGGATCACTCACTTCACACTATCTGCGATATCTCCCATCTTTGGAATATTGGATTCCTTATCATATCCGACTTTTTCTGCTACTCTCTCAACGAGATCATGCATAGCATCATGGAACTCGAGTTTGCCGAGACCATAGACGAGTCGGATGTCATCTTCAGTGATGATACTCTGTACCATACTCTGTGTATCCTTATCTATAGATCCAACAATAAGTACTGTAGTCGGGAGTACATGTATTTTTTTATATTCTTCTACGAAGTTGAGCTGTGCACGACAGAGATCCTTGATGATAGAATGAGCATATTCAAAAGCCCGAACCATAAGCTCGTTTGATACCTCTGAACCTTGAGACTCGACCATGGTGATAGCATCGAGAGTTCCTGCAACGGTGAGGTCAAGATGAGCGTTAGCTATCTGATCGAATGTCGGATCAAATATAAAATTACCAGCTTCATCACTTGCAATACGTACTCCTGCAACTGGTCACTCGAACTCAGTAACTCAAGCGAGCATCACAGAGAGACTCGCCCCCGTGATACCATACCAACCAAAATCAGAGAGTCCTGATGATGACATGATAGATGAGATGATCTGCGTATCAGTACGAGTTCCTTTCGGGAACATCGGACGGATCGGGCGATCGATCATACGGCTATTGAGTATAGATGCCTCACTTGGACGTCACTCTCGTTTCATGAAACGATTTCCTCCGATTTTTCCTGTTGCATAGAATTTTTCTTGGAACTCGACAGTGAGTGGGAAGAAATCACCATCTTTGGGATTCCCGATTCCACAAGTTGTGAGGAGGAAGTTACCAGTTTCATCTTGGATAACTACTGATCCAGTAGCAAAGAGGGCAAGCCTGCCTGATTCGAATGAGATATTTTTGTTGCTTATTTTATAGGTTTTGGTGACGACGACCCTATTGAGTGAATCCTTGTCCTTGAGTCAGACGAGCATAATGAGAAAAAATAAAAAATAAAAAAAATCTATGAATGTATCACTCGTCGTTCCAGAACAGATAGTTGTCTGACGATCTCTTCTAGAATGGCGAGCTAGCGATATATATGTGATGGTGCCCCCGACAAGAATCGAACTTGTGTCTAAGCCTTAGGAGTGCCTTGTTCTTCCACTAAACTACGGGGACGAGTTACGCCTGACAGATTATAGAGAAAAGTATGAAAAAGGCAAAATAATCCCCCCATTTCTGGGGGGATTATTCCTTATTGTCCAGATTTCTCATCCCTATGAGATACTATTGGTCGCATCGTCGGAAATAGTACAGTATCTCGCAGATTGCCCTGTCCCGTAAATAGTGTGATCAGTCGATCGATCCCAAATCCTGAACCCGTCATCGGTGGGAATCCATGTTCCATCGCCTTCAGAAATACTTCATCTATCTCCATAGCCTCTTCATCACCTCCTGCCTTGGCAGATGACTGCACCTCGAAAAGTTGTCTCTGAACAAGTGGATCTATGAGTTCTCCGTAGGAGTTCACCACTTCCCATCCATTGATCACGAGCTGGTAGCAACATGCTGTACCATCACCATTTGGTCTTGCAAGTGGCTTGAGATCTTCGGGATAGTCGAATACAAATGTTGGTTGTATGAGTTTAGCTCTGGCAGTTTTTTTGTAGATGTCATCGAGGAGATTGGCTCTGCCAACGCCTGCTATCTTCTCGACTCCTACTTCTTTTGCGATCTTTTGCAATTGTTCGAGAGAGTTTGTGAACATATCGACGCCTGCATGTTCCATGAGGAGTTCGGGAAATCGTTTTGATGCAAAAGTTGCTCCGAGATCGACATCAATCATATCCCCATTTTTGTTCATCACTTGCACGACTGGGGATGGGAGACAAGTTGCGACAATATGATGAAACATTTCTTCTGTCCATTTTTTATTCGTATCGAGATCAGCGTATGCTGCATACCACTCACACATTGTGAACTCTTGGAGATGAGATGGATCGGTTCATTCATTGCGAAAATTTTTGCCAACCTCAAATACTCGAGAAAATCATCCACCGATAGTACGCTTGAGATCGAGCTCGAGTGATATACGCAGGACGAAGTCATGATCGAGATCATTGTGATGAGTCGAAAATGTCCTCGCCATAGCTCCACCAGCCTGAGCTTGGAGTATAGCTGTCTCTACCTCATCGAATCACTTGGACTCAAAAAATCTCCTCATCTCTCGTATCACCCGAGATCTGAGTTTGAACCGAGCAAATGTCTCATCATTGGTCACGAGATCGAGATTGCGTTCACGATAGAGCGTCTCAGTGTCGGAGAGTCCATGGAATTTTTCAGGGAGGGGACGTATGGCCTTGGTGAGAAAAGTGAAATCTCGTACAAATAGTGTGAGTTCTCACTTGTGAGTATAGAATAACTCTCACGTCACTCATATGAAGTCCCCGAGGTCTATGAGTTTCTCTGCAAACTTGTATGCAGAGATAGGTTCAGTCTCTCCAGATAACTCAATTCGCAACTCCCCATCGACAAGAATCGAACAATTCTCTCTCGAAAAGAGTATCTGAATCCGATCAGATCCGTCAGCAATCGTCGCAAAACAGATCTTTCCGAATGACCTATGGAGCACCACTCGTCCAGCGATAGAGATAGTACCTTGCGGAGTAGTTATGATAGTCTCGACAGTCCGAAATGGAGAATTCTCTCACTCTGCGAGCTTGGCTATGTATTGACTATTGATCGAGGAGATTGTTTGAGTTGTATCATATCGATAGGCAAATGGATTGACTCCGAGAGATCGGATTCTCTCAAGTTTTTTGATACGTTCTATGGATTCGCCTGAGTAGTTGGGGGTGGACATATGGATTGAGTCAACAAAATATGAATCAGTATAGAAAAAATGAGAGAAAAGGCAAAAAATTAGTCTCGGTTTTCTATGAGTTTCGCATGTAGAGTTTTGACTCATTGTTTGAGATGTGATGAGCTCACTCCGATGGTGACTGCTCGTTGTCATCTTGATTGCGATATACACTCGATATCTATATCAGCTTGAGCAAGTGTCCCCGTTATCTTCTCGAGGAGGCCTGGGTGTCCAGCAAGATTATCTCATATACAGTAGATGAGTCCGAGATTATTTTTTATATTTACTATATATTCGTCACCGAGACTTCCTGAGAGTATATTGCTGAGTGTAGTTTTCTTTTCTTCATTCATCTCACCGTATGCAGTGAATGTCACCTCTGTTTCAGATGACGAAATACTGTCGATAGATATATTTTGTCTGACAAACAGATCAGTGAGTTGAGCCAAGAGTCCAGGTCATGACATAGCAAATCCAGATATAGTGATGGTACTCACATGATCTCTACTATCGATGAACTGTATGCCAGTTTCTGATGATCATGGTTGTGATATGGTTGTTTTCGGTGCATTTGGTTCAAATGGATTATATACCCATATTGGGATATTGTGAGCTGTGAGTTCTCTGGTGATCGTATTTTCATTGAGAACCTGGGCATTGGCACCTCGTGATCCTGTGATCTCAGCAGCAGTCCAATACGATATATCTCATAGTGGTCTGACATCATCTATATGTACTGGATGAGAAGAATACATAGGCACTTGTTTCTGAATATGGAGAATAGGAGTATGTCATAGATTCGCAAGTCCTACTGCAGTTCGCTCTGCTGTCTTGTCGGTATAACCACGACCATATGCCTCGACTATGCTATGATCCATCACTGATATATATCCTGGTACTATTACGAGTCCTATATCGATGGCAGTATGTACTCTAGTTCCTATCTCATCACGCAGGATATCAGATATACGAGAAGTACTATTTTGATCAGATAATTGATGATCGATGATGGTATTGGCAACTTGATATCGAGTAGTGAGTAGATGGCTGAGTATGTGGGCTGACATTACCTCTCCATATCATATAAATCGTTGTTCCTTAGCTATATGTATGGATTGTTTTGTACTCTGAGTTGGGAGTCGCATTCCACTTCCAGATAAGATGAGATTATCCATCTGAGATCATTCTTGACTATATTGTCCTCATGGGATTGGGAATGCGAGATTTTCTGGGAAGTATTGCTCAAATAGTAATTGTAGCTTGTTTCTTAATTCAGTATCATACATCCCCGCATCTTGTAGGGTCTCTATATGCACTGTATAGAGATTTTTGAGTATAGCCAGAGCCGCCTCCATCCCCTCTGTATCGAATATAGATTTTGCTTTCAGGAGTTCTGTAGTAGTATTGAGTGGTTTTGTTCTGAGTGCAGATATGGCTACAGCGACTTGATTTCATTGATTATGGAAATCTGCCAACCATCCAGATGTCTCTAGATTAGAGGCATTTTCACCACCAACTTTGATAACATGAGTATTCATAAAAAAGAAAAAGTTAAGAACTCTAGAAAAAACCTCTCCGAATTTCGGAGAGGTTTGTGTGTACTATTTCACGACAAATAACCTATCCGAGTGGAGAGATAATCTTGATCGTGATAATAGTTGGTCGTTGAGTCATAATATGAATATATGAAAAATGAGCGAGAAGTCAAAAAAATTCCCTCTTGCGAGGAAATTTCAGACAAATGATTTGAACGGCATTGGTCGCGAGCGAGTATAGGAGATTTCACTCTAGAGTCAAACTATTTTACGAATATTGTCTGCAGTGTATAGAATATAACTCCAGCAAGAACCGTAGATATAGGCACTGTGAGTACCCATGCCATGAGGATTGCTTTGATTGTACCACCTTGGAGTCCATTTTTGCCATGTTCATGTGCCATAGTACCAGCGACACCAGAGGACATAATATGTGTCGTAGAGACAGGGAGATGGAGATATGATGCAGTCTCGATCGTGATAGCCGTCATGAGTGATGCGACGGTTGCTTGAGCATAGGTGAGTTTATCTTTTCCTATTTTTTCGCCTATGGTCACGACAATACGCTTCCATCCTACCATAGTACCGAGACCGAGAGATACCGAGATCATGACAATGACCCAGTATGGGATTGCTTCTGTACCACTGATGATACCAGGGATATCATACATCGTTGGGAAAAATGCTATCAATATGAGCATTGCGAGTCCTACTCACTTCTGTCCATCATTGGATCCATGAGCAAAGCTCACAAATGTTGAAGTAGTGATGAGTGTATATTTGATCCATTTTTCTGGATATTTATTCCAGAACTTTCCAGGACTTTTGAAAAAATCAGTATTTCTCACATACAGATGCAATATATGCATAGCACCAAATGCGAGCATAAATCCGACGAATGGAGAGAAGAGAAGTGCCTCGAATGTCTCAATCACTTTGGTCCAAGGCAGATTCACACTTGTATCCATATAGTGCATAACGAGTGATACTCCGAGGATCGATCCGATGAGTGTATGGGAGCTTGATGCAGGGATACCGAGGTACCAAGTACCAAAATTCCATATGATCGCTGCGATGAGGAGTGCGAGTACGGCACATATACCGAATGCCATACCAGAGTGAGCGATCTTATCGAGAGGGAGGAGCTTCATGATACCGATAGCGACACCCGTACCACCGACGACGACACCCAGGAAGTTAAAAAATGCAGCAAGTAATACGGCTTTGCGAGGTGCAAGAGAATTCGAGTAGATGACTGGTGCCACAGCATTCGCAGTATCGTGAAAACCATTGATAAACTCAAAAGCACATACGAGAGCGAGACAGAGTCCCGCGAATAGGAGAGAATAATCCATGAGGTACAAGTTAGAAAATGTAGATAACTCATCTTATCTTGTCACAACCTGAGATAAAAAGCAACAAAATGATCCATAATTTTGCTTTTCTCTGTATTTTTTCTATAATTTCCCTATATATATTTTTTATCTTTTTCTTGTATGTGTGGTGTATTCGGTTATCTAGGAACATCTGGGAAAGCGGCAACTGAGGTACTCGCAGGTCTTCAGCGACTAGAGTATCGTGGATATGATAGTGCTGGAATCTGTGTTGTTGATACAGCCCATCACACTCAGGTGATACGATCAGTCGGTCGGGTCAACAATCTCCGTGTCAAAACTGATGCAATGGATTTTTCAAAATTCTCAACTGGTATTGGACATACTCGTTGGGCGACACATGGAGGTGTCACAGAAGCAAACTGTCATCCACATACCTCACAGTCGGGACGTTGGGTCGTCATTCACAATGGGATCATCGAGAACTATGCTGAACTCAAGTGAGAACTCATCGCCAAGTGATATATATTCCAATCTGAGACGGATACTGAGGTGACAGTACAGTTATTTGAGGATATGTGGGACTGAGACTACCAGTCTACGATGAGCAAATTGGTTCAGAGAATGCATGGGGCCTACGGACTCGTATTTATTGATCGTGATAATAGTGGTGTACTTTTTGGTACCAAAAAATGAAGCCCGATGGTACTCGGATTCGGCCGTGAGGCTCGCTATATCTCATCGGACTATCGCTCACTCATCTGACTTATCGATGACTACATCATCCTCGAAGATGGAGATATATTCCAGATTACCGCTGACACCTATACGATCATCTCAGGCGGGCAACAGACCGATCGGACTCGTCAGGTGGTTGATGAGAGTGAAAAAATCACGGAGCTCGGAGATTTTCCGAATTTTATGCTCAAGGAAATATGGGAACAACCACGAGTTCTCGAAGATGTATGGCGTGGTCGTATCAATTTTGGTTCACATTCTCTCCACTCGGACACTCTCGAGTCAATCTCCGGGCTTGGTATCAAGCGAATTATAGTCGTCGCCTCAGGGACGAGCTATCATGCAGGACTCCTCGGCAAGTACTATCTCGAGGAACTTGCGAATATCCCAGTTGATGTCATAGTCTCTACAGAATTCAAATATAAGAAAAAATTCGTCTCTTCAGATGAACTCTATATATTTGTATCCCAATCAGGAGAGACGATCGATACTCTTGATTCTCTCAAAATCGTGAAAGAGCAAGGAGGTCATGTATTTGGCATTGTAAATGTACCAGGATCAGCGATTGCCAGGGCGGCTGGACAGGGGCTCTTCACACGAGCAGGGACAGAGGTAGGTGTTGCATCGACCAAGGCATTTGTCTCACAGGTCGGATGTTTCCTATTTCTCGCTCTCTATCTCGGTCAGAAGAACTGACTCGATTATCGCAAGTATCGAGAGATCATCGATGCCATCGAGAAGCTCCCTGAGGCTCTATCAGAACTCCTCCTCCAGAATGAAGCCATCAAACAAGTTGCTGAGAAATATGCTCATGTTCATAACTTTTTCTATCTCGGTCGTGCTCATGAACTCGTGATCGCTATGGAGTGATCACTCAAACTCAAGGAACTTGCCTACATACACTCTGAGGCGTATTCATCTGGAGAACTCAAGCATGGATCTATAGCACTCATAGATGCTGAATTCCCATCACTAATGGTCAATGGAGGAGGTATATTATCATCCAAAAACGCCTCATCTGCCGAAGAAATCCGAGCTCGAGGAGGTCCAGTAGTCGGTATTATCGCTCGCTCTGACACGAACAAACATATATATGCTGATGTAATCGAATTCGATCCACTCATCTCTGAACTCAATCCATTTCTCGAAGTCGTCATACTCCAACTCTGGGCATATCATATTGCTAATTCTCTCGGTCGAGACGTGGACAAGCCACGCAATCTCGCGAAATCCGTAACTGTAGAATAATACATGAAAATCATCACCTGGAACGTCAATGGACTCAGAGCTGTCGAGAAAAAATGAGAAATCCAGAATCTCATAGGTAGCTATGATCCAGATATCATATTCATGCAAGAGATCAAATGAACTCCAGACAAATTCTCTGCATATATCAATTCCCCAAGTCCTTATAGTGCGTATTATAATCCTGCAGAAAAAGCCTGATATGCAGGAACTGGTGTATGGATTCATTCTCGCGTATTTGAGAACTATGAGATAGAGTTTATGTCCAGTTTTCCAGGTGATCCCGTAGCCAATGAGGGAAGAGTAGCTCATGTGAGTCTCACGGGTAAATCAAGTGGAAACATTATGGATATATTTGGAATATATTTTCCAAATGGTGGAAAATCTGAAGAAGCCTGGGCAGGAAAGCTCGTGTTTTATCGACAATTCTCTCTATATATCGACTCACTCAGGTTACTCGGACATAGCGTACTCTGGGGTGGTGATGTTAATTGTGCTCATAACCGTATTGATCTCGCTCGTCCAGATGCCAACGATGGAAAAATTGGATTTCATCCACTCGAACGATCGTGGCTCGATGATTGCGTGCGGACAGATTGGCACGATATCTGGCGAGTAAAAAATCCAGATACGCGAGATGTCTACTCTTGGTGGGATGTCATCACTCGTTCGCGTCTTACCAATGTTGGATGGCGTATAGACTATTGGTGGGGTGATAATAGTATTGTCGCAAAAACTCGCAATATAGAGTATTTACCTGATCATATGGGATCAGATCATTGCCCGATTATGATAAATCTCTCATTATAACCCCCTCTAATTATGAATAAATTACGTCTCGAAGCATTCTCAGATGGTGTATTCGCTATTATTATCACTATCCTCGTTCTGGAAATCAAGGTACCAGAATTGGGTCCAGATGTTAGCAATATAGAGCTATGGCATACACTCTCTGAGTATGGGCATATTTTGATTGGATACTTCCTCTCTGTGGCTGTGATTGCCATGTTTTGGCTCAGTCATCACTTCTTATTTCATACGGGTGCCAAGAATATCGATCGTTGGGTAGTACAACTCAATACTTTTTTTCTGGCTATACTAGCGCTGATCCCTTTTTCTGCATGACTCCTTGGTACCTATCCGAAATTGGAACTAGCTGGAGTGATATACGGGATTAATCTTCTCCTTGCAGCTCTCGCGAATATAGCACTCCAGTTATATATACAGAAATCTAAAAATATAGAAAATGGCGAGATAACTTCCCGTT
Organism: Candidatus Altimarinota bacterium; assembly: GCA_043787675.1. Classification (GTDB taxonomy): domain Bacteria; phylum Patescibacteriota; class Gracilibacteria; order BD1-5; family UBA2023; genus JABFSX01. The sequence continues at coordinate 108,334 of JAYVUT010000009.1, read as the reverse complement.
TGCGTAAACAGGGCAATATCCGTCGAGGTGTTATGATTATATTTTTTGTATTTGGTATCATTGCTTCTCTCAGTGGAATGTACTATATTAGTATTATTTTCTACATTGTACCTATTGTATTCAGCAACATTCCTGGGAGTTTGGATTTGATGGAGAGGATATTTGGTTTCGAATTAACGTAATATACTATGGGATTCACGATGCGGAATGAGTCATTTGCTTGTCAGAATTGTGGAATGGGTGTCACTATCCATCCCACTGGTTCAGCACGCAATCACTGTCCTGCGTGTCTCTATTCACTCCATGTGGATGATGTGATTCCTGGGGATCGACTCTCTGCCTGTCACTGACTCATGGCTCCAATCGGGATCGATTATCGCAAGAAAAAATGAGATATGATCAGGCATCGATGTAGCAAGTGTCATAAAGAAATGGTCAATATCGTAGCTCCAGATGATGATTTTATTACCTTTGTGAGGAGATTGAACAAACAACTCTAGATATATGCAATCTTTTTTTTCCACATTTCAGAAATATATCAAACCTGATGATTCTATATTGCTAGCTGTGAGCGGATGAGTAGATAGTATGGTACTCTTGGATCTGATGCTCACGAGTCACAAAAAAGAAAATATCATCGTTGCTCATCTAGATCACTCTCTGAGATCAGTAGCATCGGACTGAGATAGAGAGCTTGTCGCGAGTATTTGTATGAGAGAGAATATCGTATTCGAGGTCGAGAAACTCGATATCGGGAATATGGCTAAAATAGAAAAATCCAATCTCGAAGCAATTGCTCGTCGTGAACGGTATAGATTCCTCGAATCAGTTCGTATGAAATATGGTGCGAGATATATCCTCACTGGACATCACGCAGTAGATCAGACAGAGACAATCATCGGGAATCTCATCAAGTGAGGCAAGGTACGAGGACTTTCGGGTATGTGTATAGTTTCGGGTTTTATTTTTCGTCCACTGCTCTCCACTCCAAAGGAGCATATTCTCCGATATGCTCGTGAGAATAACATAGCATATCGGGAAGATGATACCAATTCTGATATGTCTTATGATCGCAACCGTATACGTCATGATATTGTCCCAATACTTGAGTCACTCAATCCGAGTATTCATCAGTCAGTATGAGAACTCGCGAATTACATGCAGTCGCTTGGTAATTTTCTTGCATATTCAGTCGAGTCATGGCTTCACAACAGCTCGCTCGAGTCCTGAAAATCCAATATTTTTCGTATCGATGCATTTCTCTTGCTCTCTCCATTTTTTCAAGCGGAGATTATTTCTTATCTCTACACTCAGGCACAAGGTGGCTCAAGCCAAGGATTATCTCGATGACTTATCGATGAGCTCATCAGATTTGTATCCGATCCAGGATCATTTGGAAAAAAAGAAATAAAAAATCTCCGCCTAGAACGTAGAGGGGAGAAGATTCACTGGAATTAGACCTTTTTCTTAGCTCAATTTTGTTTTGGTGGTACATATACTCAGAAGATAGGATTTTTATCCTTATCATTTATTTGCGTGAATTGCTCTCATGTTTTCCTATTTCTCAGAGTTGCCATAGATTGATAGTTATCATTCATACGGAGTATGCTTTCCATATTTTCACATGAGATCCGTATAGTTTGGTATGATTGTGTTGATATATCATATCAGAGGGGTTGTGTACAGATTCTTCTGTCTTCTGCGAGAGCTCACGCACTTGCTAGTGATAGAGTTCACGCGAGTGCAATACTAGATATAATGTTGTTTTTCATAGAATAGAATATAGTAAAAGTAAATTATACTATATGAGTTATACTATAAGTGTCAATTAAAAATACATAAAAAGTATTTTATCATTTTTTCATTTGCTTTTTTTCACTTTTCTCTATAATGCACGAGCTTCAAACAAAATTATATTTCGATCTCTCAGCATGTATCTCCCCGAGCATGATGAGCTGTATCAGCATATCATAGTGCACTCGTATGATATGTAATTCCCAATTATTATGGCAAAAAAACCAACCAAAGTTGTAAAACTACAACTCAAGGCAGGAATGGCTAATCCCGCTCCTCCAGTCGGTACAGCCCTCGGGCCTACCGGTATCCAGATTGCAGAATTCTGTAAACAGTTCAACGATAAGACTCGTGAACAGATGGGGAAAGTTCTCCCTACTGTCATCAACATCTATGAGGATCGTTCGTTTGATTTTTATACCAAGCAGCCTCCTATGACTTGGTGGATCAAGGATGCACTCCAACTCAAGAGTGGATCAAAAGAGTCTCACAAGGTCAAGGTTGGACATATGACTGTTGCTCAACTCAAGACTATTGCAGAAGGAAAAATGCCAGATCTCAATGCCAATGATCTCGATCATGCAATGAGTATCGTAGCAGGTTCTGCTCGATCTATGGGTATCACCACAGATCTCAGCAAATAAAATAATTCTACAGGTTTACCTGTAGATATGGCGATATCGTCTAGGGGTTAGGACACGGGATTCTCATTCCCGTAACCGGAGTTCGAGTCTCCGTATCGCTACCATAACTATAATCCAAAAAAATCTCCCATGAAATTGGGAGATTTTTTTATTGCTTTCTTAAATTGAACTCATATAATTATATGTCTGTAGTTTGACATTGCGTCAGGCTCTTATTTTCTTATTTTTTTCTCTTATGGATGATATCATCAAAAAACTCACAGCATCAGGCGTATCATCTGATATGATCGAGCAACTCAAGTCAGGTCTCGGTGACAAGTTCGAATCATCTCTTGCAACTCTGGGTCTCAAGGGTGCAGCAGCCAAGCTCGGACTCGATACAACTGATCTCCCAGAGATCGACTTCAAAAATGTAATGGAGGCAGTTCAGGAGCTCGTCGGTAAAGATGTGGATGGAGATGGTAAGACAGGTCTCTCTGAGGCTGTAGATAATGCCAAAGAGGCTATAAAAAATACTGATATAGCTGGAGTGAAGGCATTTGCACAAAAAAATGCCAGTGGAATATTTGCCAAAATCAAGGGACTATTTGGAGCAAAATAATCATCTAAAAAACTCTCCCCAGCATAGGGGAGAGTTTTTTAATTATCCTTTTCGATACCAGAATCTGCACTCTTCTCATCCATTGAGGAGTTTTTTGTTTGCGAGTGTATTTTTACCGATATCATGACTTGTGATGAATCCACCTCATTGATCATTCACATTGCGTACGAGTTTTTGATATATAGCATCTATTTGATTATTTTGGAGTCGGTTTCCATATGGAGGATTTGATATGATAATGCCTTCAGATGTAGGACTACTCACGTAGTCACCTACCGAGAATATGATATCTTGATCGACTCCTGCTCGTTTCGCATTTCATCTCGCAATCCGTATCATCTCAGGGTCGATATCTGTTGCTGTGACTCTGTATTTGCCACTTGGGTATATTTTGCTACGAGCGATATCTTGTACTTGCTGGAGGAGTGCATTATCATGAAACTTGAGTTCTTCTATCCTGAAGTGTCGATAGAGACCAGGAGCTATATTGCGAGCGATCATCACGGCCTCGATTGCTATCGTACCAGATCCACACATAGGATCACAGAGGGGAGTTGCGTATTTCCAATTCGCAAATGCGACCAGTGCTGCGGCTAGATTTTCTTTGATTGGTGCTTCACCTGTCTCTCGTCTATAACCACGCTTGTGTAGAGGATCTCCAGTAATATCGAGGAGAATATGAGCAATATTATCGATGATGAGTATCAGTATATGTATCTCGATTCCGTTTGTCAGATTCGGTGTATTGAGTGTTGAGAAAATCGATCGTTGGCTCACACTCTGGATGGTTGGGGTATGTTCGAGAGTCGATCTCGTAGATGCTGCCTCGATGATGATCCGCTCTCGGCCAGTGAGATAGTCTGTCCACTTGAGTTCACTGAGAGTATCGTAGAGAGTATCAAAGTCTTCTATTTTTGCACTTGCCAATTCGATATATACTCTATTGGAAAACCTACTCCAGACCAGGAGCTCATACATATTCATACTTGTACCAGTACAAGAGATGAGTCGATCAGTCGCTACTATCTCGCTACAACCCAGCCTCTCACATTCTCGCTTGACGAGTGACTCGAGTCCAGACTGGCAGGTGAGTACGAGGCGGTGAGTATCATTATTTTTTTCATTTTGCATAGCGGGAGTATAGTTCAAAATTGAAAATAAGCAAAATAATCCCCTACCATTTTGGCAGGAGATTTTATCTCTATTTTTTCACCTGGTGTGCGATGTATGATAGAGAGAGTATCGCTATGAATACGATGAGTGCCATAAATGGTATCGTGATGAATCCGAACTGCAATATCCCATTGTTGTCTGTACAAGCCGGGAGGAGTCAGCCAACAGAACATGGGAGTGATACGAGTTCGCCGAGTACCCATCCACGGAAATGATAGTAGTAGTGATATCCAGCGAAAAATGTCCCAAAAGCCGATAAAATCCCGATGATCACATGATTGGTCCGAGTCTTGTAGTAGAGTGACACGAGGACGATAATATCAATCGGGAACATAAAAATCCTTTGCCACCAACAGAGCTCACAAACTTCTACCTCGTAGTAGAGCTGATAGATGAGCACTGCTATAGTTGAGAATATTGCCAGAAATCCAATCAGTTTCACTATATGAAAATAGGGAATATTTTGGATTTTTGTGCGAAGGGCTCAGCTACAGAGATATCCAATCAGAGAGATGAGAGTACTAGTAGCGAGCGAGAGTACAGCTATAGAGAGGAGATATGAGTAGAGATCGAGAGACATATGGGATGAGGATTAAAAATAAATTGAATTCTTCTAAAAGATTATTTATACATATATCTATATACCTATAGGTCATTGTATATTGTTGCAAGTTCTGTTTTAATTTGCTTAAAGTTTAAGTTTACATCTAGGTTTTGTGTTAGTCCTGTGTTGATACAATAAATAAAAGATTCTTTTCTATAATACATTTCATTTTTTTTGATGGATTTCTCAATACTGTCAGATTTGGCAAGTAAACATACTAGTTGATAGTCAATACTTATATCCTTTGTTTTGTTATTGGGGTGTGCCTTTGTGTAATGTTGTGTAGCTGTTAGTTTGATTAAGTTCTCCAAATAATGAGCAAGTTGAGGAACTTTATGTTTAGGGAAAATATGATGTATTTGAGTAGCATCCCCATTTGCCCATTGATCTTTTATTTCACTTTCAGTATATAATTTTCTGATTACATTCATAGCTTTTTGCACAAGATAGTCATTGTATGGATTTTCATTTTCAGAAATCAATGTATCATATTCAATTTCGGCTTCTTGCCTTGAAACATTCTTATTTTTTTCTAAATCTCTCCAATTTTTTCTGTTGTACATTAAGTCTATGTAATAAAATTCGTGATTTGATAAAAATCATTTTATAGTTCCTGGCAAGTTGTTTTGAGTTGCATAAATATTTAGAATTTTAGGGTAAATTCTATTTACTTCAACAACTCCGTTAATATTGGTATTGCCAATAATAAATTTTTGAAACCTCATTTTTAGTTTGTTAAATTCATCATTATCCAAAACATTTTTCTCATACGCATTTTTGTACTCTTCAAAATATTTGAAAATTCCGCTGTCAGAAAGTACTTTTTCTAAATAGTCGCACAAAAACAAATATGCATTTCTATCTTTCAGTGAAATGTACTCTAAAATTTCATAGTTTGCAATACTATAGTGATTAGTGGCGCCAATTTTTTCAATGGTAAGAATGTTGGCGTAAGCCAACATTCTTAAAGGTTGTTGAATAAATTTGTCATACTCACTAGTTGTTGATGAATTAGTAGCTAATGGCTTATTAAAAATAGCCTTTACATTTTTGATAAAATACTGTGAGTCCCAAATATTGGCAACGGTAAATTTTTTAGCTTGTTCATTGCCAACAAAGTTTATAACACAGTCTGCAATAATACAAACCACATCAGGTGTACATTTTTGATCCATAAATCTGGCATCACCTGATTTCCTGACATCTAAATCAAATTGTTGTAAATATTTTTTAATCATTTGTGTCTTTTAGTAATCCGAAGAAAAAAACGGAATTATTATCAATGTTTAATGAACGAGTACCAAAGTTTCTTGCAACTCCGTAAAATTGACTAAATTCTTTTGTTCCAAAATATTCCAAATCTCTTTCACTAACTGACCTGCTTCCATTTCTTAAAGTGAGAATTGCAACTGAACCATCAACAATAGTGTTTCTTGGTAAGAAACAAGCTCGTGGATTATATGTTAAATTAGGAACTAATACAGCAGCTTCGTTATTGATAAATTTTTTCACATCTAAACTATCTATTTCATCAGTATAGCAGTCATAATTTTCAATATCAATAGTTTTGTTTGATGCAATATTTCTTGATTTCAGAACTCTGATTGTTCCGTTTTCTTTTGTTATTTTTTTTGTGATCTGTCTATCTCGGTACGCATTGAAAATATTAAATTTCATTTTGTTTGAAATATTATCAAACAAGCTATTTCTATAAATTAACCAATAAGGAAATTTTTTTGAAAATATGTAATCCTGCTCTTGAAAACTTATTTCTTTTGTTATATATGATTCTATTTCTACAATATTTTTAACTGCTTTTTTTTGAGCATGAGCAATAAAGCTAATGGTTTCAATTTTTACGCCTTTAAATCCTTTTTCTCCGTAATCAGTTATTTTTTTAATTTTTACTGCTTCTAATAATTCCCTTGTCTTATTAAATTCGGGCGAATTAATTAAACTTTTTGGTACTATTAGAGCGACAACATTGCCCAATTTTAAAGATTTCTCTATGAAAAAAGAAAATATATTATTAGTTTCAGTATTAAAAATTGATTTTTTGTATGATGCTAATAATGTTTTTTCATTAGTTATTTTTTTAAATGGTGGATTTCCTACTACAATGTCATAAGTGTTTTCAAACTTATGTAAAAGGAAATCCGCATTTATAATATTGATTATAAAATTTTTTGGAACTTCTAATGTTTTTAAAAGTAGCTTAAGTGTCTCTATGGAATTTTCATCAATATCAATAACATCAATAATTACACTTCCAATAGTTTTGTATTTTTCAAATATTAAAGGCAAAAAATTGCCGACACCTATTGATGGTTCTAAAATTCTTAAAGTTTTAAATTCTTTTGCTTCGGGTAAATCCTTAATGACAGAATAACAAATATCTTGGCTTGTGTAATAAGCTGAATTTTCTGTTCTTGCTGTATTTGATAATTCAGCAATTTTTGAAAGAATTGAATAAGGAAATTTCAAATTGTTATTTTCTAAAAATAAGTTTAAACTTTCAATATTTTCTAACTTTTTATTTTCAATTATTTTTTTAATATTTTGTTCATTAAAATTTTCATTTGTTAAATATGACTTTATTTTTTTCGCAATTTGTTGAAAAATAATCGTTGGCACAGCCTCGCCTAAACAATGGCGAATATTCATCTCTTCCTTTTTTAAGAATAATTTTTTTTCTTCTGACGAAAGTTGATTTAGTTCTTCAATTGGCTTTTCTGTCCATTTAAAACTTTCAGGAACTGACATCATCAGCATTACCTCACGAATACTAAAAACTCTGTCATCCGTTGGGTGTACTGTATTTTGACTTGACAAAATATCATTTCTTGTATGTACACAAGGAGCAACTTTGTTCCAGTATTGGCGTTTATACTTGTCTCAGTTTTTATTTGTATTGTAAATTATTACACCGTTATCAACTTTGTTGGGTATTTTGTTATGATCTTTGTTATCAAATGCAGATTCCCCTTCCTTAATATCGGAAATCCAACTTTGCATTTTTGGTGTATAATTTTTAAAATTATGGTAAATATCTAATTTAGATATTTGCCCCATTGTTTTTAAAGGTTCTAAATACCCAATAGTTTCTTTTAGTGTTTTTTCTTGTATTAAACTTGGAGAAATATTAAAAGGTGTAATTTCTTTTAAGTCTTTTCGTGTTCCTATTATCAAAGTTCTTGTTCTGCTTGATGAATTTCAATAATCTTTAAAGTTTAAAACTTGGTAATTTATATGGTATTCTCCTGCCAAGTTTAATTCTATAGCTTCTTTAATGGTTTTACTTTTTCCGTCCGTATCTGTACATTGGGTTGTTAAAAATGCTCGTACATTTTCAAAAATGAAAAATTTTGGTTTGATTTCTTTTGTCAATAAAATTGACTCAATTACTAATGAATTTCTATTTAATTCGTTTCCTTTTTTGTGGTTTGCAACTGACATTCCTTGGCAAGGTGGAGTTGCAATTAGTACATCAAGTTCGTTTGCTTTGTCTTTAATATTCCATTTTATAAGTTCTCTACGGATTTGGTTTTTGGTATCTTCAGTTGTTATATCATCGCCGATATAGGCGGTTTTATAAGTACATTTCTGATTGTGTCGTTGGATATTCAACCTTTTTTCCAAAATTTCAACAGTCGCAACACAAGAAAATTGCTCTAGTTTAAAGCCATAACAACCTATACCTGCACTACTAAATAAACTTATGTATGTTAGGGGCTTTTGTGCCATTTCTTTTGTGTAATTAAATTTGTCTGCAAAGTTAGATTTTTTTAATATTTTATTGTTCTAATGTTTACTTAAATTTTGGGAGATATTCACTGACATACCTCATCTCACATTCCTTGATTGTTTTGACAGCTTCTTCGACTCCGAAGAATCCGTTGACTTTGCATGTTCCAGGTTTTTTGAGATCCTTGTAGTGTTCCCAATAGTATTGGGTTTCTTTTGTGAAGTGGGCCCCGAGTTGCTCGTATGATGTGATATGATCCATACGCTTATCGTCTGCGAGGACTGCTATCACTTTGTCATCGATCTCACCACCATCGTCGAATCGCATAATTCCGATGATACGAGCCTCAACGAGACAACCAGGCACAAGTGCCTCTGTGACTCCGACGATCTCGATGTCGAGAGCATCACTATCATGATCCCAAGTACAGGGGATAGCACCATATGCAAATGGATAGGCGAGTGATGAATATCCGACACGATCGAGTTTGAGTGTACCAGTTTCCGTGATTATCTCGTACTTGTTGATCGTCATAGAGTTGATCTCTATGATGGTATTGAGTCTGAGTTTGCTCTCATCAGCAAATGCAGGGAGGATATGGAGGAGATTGAGCATCGTTTTTGATGGAGTGATATCGATATTGGCCATATTGGATATGTAGGGAGATGAAGAGATAGGATATTTAGGATATACAAAAAATAAAAAAATCAACCCCAAGGATCAACTTAAGGCTGATATTTTTATCTATGCATTAACGGATTTCATAATTGATGGATACAGTAGTTGTAACTTCCAGTTGTCCTGCAGATACTCCATTTGCATCACTCGACTCTCATCACATAGCTGATACTTTCATCATCTGATTCTGGTATGGATATGGGTTTGTAGATTGATTTTCACTTATAGAGATAACTTTTCCTACAGATACTCCTGTAGCTTTAGCCATATCTTCTGCCTTTGATTGAGCCTTGGCAATGGCCAGATTACGGGCTGTTCTATAGAATTCAGTTTTATTATCGATATCATATGATGTACTCTGTATTTGTATACCAGCTATTGTACTTATTCCAGTGAGAATCTGATCTACAGAATCGAGTTTTCGTATTTTTATTGTGAGCCCATGAGTTGCTATGAATCCATCGATCGTAGATTTTCCATCATTATAAACATAATTTGGATTGATAGATATGTTGACACTTTGTATATCTTTTTCGGATACTCCATTTTTCATTATGAGCTCTTTCAGATTTATTATTTTTTTCCCTACTTGAGCAAATCCTTCTTGTGTTGTTTTTGTTTTTTCTTGTGCCATGACGGTTAGTATGAAGGTATCTGGTGTAGCAAAAACACGACCATCACCATATACTGAAATATTGTTTGAGTTATTACTCGTTATAATTGTAGAATGATCCATTCTACTAGAAATCAACCATGCAGATAGTATCAGAGCCATGCCAATTATACTGGCAGAAACAGTTGTATTCATAAGAAATATGGATTAAAATACGAAAAATAAATATTATTTTTCTACCGAGTAAGTATAGGGATAAGATCCTTGAAATCAAGACTCATAAAAAATAGTCATATTTTTGCATTTCTCACAAAGTTCCATATGATAACAACCATACTATTATATCTCTATGTCTGATACCAAGTGAGCAAAAATCAAAAAGAAAAAAATCCTATTCATGGCAGCAGTAGGATCACACAATCTCTGAGATGAGCTCATTCTCCAATGAGAAGTCGATTATATCAAAAAACAATATGGTGATAATATATCAATCACAGTTTCCACATATGATCGTACGAGTACACTCCTGACAGATCCAGATATTCGATATGCTTCGTACTTCCCAAATGATATTCGCCATCATTTTTTTCGTAATATTGGTTATTTTTTTTATAACATATGACTCATTGCTCGCTCAGATGTAATGATTGTGTGAGGTGGGGGCATCTTATTCGATAATGAACCAGGAGTGTCATTCGGTTGGCTTCTGTGGCAATGGTCTTTGCGTATATCTATTGCTCGAATATTCCATACTACTATATTATTCTGGGGTATATGACTGGAACTCGTAGAGGTATCGAGCAAGATGAAACTCAAAAAACTCTTCAAATCTGGAGATCTGATACTCGTGAGAGATACTCAGAGTAAATGACTCTTGGATGCACTCGAAGTACCCGCAATTCAGATTCAGGATATCGTATTTCTCCATCAACCATCAGCTCCACCTGATGTTGATATCATGACCAGCAAAAGAGTAGGAATATCAGTGAGATGATGATTCCTCGGGTACAATGAGGCTATAGTGGCACTGATATATGACCGACTCGTCGAACTTGGTTACACTCCTATATTTTTGATGTTTTCTACAGCTGGCACTGAGAATCAGAATGATGCACTTTTTATTCAAAAAGTGATGGTTGGTAAAACTTATAATCGTACTCAGACTATTGAACAGACGCTGAGCGTATATCCATCACTCTATGCAGTTGTTGGTATGCGACTCCATGCTGGTATTCTCGCATGTGTCCATGAGATTCCATATCTCCCGATATCATATTGACCCAAGACTCATGATCTGATATCTATGCTCGATGTAGAGCATCTTGCTCTGATTGCTCGTGAGGCAACTTTAGAGGAATTCGATGTGAGTTGGCAGTCACTCGTTACGAACTATGAGTCTGAGCAGGTGAATATGAAGACCAAGCATATCTCTATACGAGAACAACTCATCAAAAATCTCCGAAATATATAAAATCTCCAAATATTTGCGATTTTCATGGTTTTTCATATACTTCTGCTATTATTTTTTATCTATATTGTGCATGTACAAGTTCATCATTATATCACTCCTTCTTGCTACATTATCTGCTTGTACACTCCCATGGAGCAAACAAGATCAGTCATTCCAATGACTCTACAGAGCCAATATCCATGCAACTATAGCTTCGCTCGATGAGTTCTGAGAACTCATCGGTATCAATCGTCATGAGAGTATTGAGGGGAATATTTTATCACACATACAAGTTCCTGGTATTCTCTCTGGAACACTTTCAAGCGAGTACACTGCACTCCTCGATGGTCGTAATTCGGAGTCATTTTTTCGCAAGGTCAGTCTCATCTATAGCTCACTCGTGAGCTCTGGATCTCTCTCAGCAGATGAGATAGGGTTCGCCTGACATGGCGCTGATACCTATGTGTCATACAAGAATCTTGTCGATGCTGATATGATGAGTGCTGATGTCCGCAAGGTACTCGGTAAATATGAAAATAGTTGGCTCTCTATGACACAGCAATCGAATATAGGTATGAGTGCTGACGAGCTCGCAGGATACAATATTGCTAAAAATCTCATGACCAAATCACTACCCGATATCGAGAAGTATGCGACCTGATATCCGATCTGGCGAGATGTGGCTGATCTTGGGATGAGTGGGTCTGTCCACTATTGGTCAGTTGACCTCGATCGGAGTCAGATATCTGCACTTGCAAAACAACTCTCTCTCGATCTTGCAGGAACTGGTATGACTACCGAGAATATTGCAACTCTCGATCGCAATCTTGCAACTCTATCATTCTCTGGGAAACTTGGCTATGATATAGTTGATCCAACTTTATCGGTACTCGATGGATCACTATCCGCATCAGGAAAGATTCTCGCTGCTATCTCTATCCGCAAAGATAATAATGGATGATCTATACATATCAATAGCACCCCAGAGAATGCAGGTATAGTGCTCAACTATGGTAAAAAAGAAAATCGATACGTATGGGATATCACAATAACACAATGATCAAGTGAGATGGGAAAACTCACTGGATATGTAGAGTTCCAATGACACAAGCTGCGAGATATATCTCTCGAGGGATCTGCTCAGGGCATTACCGTGAGTCTCCGTCATACAATCGATGGGGATAGCTTCACCGGCAAGCTGTCAGCAGTAGTTGGTACTCTTGATTGGTCTGGTACTACATCAGGAGATAGACTCACGAGTCTGCGTATCAATGGTACATCTCCAATCGCATCATTATCAGTAGATCTCACGAGTAGTGGTAATATGGTAGCTGGGCCAATATCAGTAAAGGCAAGTGGCGAGACAATATTCTCAGCAAATGTTGCTATGACAATAGCTCGTGAACAATTTGCCCTTATCGTTGATGTTCTTTCTGAGTCACTCCCAGCACATTTTGATCTCGATCTCACTGCGAAGTCATCACCATCGACTCGAACACTCTCTGCTCCATCGAGTACTCGAACACTCCAGGATCTCATGAAAGAAATCGAAGCACTCTCTCCAGCTCAGGCATTTTCTGAAATACCTGAGAGTGATGGTGCTCCCATCGGTACCCCCTCCCTTATAGATAGTACCTGAATTTCCCAATAATATTTTCAATATCCATTGCTATGCGTAAAATCATAATCATGATCACAGTGATCACTCTCATTCTCTCTATTCTCTCTACAGGCCTCATTGTATTATTCACGACTTCATCGCCTGTAGTAACTCCTACAGTATCTGGAGAAAAACTATAAATCTATGAATACTCCACTTTCGAATGAACAAAAACTCGATGAAATATACTCTATACTCAAGTCAATTCGAGCAAGTCAGAGTCGAGCATTTTGGTACAAGACTCTCAAGTGGGGTCTGATTCTCGGTATTGGGTATATTACTCTCACTCATCCATGATATGTAACTGGTAAAATCATGGAATATGTATGACCTATCATGGTCGAACAGATGAAGAGTGTGATGTCAACTCAAAAAGAATGACTCCTCAAACAAATGAAAGATCTCATGCCAAAGTCATCAACTATAACTCCAGAATAATACTCAATAATTTCCTCTCGATTTTCGGGAGGTTTTTTCTCATATTTTCCTATGATTATCACCCCTCTCTGACATACCGAATTCCTCGTTGACATAATGAATTCTGATGGTCATACTGTACGAATTCTCGTCGATAGTTGGCTCTCAGACTATGCTATATGAGATCTGATGGAGCGATCAGTCAAAATAAAACTCGATACAGAGAAAATATGATCTATTGATGCAATTTATATTTCTCATGCTCATACAGATCACTTTGACCCGTATACGCTTGTAGAGATATATCAACATGCGAATCCACTCCTTATTCTTCCTAATACACTCAGATTCCTAGCTCCACTATTTACTCAATATCTTCCGAGTGTTCGTATTCATTGGCTTGTTCCTTGTGAGACATTTGTTCTGAGTGGAGTCGATATTACTGGGTATATGTTCTCACAGGCTGATATCACCAATGAGGATGCAGTGATGATGCTCGGGATCGCGAGTGATCGAGAACTCCTATTTGCTGAGATTGATACCGTTCCTGACGAGTATGATGCAGATATCGCAACTACACTATTCCAGATTTTTGACCACCGAGAATACGAGACAAGATGTTATCTTGCGAGTCGCAATGAACTGGAGTGACAACTGCGTATGTATGACTATGTCGGCAATCGACAGAAGGCATTTCGTAGTGAGTATATCGCGAGTCGCAAAGAGGAGATCAGAGCGAGTTATGAGAAATATGAATATGAGGAATATGAGGATATGGATAATATAGCGACGCTCCCAGGATTTGTCCGAGGATACATCGGACAATGACTCCGATACCCCATATGACTCTCTCCTGAACTCTCTGAACTCTCTATATTTCCACTTGATGAGATTGCATCGATGGAGACAGATATTGCGAGGGGATTTGGATATGATTTTGCTCAGCGAGCACTCACTGCAGGACGACAGTACAGAGTAGAAAATGGTAATATAGAGCCAGGACGCAAAGAATGCTCGATAGGGGAGATACAAAAATCTGAATCCAAAAATCAGAATCAAGAAGTCACTCGTATCTATGCCAAGTGACCACTCATCCCACGATCTCATACTCCTGATGAGCTCACTATATCTATCGCAAAAATACGCAATATCCTCAACCATAGATTCCTCCCGTATTGGTCAGCATCTCCGGTGGCGAGTTTGCGAAGTGCTCTGATCCAAAACAGAGATGGTGCATATAGAATTGGTTTCAAAATAAATGTTGAGAAATCAATTATTTTTGAGTATAGTTTTGCTGCTATAGAATTCGGTGAGATCATATATACTCCAGGTATCAGACTCGATGAGGACTACTGGCTAAGCGATATTCTCGATTTCGTTGATGGACGACAAGAACTCTATAGCAACTTCTGGCATCAACTTGATCCCAAGCGTATATACAGACTCTGGACTTGTATCTGAGCTGATTATATGAACAATGATCTTGTGATAGCAAAATATAGACTCCATTTTGAGCGAGCTTCGATAATGGGTACAGTGAATGAATGGGTAGAAAAAATAATAGAAAAAATATAATGCTTTTTTCCTATTTTCTCATATACTCTCTTTTATATGTCTCACGTTCGCAAGCATCTACATGTCATTGGTATTGGTGGGATCTGAGTATCGGCTCTCGCTCGTTATTATCGTCGTATTGGCTATACGGTATCAGGCTCTGATGGAGCAGACTCGCCATTTCTCGATCGACTCCGCTCGGAGGGATTTGATATCTCTATCGGACACCATAGTGATAATCTGAGGGATGATACCGATCTTGTCATATACTCTGAGGCGATCATCACCAAACCTGATCTAACACCTGAGGAGCAGATCTACGCAAATGCAGAGCTCGCCCGAGCTCGAGATCTTTCTATCCGTCACCTTTCTTATCCGGTTGCTCTTGGTGAGATTTTTAATACTAAACAGGGAGTAGCGATCACAGGTTCTCATGGCAAGTCTACTACGACTGCTATGACGACGCTGATGCTCGCGAATGACTACACGACCAATCCTACGATAGAGCTCCCAGATGATGGGGCGGCGTTCTATGCGCCAACGGCTCCAGGATGCTCAGCGATCATCGGTACACAGGTACCACAGCTCTGAAATAGCAATTTTTATACCGAGCCACTCACCGAGAATTTTGTCATCGAAGCATGCGAATACAAGCGATCATTTCTCCAGTATCGTCCATATATCACAGTTATCACCAATATCGATCTTGATCATCTTGATTATTATAAAAATCTCGAAGATTATATCTCTGCATTCCAGTCACTCGTAGATCAGACGACAGGATACGTTCTGATATCTGCGGATGATGAGAATGGTAGACAACTTCAGATAGCAGAAGAAAAGAAAATTATCGTTGGGAATAATACTATTACCTACTATCCACGAGTAGAAGAGACAACTGAGGGGGTTGTAACTACTTATTATGTAGAAAAAACGATTCAGGTACCAGATATGGTGCTCCAAGTACCGGGCTCTCATCTGCTCCAGGATGCTCATCTTGCCTATGCAGTCGGGAGGCTCCTCGGGATGCAGGATGATATCATAGTACCAAAACTCGAGTGATATATGGGATCATGGCGGAGATCTGAGATCGTCGGGATGACAGCAAGTGGTAATATCGTGATGTCAGACTATGGACATCATCCGAATGAAATCCGTCCCACACTCCGAGCTATCCGTGATAAATATCGAGACAAAAAACTCTTTGTTATATTTCAACCTCACCAATACTCCCGTACACGAGAGCTACTGCAAGAATTCGCAAATAGCTTTGCAGATGTATCTGAACTTATTATCCCGAATATATATTTCTCTCGAGATAAACAGGAGGATATCGAATGGATGACTATGGAGCGACTGATTGCTGAGATCCACAAAAATCAACTCCATATCCGAGACGGTGGGGGACTCGAGAATACAGTGAAGATAATTCGAGAATATGATAAAAAAAATCCAAATAGTTCTGTTATATTGCTGCTCGGTGCAGGAGATATAGACAGTATCAGGACCCAGATATTATAAATAGAATACCTATGAATCTCGATCTCACACATCTTCTCTGGACAACGATACTCTCACTCGTGATCTCTCATATCTGAGCTCACTATCTCATGTCGAGGACCCCAAGGGGATATTGGTTTTGGTTCACTTGTATCTCTCTTCTGACTTGATTGATTTTTTTCTAATATGCTCACTATCATTCCTACAGATACTTGCTATTGACTCTCTGGAGAACTCACAGAAACTGATTATCTTGAGATATACCGACTCAAGGGAAGAGACTTTTCGAAGCCACTTGCTATAATAGTTGAGAACTACGCGGATATGCGAGATTATATCGAGATATCGCCTGAACAGATAGAGTTTCTCAAAAAATACCCGAGACCATGGAGCTATCTCGGTATGCGTAATGCCCAATACAATCTTCCTAGTTTTCTCGATAAAACATCGTATCCCCGACTCTCTCTGCGAGTAGCTGAGAGTTGTATCTCTCCCCATATCCGAGATCAGATTCTCTATCCATTATTTTTGACTTCTGCGAATCTATCTAGCCAGAATGAATCAAAAACTCTTGCCGAAGCAAGAGAGATATTTCCAGATATTCTAGGAATAGATGGAGGAATGTGTGACCTCCCTCCATCTGATATATTCTATTTTGACGAGAGAGGAGAACTGGAATATTTGAGGAGGGATATTAGATTATGCCGCTAAAGTATATAGTTGATCATTTGCCGCATTACGTGTTGTATTTGAAATCGTACTTATAGGACTTCCTGGTCATCAAAAAACTACCTCTATAGTACCTTGGTTATCTATAAGAGTATATTTGAAATGAGGATTTCATCATGTGAGTATGTTCATAAATCCAACGCAAATATTCGGATTTTCTCTGAATAAACCACGTAGTATTTGTCATAGTACGATACGTTGATTGACATAACGTATGTTGAGTCATCATGCGTTCATGAGGTGAACAGTAAATTCTCATTCTACATTATCAAATCAATTTTCTTGGAAAAATAAATGAGCTTTCTGAAAAATATGCTGTTTTCACGTGACATCGATAGCATTTATATCAAAAAATATTTGAGCTTCCTGATGAGTAATTCTATTTTTCATACCTTTTATTCCATGTTATCTGCCTTTTCGCATAGTTCCTACTATGTTGAGCTACGAGTGCGATCGTCTCTTCGAGAGTATGGAGTCCCTCGAGGTGTTCAACTATTTCTCGGTAGCCGATAGTCGTGAGTCCAGGACAGTGTGAACTAAATTCTCACATAATATACTCTATTTCTCATATGAGTCAAGTTTCGAACATTTCATGCACTCGTCTATCTATATTGGTATAGAGTTCTGCTCTATTGGTATCACTATATGGCGTGATGTAGAGGGGAGCGAATCTGGGATTTTTTTTGCCTTGTGATGCGAGTTTGGATTTGCCAGTTTGTCTGATGACCTCGAGTCACCGCATCACATATCTATAGTTACCAACTTCGAGTGTACGAGCATATTCGGGATCGATATCCTCGAGCATATTCCAGAGTTCTTGGTTTCACTCTGATTGTCTGATGACCTCGAGTTCCTCTCTATATTTCCAATCGGGGGGAGTATCGGGGTATCCCATCTCATAGAGGAGTCAGTCGATATAGAGGCCAGTACCACCGCAGAGGATCGGAATCTTGCCTACTCTATGTATCTGATCTATGATCGGGAGTGCCATATCGATATAGTCGACTACTGACCATATATTATCAGGATTGATCACATCGATCATATGATGAGGGATTCCTCTCATTTCTTCTGGTTTGATTTTACCAGTTCCGATATCCATATATCTATATATCTGTCTGGAGTCTGTAGATATGATCTCGCTCTCTATATACTCAGCTATATCGAGGGAGAGTGATGTTTTGCCACACGCAGTCGGTCAGTAGATGACTATTACTTTTGGCAGGAGAGTATCACCCCGTATCCATTCATCGATGACTTGTTTATATTTTTGGAGCATTGAGCGCTTTTTTGATAGTGGAGATATGCTGGTCGATATCCTCGATGAATGAGAGGGTGATGACAAAAAGTGGCACTCAGATAAGGAGTCCGACGAGCCCGAGGAAGTGCTCAGATAGTAGTAGGATGACGAATGTGACGAATACAGGGATATGCATATATGATGAGACGATACGAGGATTGAGATAGTATGCCTCGATAGCGTGCACTATCGCTATCATAGCGATGACGAGCATGACAGATATTCATCCACCATATCCATAGGCAATGATGAGGATCGGTACTCCTGATATGAATGTACCAAAAACAGGAATAAATCCGAATACGAGTACAATCAGCGATAGTGTAAAAATAAAAGGAAATACAGTTCCGCCATGTACGAGCGATATGATAATGAGACCGAGTGATGTGAGTACAGCATTGACTATAGCGATGAGTGACTGAGCTCTGAGTATAGCTCCGAATCCACTCGCAATCTTATGGGCGATCACCGAGTATTCTCGATAAAAAAATGCAAAGTTACCATCTTGTATCTGAGCAAGAAACCTGGCTATAGGCTGACGCTCCATCACGAATATATATGAGAGTATGAGTCCGATGAGGAACTTGGTCAATATGATCCCAGCATTGCGGATATATCCCAGCATTGATTGTCCTATGGTCTCGAGATTATCCGCATTGACTATATTGCCGACGATCTGATCGAGACCGAGTGATATCGAGAGCTGATCCTCGATACCAGAGACGAATACTTGTATCTTACTCGCCATATCTGGGGCTCACTTGATGAATTGTCCTATCTCTACGATTATCTGTGGTACGATATTGATAAAGAGAAACACAATAATAGCGATAAATATAACATAGAGAATACTCACGATGATATTGGTACTATTGTATCTGAGAGCGAGTTCTGCTGTTTTGTTTCTTTTTTTGTGTATACCCCATGCATGGATGATCCCAGATATCCATGAGCCTACCTCGAGAAATAGATATGCAAAAAGAAATGTAATAAAAAATAAAATCAGAAAATCAGAGAGGATATATCCAATCAAAAAGAGAAATCCGAATGCAAATAGCTTCTCGAAAAAGGTACTCGAGAATATGAGAGGGATGAGTTTGCGGAGCATAGCATAGTAGAGTTATAAAAAGATTGTATGCAAAAATAGAAAAAGGCAAGGAAATAGGGATATGGTCAAAACATTGACTCAATATGTATATTGTATATACTCAGGATAATATGTCTGTATCGATATCATATCTCAATATGAATTCCTCTCTCTCTCTCTCTCTCTCTCTCTCTCTCGGGGCACCATATCAAATAAATCCGGCTTCACTCTCTTTGAGATCATGATAGTCATAGCTCTGCTATGACTATTTTTCGTCACAACCAGCTATATGAATCGAGATGTCCGTATCGATCAGACGAGAGCTGAGCGTCTTGCCAATAGTGTATACGATCAGATCCGTAGTGCTCGCAACAATATGATCATCGGCAAGTGAGTCTCATCTGGTGGGACATCGAGTCTCATCATCGCCGATGAACGGACTGTCACGATATCTGCCACTGGTATCACCACGAGCTATGCCTATGGATCTGCATATAGTGGTGTCGAGTCTAGACTCTCTACTCCATTTTTTGACAATGATGCCAAGTACTCCATCTCAGATATATCCATATCCTCTGGATCCATCACATCAGGAGTATCTGCCAACCTGGATATGACCGGTATCACCATGACGCAGATTGTATACCGAGCTAACTGAGATATCATCATAGCAGCACAGAAAGGGTGAGTCATAGTCTCTACCCCTATCCGCATGGTGCGTATCCAGACTGGATATGGCAACTTCTCGAGATACGTCACGCTAGATCGTGTCACGGGTATCACCGAGGTACTCGTCCTCGCACAGACGGGGAGTACGAGTGGGAACAATATGACGAGTGGTGTGAGTTGTACTCTTGGTTGAGCTACCATATCCCATGGAGCATCTATCACTGCCTATCTCACCGCATCAGTACCCTACAATCTCACCTGTTCTAGTGAGTCGAGACTCTGTACAAACTGAGTCCTCGCTGGGAGCTATACCAACCTGTGATGCAGTGTCACACCTGGACTCGCCTGTACTCCCCCATGGGGCGGATCTATCAGTCATGGAGTATCTACTCCTGCGTATTCATCAGCTAATGTCACCTCTCCGACTACTTGTGCCAGTGTCAGTGAGTCGAGACTCTGTACAAACTGAGTCCTCGGTGGGAGCTATACAAATCAGACGTGTACATCATCCCGTTGTATTATCTGATCTGGTATTATAGGTACTTGTACGATTGACCCTTAGTCCTGTTTTATATTATTATCTTTTTTCATATGTTTTCTTCTCTACGATCAGTCACCCTGAGGTATACCCGATCCCTCATTAAAAATATAGTACTACAAATAGTTTCATTGTTTTTGTTACTATCGCTCGTCAGCATAGGCTATGCTGCATATACGAGTTTGACAGTAGGTGAAGTGGCTACATGACAAATAGTGACCCAGAGCCTGATGACCAAGATCAAGGATAACTTCGATGATCTGAATTCAAGAATTGGCAAACTTACATTTAGTAATACTGTAATAACAGCTACTCTATGAAGTCAAGTTATCACAAATAGCTGTTACTCTACTCCGACTACACTCACTGTTACAACGCCAGGTATGTATGGTATACAACTCACGGCGAGTGCATATCTCTATAGTGGTAATTATAATAATTTACAAGTTCAGTTCTTGGCACCTGGATGATGACTTGTATGTGGATGAACAGCATCTCTTCCATTAGGTACTGCAAATTGATATATGATTCCGAGTGCATCATGTATAGAACACTTGGGGAGTGGTATACATACTTTTCAAACTGCTTGATCTGATGCTGGTAATTGTGCTATATCTACTCTAAATACCCTATTTGGAGGTACTGCAAAAATTCGACTACTACAAGCAGACTAGTGTGATTTCTAGGATATGTTTTTTATAACTCTCCTTTTCCTACTCAGATTTGCAAAAAATCTCATCATGATATATACTAAACTGTATGAATGACAAAACTATCATACCAGTAGTTCCAGAGGTTGTATCCAATATTGCGGATGAGGACCAATTCCAGGATGCGATCACTCTCGAGAAGCAAAAATCCAAAAAATCAGATAGTTATACCAGATTCGATATACTCTCGACTGAGATCCACTCGGCACTCTCGCGTCAAGATAGTGATAGTACTCTGACACTCATCACCAAGTGAGCTCTCGAGCTCGGCTCATCAGATATCCACTATGATACAGCGGAGACAGATATCCATATCAGGCTCCGTATCGATGGTGAGCTCACGACGATTGCGATACTCTCTCGTCCTGAGTACAAGCTCCTCCTCGAACGACTCAAATACAAATCTGATCTCAAACTCAATCTCGTCGATATCCCACAAGATGGCAAATACCGTATCATAACTGATGATGAGCGTATCGATGTGCGTGTCTCTACACTGCCAGTACGATATGGTGAGAATGTAGTATGTCGTATACTCGACTCGACTCGGGCGATCCCCTCGGTAGATGATCTCGGATTCATGTGGACGTCCAAGCGTCAGATCGATCGTAGTCTCAAGAAAAAAAATGGAACTATCCTCGTCACTGGACCTACATGATCAGGAAAAACTACGACACTCTACTCGATGCTCACCTCTCTCAACACGGAAGATCGCAAGATCATCACACTCGAGGATCCTATCGAGTACGAGCTCCCAGGAATCGTCCAGAGTGAGGTCGATGAAAAAAAGAACTATAGTTATTCGACAGGGCTCAAGGCTCTCATGCGTCAGGATCCAGATATCATCATGATCGGTGAGATCCGCGATCTCGAGTCAGCCACGATCTCTATGCAAGCAGCGATGACGGGGCATCTCGTCCTCTCGACACTGCATACCAAGAGTGCGGGTGAGACGATTGAGCGACTGATGAATATGGGAGTCCCGAACTATATCCTCGCATCAGGACTCGATGTCATCATTGCTCAGCGACTCGTACGCCGACTCTGTCCTCACTGTATCTCCTCATATGAGGCGGATGCGAGTCAGATAGATATCATCAAGTATATGCTCAAAGATCTCGGCATAGAGGCACTGGCCGAGAAAAAAGAATGATTCAAACTCTACAAATCAGCATGATGTAGCGAGTGCGGTATGACAGGCTACAAGGGACGTATTGGTATCTATGAAGTGATGAACTTCTCCGAAGAGGTCAGATCACTCATCCGTGGTGGCTCATCACCGAGTGCTATCGTCACAGCAGCTCGCAAGTGAGATCTCATGCTCATGCGAGAAGATGGTATACTCAAGGCGATGCAAGGAAAAACGAGTCTCGATGAACTCTTCAAGGTAATAGACTAAGTCATAAAAAAATCAATCCCGAGTATTCGGGATTGATTTTTTTATGATTGGAACTACTTCATTCGTCCCTCAAGGAATGATCTGAATCCTGTCAAGTCTCGAAAGAGAGCCATATCGATCTTGATACCATCGAGGTAGGTCGTTGGCGTTCCTGACACTCACTTCGAGTCACCCAGTGCCATATCTGATTCCACTTGACTGGAGTATGTTTTGTTCGAGAGGCAACTTGTGAACTTGGCCTCATCGAGTCCGACAGCTTTTGCTACTACTATACGATCCGCATCAGTTGTTGTTTTTCCTGCTTTTTCCTTTTCCATAGCATAGAGTCACTTCTTGTAGTCCATATATCCTCCCAGTTCTGCACTACAGAGGGCTGCGATTGCATCTCATTTTGCATTTTTATGGATATTGGTAAGAGGGAACTGACGATAGATGATCGTGAGTCTACCACTTGCCGCATATTCTTCGAGTATCGGCATGATGGAATCATTGTAGGCGATACATGCAGGACACTGGAAGTCTGCGAATATCTCCACCTGCATCTTGCCAGATCCATATGTTGGAGTAGCAACAGATCAGCTCAGCACAGTAGTCGGTGATGATTGCTTGAGTGATATTGTTGGTTTGACTGGTGTATATGTACTCGTATCAGATACGGGCGATGATCCACTGGTACAGGACGCGAGGAGGACGAGTGATGAGAGGAGGACGAGTGAGAGTTTCATGATGGATTATTATTTGAGTTGAAAGTACTTTCGTACGACAAATAGTATAGAAGATTGCATCGATTTTGCAATTCTTTTTGCATTTCTTCTCCATTATTGATACAATAACTCTATGTCACGATTGATCCACATATCTGCTATTTTTTTGCTCATAATGGTGCCTATTTTTGTGCATGCTAGCGAAGATACTGGAGTCATTGGGTCCAATCTGGGTCTTGATTTCTATAGTCGTATCGATGATGCCTGAGATAGCCTTGCTCAGGGTATATTGAGCCGTCGTCTCTGAGAAAAAAGAAACTACTGAGCACTCGGTTGCTGAGCAAACTGGCTCGCAAATGAGCCCATAGATCAGATCACTCTCGAAGAGCTCCGAGTGGGGAACTATGGACGCCTCGGTATTGTCATGGCTCAAAAAAAAGTAAATCTGACAACAGATCAGCTCGCAAAACTCTCACAGTGTCTCGTAGAGAAATACAATCAACTCGATCAGAGAGCACACGCGGATCAAGATACCCTCGAAACAGTGGGCAACGTTGGTCTCTATCTCGATGGAGATAGTGCCAATTCTGACTATGATATCCTCGCAGATATCACTCGTATTAACTCAATTATATTCAAGGAAAAATACCCATACACTGGAACAAAGAATGCGAGTGCCAAATCCATAGCAAGTCTCTTGAGGGGTGATCCTATCGCTCCTCTCTTTCCTACTGTGAGTGGTACCAATGGATCATCCGGTGTCAATGGTCTCTCTGGATCTACCAACTCCTCTACGATCTCAGGTGCAACTCTATCTTGATCTACTGTGTCTTCTTCTGTTGGCGTACTACCATGGGCACTCGTATGTTCTCTAGGATGAGTGGGTACTCGGGCGAGTGATGGGCTTTTTGGAGATGGATTACTCGATGATATCAACTCAACACTGCTCGGGTGATCGAGTTCTCCCGGGCGTCTTGCATATGTATCTCCAGCTGGATCTGCAGGATCTACGAGTGATACCTCCGCTGCAGGATCTGATGCTCTATTCTGATTGAGTCAGGGATCAGATTTCTATAACAAGCCAGCTTGTACTGGGATATTTTGTATCACTACAGGTATGATAGCTGGCTCTCAGTCTGGACTCGGCGGATTCTCGAGTGTATCGATCGAGTCCCTCCTCGAACAACATACGAAGATGATGGATCCAATATCTTGGTCTGATCTCGGAGCTCAGAAGATGACGAATAACTCGTATCAACTTCCTTTTCTGGGTATCAAATTCAAAGATAAGATCGCATGAGCTCGAGTCTATACATCAGAATCTCCTCAGATTACCAAAAAACTCAAAACTGAAGACACTCAAACTACCCAAGATGATCTATTCGATAGAGCATTCCGCTGTGCTATGAATGAAGCAGACCTCCCAGGGGATCCGATACTAGCAAACGGATTCATCGGAGCGTGATATACAGGACTCAGAGATACTACTACTGTACCCAATAGGGCTATATCACTCGGTCCTACTGAGACTGAGAGTACCCGAGGATGCTATCAGACGCGTCTCTGACAATGACAAAAGGAAGCCTATCAGAGCCTCTCGACTGATCTCAATGAGATACAATCATTCACTATAGCTATGATGAATACTATATTGCAGATTATCGATACTGATCGCAAACTCGATAACTTGCCCGTCAAATAAAATATTATGTATAACAAGATTCTTCTCACATTTTTTCTCTTTTGTTTATGAACTCTCTGATGAGTCCAATCTTTTGCTGCAGGAAGTTGTCAAATCGAGTCTGGTCCTATCCCACTCATGGTTGTCTATACTCGGACTCTCGATACAGAGCTCACTCGTCTTGTATCAGCATCTCAAGCAGTATGAGGCTGTGGGATCACTCGTGGCTGAGCATCATCGAGTATAGATCGTACTATCGAGACTATTGATCGTGCTCTCCTCGAGGTGCCACTCTCGACCAATATACTCCTTGATTTTCGATACAATATAGAAGTGGCTTCTCGATGAGAGATGAGAGCACCAGTTATCCGAGATGGACAGATATGGGCCACTACAGGAGACCGTATATCGAACACTATATCGAATGTAGCAAATAGGTGTGCACTCACAGATCCTATCAGATCCTCACTCTCGACCCTCCTCACAGAGAATCAGACTCTAGAGAATATCTACAAGCAAGCGGTACTCTGAGTGCCTGTGATCCCGACAGGACTCTCTCCTGCGAATACCAAACTTGCAACAGCCATCAATATGAGCTATATACCAACAGCGACAGTCGGGTGTAAAGATAGCAATAATATAGAAGAGTCAGTTGCAAAAATCATGAAATCACTCGAAAATCTGGGTGCAAAAAATCAGAATGTTTGGGCAGATTGGCAAAAAGCAATCCTCCTATTCCAGTGATGAAATGGTAGTGCTAAAAGCACTGCAGAATATACGGCTACTCAAAGGCAACTCCTCCAGACAGAACTCGCTCGTCAAGGATATTCATCACGTATGGCTCAGACGATGCTCGGCAATTTTGATTGTTTCAAGTGAAATACTCAATGAGATCTGAGTGCTGAGTCAGCGACCCTTGCTGAGAGACGATGTTTTGCGAATCCGATCCTCGGTGTTGAGAGTATTCTCCTCCCATGGCGAAAAAAAGTCGATAGTGCAACTACTACAACAGATCGATCTCTCTATCTCATCCCACTCACTCGTGAGCAAAAACTCAAGGCATCTATAGTAGCAGCCTCTACCAAGCTTGAAACCTATCGTACTCCGACTATCGATATCAAATCAGCGATCATGTCCAATCTCATCGATATCCATATCTGACTCATATCTACGAGTGAACAAGTAGAAAAGAGACTCCCAAAAATGTATACCAATTGTATGAAGGCTCAGTCTGGTATTTCTTGCCCGAGACCATAGTCTGGTTTCTCGCCAAATTCTGAATTTTGTACAATATTCTAGAATACCTCATCAGCTATCCCACTTTCAGGAAGTCACTCGATGCGACACGTAATATTCCATGTTCCTGTGTAGAGAGTTTCGAGAGTTTCTGCTATGATATTTCTCATAGCTGGGGTATTGGCTCTATTGTAGTGCCAATCTTGTGAGAATATGAGAGTGAGGGTAGTATCCTTGCGGTCGAACCTGGCAGTCTTGAGGTCCAGAACGAGAGTTGCTTTTATTTTTTTGATCTCTTCGAGGAGGCGGATATAGTTAAAAGTTGGATGAGAGTTTTCTATTTTTCCTTCTTTTCATATAGTTTTTTCTATACTTTTATGACCAAAAGTATCAAAAGTCTTTATTTCCTCTGTTTCATTTTGGGATCTATTTTCAGCTTGATTTCATAAATCTCAAAAACTGCCCCTTTGCGACTTTGTCGCATTAGAAATACTCGTGGGGTGCGCTGTCGCTCAGACAGTTTGAGATTTTTTACTGAAATCTTCTCTGATAGATCCTCAAAATTCTCAGATGGAAATCTGAGAAACTCAAACAGTTTCTCTCCCCAAACCCTCTGAGTTTACTTCTTTTTTTCACTTCGAAATAGGAGATGCAATCATTTCACTGTTTTCATCATGAGTCTTTTCTCCTCTTGCAACCGCTCGCATCAGTGTGATCTCGATGAGGAGCCAATCATCGGCAATAGTCTTGATCTTGCTATATGCAGACTCAAATATTGCGAATATATCACTATATTCTGCGAAACTCGTATCATCGGCTCATGCGAAACTCATCATCATCGCATCACGCAGGCTATAGAGTATCTGATCAAATAGTCATCGTACCTCAGCATGACGAACTCTGAGGCTATCGAGTATCTGTATCATTTTCACTCGATCATTTGCTCGGATTGTAGAGATGATCTCCTCGATGAGTGAGTCCTCGATGAGTGAGAGTGTAGATCTCACATACTCGGTTGATATCTCTTGGTTCACTGTATTTTGCTCAGTGAGAGTCAGAGCATCACGCAGTGCTCCACGAGCGGCTCTACTGATTATCTCGAGTGCCTCTGTATCTGCTTTGATTCATTCTTTTCCACATACGTATTCCAGGCGTTTCACGATATCAGCTTCGGATATTTTTTTGAAATCAAAACGCAGAGACCTGGAACGGATGGTTTCAGGAACCTTGTCTATTTCTGTTGTTGCGAGGATGAATTTCACATGTTTTGGTGGTTCCTCTAGAGTCTTGAGGAGAGCGTTGAATGCTCCTGTTGAGAGCATATGCACCTCATCGATAATATATATCTTATACGTACCTATATTTGGCTCGAATCGGGCTTTTTCTATCAGATCCCTGACATTCTCCACTCAGTTGTTGGATGCTCCATCGATCTCTATACAATCGAGCATATTCCCCTCATCGAATGCGATACAATGAGCACACGTATGACATGGATTCCCATCCTGGAGATCGAGACAATTGACTCATTTGGCAAGTATTCGAGCGGTTGTCGTCTTACCAGTTCCACGAGAGCCTGTGAGGATATAGGCATGCCCAACTCGACCCTGTATCAGCGAGGTACGGAGTATGGTAGATATGGTATCTTGTCCGATGAGAGAACTCCAGTCTCGGGGTCGATAGAGGGTATAGAGGGACATAGTATGAACAAAAAAGAATTAACGAAGTATATCCTCCGAAGTATGCAAATATTATATGAAAAAGTGACTAAAAAACAATCAAAAAATCCCACCATATAGTGAGATTGATATTATTCATGTTCGCCTGCCTCCTCTACTGCCTCATCGAGGAACTGATTGACGAATCCTCTCATCAGTATCATGATTCCCATACCTATCATGAGTGAGGCGAGTGCTGATATATTCCCATGATCAGGGAAGAGATAGTGATCGGCGAGATTCCATATTCCACGCCAGAATAATATGATCCCAGCACCCATGAGGAATGCCTCGAATCGCTTCATCCAGAGTTCTGCCTTGGTGGCTCGATGATGGAAAATTCGAAATAATGTCATAATTCTATATTTTTATATCTGTATTGTATCAGATAAAATATTTTTTTGCAAAAAGATCGCTTGCTCATATAATCAATTCCATTCTACTCTCTTATACTATTGCTTGAATATGATAGATATCAAAATCCTCCGTACAAATCCTGAACTCGTGAAAAAAGCACTCGAAAATAAAGTCACGAAGTGAGTTGATCTCGACCGCGTTATCGAACTCGATGCTCAGCGTATTGCTATCGGACAGGATCTCGATGTCCTGCGTATGCGTCGTAATGATATATCATCTCAGATGGGAACAGGCAAACCTGAGCCACATATCCTTGCTGAGGCTCGCGAAATCAAAGAAAAAATCCAATCTCTCGAACCAGAATTCGAGAAACTGGAATCAGAATTCTATGACCTGTATAAAAAAATCCCAAATATCCCAACTGCTGATACACCAATTGGACATACAGAGGATGAGAATGTGATCGTGAAACAATGGGGAAAAATCAGGGAATTCGACTTCCCAGTTAAGAATCATGCCGAGATCGCAGCGGTTTGTGGATGGATCGACAAGGAACGAGCTGCCAATATTGCGGGTTCTCGTTTTGCGTATCTCAAGTGAGATCTCGTGAAGCTCCAATTTGCACTCATCCAATGGGTGATGGACTCACTCTCAGATTCTACAGTACTCTCTAGTATTATCGCCGAACACAAGCTCAGTGTTTCTGCGAAGCCATTCGTTCCTGTGCTTCCCCCATATATGATTAAGACGGCTCCATACGATGCGATGGATCGTCTCGAACCACGCGAAGATCGCTACAAGATCGAGGGACAAGATCTCTGGCTACAGGGAAGTGCTGAGCACGTACTCGGATCTATGCATGCGGGTGAGATATTCGCAGAATCTGAGATGCCAGTTCGCTATCTCGGGTATGCGACATCATTTCGAGGGGAGGCTGGAACCTATGGGAAAGATATGGAAGGGATTATCCGTATGCACCAATTCGACAAGCTCGAGATGGAATCATTCTCAACTGCTGAGACCTCTCACGATGAACATCTCCTATTTGCTGGTATCCAAGAGTGGCTCATGCAACAACTCGAGATCCCATATCAGAAGCTCCAGAAGTGTACATTCGACATCGGTAAACCAAATGCGAAGGGATCAGATATCGAGGCGTGGCTCCCTGGACAATCTCAATATCGCGAAACTCACACGGCTGACTATATGACTGACTACCAGTCTCGTCGCCTCCAGACTCGTGTTCGTAGATCTACTGGTGATGTAGAACTCATTCATACCAATGATGCTACAGCGTTCGCATGTGGACGAGCACTCGTGGCTATCATGGAGAATTATCAGAATGAGGATTGTACCGTCACAGTTCCAAAGGTGTTGAGGAATTATATAGGAGGGAAGGAGAGGATATAGATATTAGATTTACTTTTTGATTTATCGATCAGAATATTTTTATGGTTTACGACACAAAAGATTTATCAGATGCCACTTTAAAAAATTGGACAAGAACCTGAACAGAGGATTTTTCTAGTAAATTAAAAAGTAGAGCAAATAAGAGATTATCAGAAAAAAGATTTATCCCAGAAGAATATGCAAAATTTAATTCAATTATAGAATTAGCATATTGATATTATGATATGTGATATACTATTGAGGAAATAATTTTTTCTATTGCATTAAATCTAACACAAAATATTTCTAATACTTACTTGGACTGAGAACTGCAAAAGTGGAATATTTGAGAGAATAGAATCATAAAAAGAATTCTAGAAATTAATATTGAGTGAGAATGAGATATTTTATGATGAGTATATCAGTCGTTACTAACAGAATGAGAAAAAAATAAAAAATGATCTTATTATACTCCTGATTATGTAGTTATAAATCAAATAAATAATTTTTTTACTGATTGAAAAAAAATCATTGATCCTTGCTGTTGAACATGACAATATCTGATAAATATACCGAGTAGCGATCCATTAGATATTTGGGGAGCTGATTTAGATGAGATGGCTATAAAAATAGCCAGATTAAATTTAATGATAAAATATAAAAATACCAATTTTGAACCAAACGTTTTTCATAATGATTCATTATTAATTGAAGGCTGATTATTAGAACCATTATTACTACAAGAGGATTTTTTTGATATTGTAGGAACAAATCCACCATGGTGAGCAAAAATAGAAAAGAATTATAATGGATATTCTATAACATCTTGAGAATCATTTTCATATTTCATAGAAAGATGACTTAAGCTACTGAAAAAATGATGAGTACTTTCTTATATACTTCCTGAATCAATACTCAATGTTAAAACTCATGAAGATATAAGAAAAGTAATGCTGAAATATGATATTTTATCTATTCATGAATTATGAAGAATTTTTACTTGAGTATTTACTCCTGCAATCAGAATTGATATAAAAAAACAAGATGAGGATTGAAATATTGATATATATACAAATAATAAAAATTATATAATAAATAAAAAATTATTTAAAGAAAATTCTAGTTTAACATTTTCAATACATATTGATGAAGAAAATAATGACCTCATGCAAAAAATATATTCAAAAAATAATATATTTTTAAATAATGATAATGCTGACTGGGCTTTATGAATAGTTACTTGAAATAATAAAGAATTCATTTCAGAAATTCCGAAAGATTGATATATTCCAGTGTATACATGAAAAGAAGTTTTTGAATATAAATTATGAAAAGCGACGAAGTATCTCCTCTATAATCCAGAAAAATATCAACAAATGGCTCCTTTAGATAGGTATGAAGCGAAACCAAAGCTTATTTATAAATTCATTTCAAAAAAACTTGTATTTTCATTGGATATAGA
Source organism: Candidatus Altimarinota bacterium (assembly GCA_043787675.1). Classification (GTDB taxonomy): domain Bacteria; phylum Patescibacteriota; class Gracilibacteria; order BD1-5; family UBA2023; genus JABFSX01. The sequence continues at coordinate 76,922 of JAYVUT010000009.1, read as the reverse complement.
GTGAGTCTTTACTCTAAACAGTGCAAATATAATAATTCCAAAAATAGATTATCCCATCAAAGTTATCACCGCATTATTCAATAGTGAATTATATCAACAAATATTTCAAAAAAAATTTAATTCAATAAAAGTATTAAAGTCTCATATTCAAGAATTACCACTACCAATATTCGATAAAGATACATATAATTTTATAGAAAACCTATTTGATAAAGTTGTTTTATGAAAAGCACAAAAACAAGAACTTGATGAATATATTTTTAATTCTTTAACCAAATAATCTATGGCAAATTTTGAAAAAATAGTAGAGTTGCTAGCCATCGAAGATGTAATTGGTAGATTGTCATTATTAGAAAAAGAAGATATGATCAAAAAATTACATGATTTAACAGAGGTTGTTTATCCTTTTAGTGATTATGAATTTATGATTTCCAATCTATTGGGATCAAATAGAATGTCCTTATCTGAATATGAAAATATGAGAGAAGAGTATATATCAAGAAATAGACATTTAGATAAATTTCAGATGGCCTGAAAAAGTGTGGGAAAATGGGCTGAAGATATAATGATTGATTGATGATATTGACTGAAAAAGCCATCAAAAAAGATTGATTCAAATTATTCACAACAAACATCTTATGATGCCTATATGGAATATAATTGAACAATTATAAGAGTAGAAATAAAAGCCTCAAGAGTTACTGAATCATGAAATGATACAGATTTTTTCATAGATAAAGCATTATTTTCTTATACTAAGAATACTTTTTGGATGAATTTTCAGCAATTAAAGCCACAATATTGTGATGTTTTTATTTTCATTGCTATCTACAGGGATGAATTAAGGCATTGGATTTTATCTTCAAATGAAGTGAGGAACTATTGAGATTTGGAATGACATATCTGAAGATTTTCCCCATGACAACATAGTTGAAATGCTGGTAATGAATGACAACTACATATTAAAGAAACAAATATCCATGATTTTGATTGATTTTTAAGTGCACCAGAAAATATTAGAAATGCTATTATTAATTCCTATAACAGACAGTTAGGAGCTTAACATCTATTTTTTACTTCTTACCTTTCCCTCTCCACCTCTCCCATCAAATTCAAAAAATTTGCAATGATATCAAAATGATATATACTCATGGTATATATTTTTTTATTTTTCTCTATGACTTCACAACTTCTCACGCGAGTTCCCACTGAACTCAAGAAACAATTCGAACAAAAGGTCCAAACAGATGGAGTGAGTATGAATTTCATTATAACGACTTTTATCGAAGAGTATGTCAAAACTCCAGATGCAATACGCACATATGTGGATGATGATATGTTCAATAGGATTATGGAGAAAACACTTACTTCTCCAGGGGCCAAAAAAGCACATACCTCTCTTTTTAATGCTATAAAATCAGCATGATTATAATCACCAAAGTTTTCCAAAAGGAACTCAAGTGATATGAAAAGTCACTATTGGATGAAATACTCTCCCTCATAGGAAAGTATCATCGAGGATTGGATAAGAATATTTTTGTCCTTCAGGAAAATGAAGAATATGTAGTTCTAAAATAATATCTTGCTGGGAAAAGTATTAGAATACTCATTGCTCGATATCCAGAACCGTACTATATTCCACTCCTTCTTTTGAAAAAAGAATCCAAACTCGGATGGAATATCCGGGAAGATTTTGATATAGAGATTCCGATGAAAAAAGCAGAAATATGTTTTCAAAACAAAGAGTTTGAAACTTTTGATATCTAATAATCTATGCTCTTCCTCTTAAGTCCCCATCTCGATCTCACTACTTCTCGTATAGAAACCGAGAGATGCATACTCGTTCCATTCTCGACTGATGGAAGAGTAGATATCTATGAGTTACAAAAGGAATTCTGTCTCGCGAATAAAGATCTCTATGTAGCACTATATCTTCCGAACTATGATGAAGAACTCGAATATGTGCGAGCATCCGAAGAGAAAATCGCAATGTGAGAAGAGTTTGAGAATTTCATACTAGAAAAATGAACAAGTCAACTCATCGGTGCATGATGACTTCGGGTGCTTGAATCTTGAGAGCTCAATATCGGTATCTGGATAAGAGAATCAGAGCATGGAAAGTGATATGCGAGCGAAATATATATAGCACTTATATCTTGGGCAAAGAAAAACACTTCTCATACATATCTCAAACACTCACTGAATCCAGCAAATATCGCAAGTTGCAAACTCGCTCTCAAGTTCGGTGGAATATTGCAAGATGAGAAAACAGACAGAGGACATGAGATATATCATATCCCGCTTTAGTCCAATTTTTTCACGAAACAGGTCTTCAGTACCAGTTCCTTGATCTCAGGAGTATTGGCAGTGATCTCCTCGATATCATCCGTGAGTCTGATATTTTTGACTTTGGTTCCTTTTTTGAGGGAGATCTTGGTTCACTTCACATCCAGTTGTTGGGTGAGTTGTACCGTGTCACCTGAGGTGAGCGTATTGCCGAATGCGTCAACAGTCATCTGATCTGACATAAGGAATGAGGGTTATGAATTATGGATGTATTTATTTGTTCTTTTTCTCGTGTTCGAGGAGCCACACCTTCCTCTCGATCCCTCATCCATATCCGACGAGTTTGCCACTTGCTCCGATCACGCGATGACAGGGAACGATGATGACGATACGATTGTTGTGGTTGGCCCCGCCGATAGCTCGTACTGCTTTGGGATTTCATATCATCTTCGCCTGTTCTCCATAGCTGCGAGTTTCTCCATAGGGAATTGTCTGGAGTCATTTCCAGGCATCTTTTTGGAAGGGAGTTCCATCGACTATGAGCGGTATATCGAACTGTTTTCTCTTTCATGAAAAGTATTCTCAGAGTTCTTTTTCTGTCTTTTTGAGGAGATCATTGGTATCGAGTTTTGTACCGGAGAATTGATCGAGTTTCTCACCGAGCTCTCCACTATCTGCGAACTCGAGCATCATGAGATGCCTATCTGATGCAACAGCTATGAGATCTCCGAGAGGAGATGTGATGATGGATTGATAGAGATTCATATAGACACGAGTATATCCAACATTGGGATTTTATCTAGTATTTTTTATTGTTTTTCACCCCCTTTTCTATACACTCTCCCTATGACTCAAGACCAAGCATATGATATCCTCACGATGGGGCACAATGTGTTCCTCACGGGAGCAGCGGGGACAGGTAAGACTTATCTGATCAACCGATTCATCCGACATGCTCGTGAACATGGGATCACGGTAGCAGTCACAGCATCGACAGGGATAGCAGCGACGCATATCGGCGGGATGACGATACACTCATGGTCGGGGATGGGAATCCGCGATACTCTCAGCGATGAGGATATCGATGTGATTGTATCACGGGAGTACCTTGCGAAGAGATTTGCCAAGACGAATATACTCATCATAGATGAGATCTCTATGCTTTCTGGGGTTTTTCTCGCGAATCTGGATAGACTCCTGCGGTCGACTCGATTTTCTCAGGAACCATTTGGTGGGATTCAGGTTGTTCTCGTTTGAGACTTTTTCCAGTTGCCACCAGTCTCTCGTGGTAATGATGTAGAGTTTGCATTTGAGGATCCTGTTTGGAGGACACTGCGTCTCGCGATCTGCGTACTCGATATCCAGTATCGTCAGTGAGAGGATCCACTCCTCACGATCCTGAGCGAGATCCGATCTGGAGATATGAGCCAAGAGTCATATACACTCTTGGATTCTCGCAATGTACGAGTGGATACTGAGGATCATACGGAGTTATTTACCCGCAATATATCGGTCGATAGCTACAATACGCAGCGGCTCAATGCGATCCATGATGATATATTCGTCTTCGAGATGCAGTCAAAATGAGCTGAAAAACTCGTAGAGGCACTGAAGAAATGATGCCTCGCACCAGAGACTCTGGTATTGAAAATCGGAGCTAGAGTCATGTTCGTCAAGAACAACTTCGATGCAGGATACGTCAATGGATCGATCGGACATGTCGTCGGCAAATATGAGAGTCTCCCTATCGTAGAGCTCTCTTATGGTACTCGTATCATCGCAGACTATATGGACTGGTCGATCGAAGAAAATGGAAAAATAAAAGCCACGATACTACAGGTTCCACTGAGGCTCGCCTGGGCAATCACTGTACACAAGTCACAAGGTATGACTCTCGATACAGCCGTCATGGACCTAGGAGATGCGTTCGTCCGGGGGCAATGATATGTGGCACTTTCTCGAGTTCGCTCTCTCGAGTGACTGATTCTACGAGGATACAATCCCACCGCTCTCCAGATTGATCCTCGAGTTCGTGAATATGATGAGATACTCAGAGCCACATCACTCGCAGTAGTCGAGAGGCTTGCTCAGATATCTGATAGTGAAAAAGAATCTAAGATCGAAATCGCGATCAAAAAACTCTGAGGTATACTCCAAAAGATCGATCTCGATTTCGTAGATCCCAAGAGGTCCAAGCTCCCTACACATGAAGAAACCTATTCACTGATCCAGACAGGGAAGTCCCTTGATGATATTGCACAAATTCGCAATATAAAAATATCGACTATATTCTCTCATATCGAGAAGCTCACCGAAGAGGGCAAGACAATCGATCTCACAGCACATAGACCTGATGATACTGATCGACTATCCGATATTCACAGAGCTTTCATCGAGGTTGGTACACTCTCACTCTCTCCGGTTCGTGAGCTCCTGGCGAGTCTGCACGATCAGGACTATACCTATGATGAGTTGCGTATGGCTCGACTCTTTCTCTCCGCTTCTGATCGCAAAAAAATCGAAGAGCAAATGCTCTATGAGAGTGAGGGGATATAAAAAATATTTTGCTTTATTTCCGTATATCTATATACTCATTTTACTTTATTAAATACACTATTACTATGTTTTATCAATCTACTGTCACCCTTCCTGCTCTTCGTCTGCGTGCACTCGTCTCTCTTCTGGATAAGGTTGAGGTACAAGCAAAAGCCAAATGAATGACAGATGCAGAAGTCCTCGACCTCAGACTCACTCCTGACATGTTCCCACTTGTCAAGCAGATCCAGATAGCGACAGATAATGCTAAGGGTATGGTATCTCGTATGGCTCACCAGGAGACTCCATCGTATGAGGACAATGAATCCAACTTCGCTGAAATCCGTGCTCGTCTCGAGAAGACAGCTGCATACCTCGACTCGTTCACAGAGACAGATTTTGCAGATGCGATGACCGGAGAGTTCCGTTCCAAGTGGATGCCAGGAGTCAAACTCGTCGGAGAAAAATATATCTTCACGTATGGTCTTCCGAATTTTTTCTTCCATATAGTTACAGCCTATGCGATCCTCAGAAATGCAGGATTCGATATCGGAAAGGAGGACTATATGGGTGCTGGAGTAGCGTTTGTTCCTGATACAGCTGAGTAAAAAATCAAAAATATACGTATTTCCTCTTATGACAAATCAACTCGCTCTCTCTATAAAAGATCTCAAAAAAACTTATCCAAAAGGGACAGAGGCTCTCAAGTGAGTATCATTTGAGATACAAAAATGAGACTTTTTCGCACTCCTTGGTCCGAATGGGGCAGGTAAATCTACCACGATCGGTGTGATCTCTGGGCTCATCACCAAGTCAGCAGGACAAGTCATCATTGGTGGTCATGATCTCGACTCTTCAGGTGCTGAGGCTCGACTGGGTGTTGGAGTAGTTCCCCAAGAATTCAATTTTGGGATATTTGAAAAAGTATATGATATCGTCTTGGCTCAAGCAGGATACTATGGTATATCTCCAGAAGTCGCGGGGCCGAATGTCGAGAAATACCTGAGAGCCCTCGGACTCTGGGAAAAACGACACGCTGCATCTCGCACTCTCTCTGGAGGGATGAAAAGGCGGCTCATGATTGCCCGAGCACTCGTACATGATCCACATCTCCTCATCCTCGATGAGCCAACAGCTGGAGTAGATATCGAGCTCAGGCATGGGATGTATGAGTTCCTCCGTGAACTCAATAGATCAGGAGTCACGATCATCCTCACAACACACTATCTCGAAGAGGCAGAGTCACTCTGCCGCAATGTAGCAATCATCGACCAATGAACGATCGTGAAGCAATGATCGATGAGAGAGCTCCTTGCATCTATGGAGGATGAGGTCGTGAATATCGAACTCGATAGACAATATATAGGTCATATGTTCGACTCCTATTCTCCAGCTATTTCTGAGAATAGTATCGATCTCACCGTCTCATCGACTCATACTCTTGATGCAGCCATCAGAATTCTCCAAAATGAGAACTATCTCATCAAGTCAATCCAGCCAAAAAGTGGAAGACTCGAGGAATTCTTCCTGAAAAGTACTCTTAAATAAAAATCCCTATTTTGTTGGATCTACGAGTTTTTTCTTATCTACGACTTCTATTTCTTTTTCCCAGGTTGGTTTTGGAGCGATATATTTTGCTTTTTTGTATTCTTCTCATACTCTATCTGTAGTAGTTTTTGTAGATGTTCATTTTGTATACTCTCTCTTTGGTGTATCTATAGATTTTATAAATTTCGTAGGCTTGTCACCGATATCATCCCAGGTACGAGTCGATACTCGTGGAGTTGCCGTTTTATCCCAGGCTGATCATACTCACTTGTATCCTGTTTTACTCTTTTCGAATCCAGTTCCAGGCTTTTTGGATGTTGGATCCCAACTGGACCTATGAGTCTCTCCCTCATATGAGGCTGATTTGTCGAATGTATTACGGAATTCCCCTCTCATATTTGATGGTGATATTTCTTTTTTTAGCTTTGTTTCGCTATAGTCTCGTTCTTTGTTTTTCGAGAAACTGCGTTGTGATTTTTTTGTCTCTTTTCTCCATTGGAGCTTGGACTCACCTCACTCAGCTCGTTTTGGTTTTGTTTCACTGGATTCACGCACCCATGTTGGGATCGGGTCTATTTCTTGTTTTGCTATTCTTGGAGTTTTTTCTTTTTTCTCTATGGCCGGCTTAGCGACTTTCGCTATTCGCGGAGTACCGATTTTGCTATTTTTGGATCCTGTTTTGACTTTCATGAGTTTTTTTGGTAAGGTATGGCTTGGATAATACCTCCAGAACTCTTTTTTGCAAATTATATTTATTTTCCTATACTCTTTGTATCGCTTCATTTTCTAAACTATATTCTCCAATGAATCCATCACAGCTTTTCATATCATATTCTACCATCGTCCGCAAAGAGGTATCTCGATTTATCCGAGTCTGGAAACAGACGATCGTACCTCCTGTGATCACGACGACACTCTACTATGTCATATTCGGACAATTCATCGGATCTCGTATCGGTGTCGTGGGAGGACTCTCGTATATGGAGTTCATAGTACCAGGACTCGTGATGATGTCCGTGATTATGAACTCATTTTCGCATGTGGTGTCGTCGTTTTATATGGCGAAGTTCCAGAAGACGATCGAGGAGATCCTCGTATCCCCGACTCCATATTATATCATCATTCTCGGATTCATCACAGGATGAGTTATCCGTGGTATGGTGACGGGAGCCATAGTACTCGGTGTTGCTATGTTCTTCACTCATGTTGCATTTGCTCATATAGGACTCACACTCCTCTTTGCTCTACTCACCTCACTCCTCTTTGCTCTGATCGGACTCCTCAATTGACTCGTTGCCGATAGCTTTGATTCGACATCTGTAGTACCCAATTTTGTCCTCACACCGCTTACCTATCTCGGAGGAGTATTCTACTCGATCACGATGCTCCCTCCCATATGGCAGATGATATCTCATGCGAATCCGATTCTCTATATGATAGATGGATTCCGCTACTCTATGCATGGAGTCTCTGATATATCCCCACTTATATCATTTTGGGTGCTGGTATGATTTTGTATCTTCTTTTTTTCTATCATTTGGTGGATGTTTTCGAGAGGACAGGGTATCAGGAGTTAAGTTTAAAAAAAGAGCCGTGATGGCTCTTTTTTTAAACTATTTGTTTCTCACATAGAGTATCTTGTAACGGCTACTCCCACCTTCTCTCTCAGTGATATCGAATACTCCAGTTGATGCGAGGAGTGGAGTCAACTTGTTGTATCCATAGTTGCGAGGATCAAAGTTGGGTTGCTTCTTTTGCAGTAGTGTCCCAACATCTCCGAGAAATGCCCACCCATCGTCCCCAGAGAGATCATAGATAGTGGCTGAGATCAGCCTGATGAGCTCTGGAGTGATAGTATCTACCGTCGTAGTAGAGGGTGTCTCTATGATCGGATCTGGGATACGCCCGTCTCATTTTTTGATTTTCTTCTCTGTGCGATCTTCTTTTTTGTTTGATTCTTTTGCGGGTTTGAGTATCTCGATATAGATGAATTTGTCACAGGCAACGATAAACGGTTTGGGTGTTTTCTTTTCACCGATTCCATAGACTCGCATCCCTGCCTCCCTGAGTCTCGTTGCTAGACGAGTGAAATCTGAGTCGCTCGATACAATACAAAATCCATCTACTTTCTCACTATAGAGAATATCCATGGCATCGATGATCATCGCACTATCAGTCGCATTCTTCCCAGTTGTATAGCCATACTGTTGGATCGGTTGTATGGCATGTTCGAGGAGGAGATCTTTCCACTTTGCGAGTCCTGGACGAGTCCAGTCACCATATATACGTTTGATGGTGGGGTTGCCATATTTGGCGATCTCTTCCATCATCTCGCGTACATAGGCTGATGGGATGTTATCTCCATCGATGAGGACCGCGAGTCGGATGTCTGTTTCCATAATTTATAGATTATATCTTATATATTCTATCCTCTTTTGGTCTGATTGCAATCATTTCTTCTATACAAAAATCCCTTTCGAGCGATCGAAAGGGATTTTTGTAGGCTATATACTAGCGATGACTGTGACTCTCATATTTGATTTCTTTGATTTGATTTTTGAGAACTTGTATCTGATCCTTTCGTTCCTTTCGATCATCATTACGCTCCTCATGATTTTCTCGTTTTTCTTCTTTTCTACATTGCTTGAATTCGCTATGATTTGATTTGTTTGACTGTTTGATGACTTGGAGTTTTTTTATAGCAATTTGGAATCCAGTACGGAATGTTTGATTTGCTGATTTGAGAGCCTCGATCTGAGCTGATCCTGTGAGAGTCATAGCCTGAGCATATGCTGCTTGCTTGACCGTGATAAGACGACCAATCTCAGTCGAGAATGCGAGTTGAGCCGCAAGGAGAGCTGCTTGGTTGACTTGGACTGTACCAGTATTACACTGAGTTCCAGTTCCTGTAGTTCCAGTTCCTGTAGTTCCAGTTCCTGTAACAACGCCAGTAGATGTTGTTCCTGTGGATGTTGTTGTACCAGTTCCTGTAGTATCTGCAAAGAGTGCAGGTATGAGCAGAATAGAGGTGATAGCGGCAACGGTGATATAGTTTTTCATAGAGAGAAAGATAATAGAATATATGCCCTAGAGCATGGAAATAAAGTTGTATAAGTTGGTTAACGAATATTGCTCGAACGTCACGTAGTATCTCACAAAAAATATTTTTTACAAGGCTCTTCACTATTTTTTCATACAAAACTCACACAAAATATCATATACCTTATCTATTCTCGCTCCATTCTGCCCACCAAATATTCCCATCTTTGCGATAGGCAACTCCATTTTGACTATAACTCAATATTTCTCCTTCCACGAGCCAGTTGAGATCACTACTTCCTCTATAGATAAATAATATACCTTTACTCGTCTCGATCACCATATTACCTGAGAGAGTATGGAGTTTTATATTTCGATACGAAAGCTGACTCGGTAGAATGATATCTCGGCCTCGATCAAGTGGATCACCAGTATGACGGGTGATGAGGCGTGTTGCTCAGTCACGATCCCCTATGAATATCGTATCATCTGCAAGGGTAGCTGCATATGTGATATGATCGAGCGGGAGAGATATTTGTTCCAATTTTGTATTGAGAGGATCTAGTATTCCAGAGTGACTCATATAAAGTGTATCCTCTATGAGGATCATTTTTGAGAGATCTATCGTACCTGTTTGGCTCCATTTTTGACCTATATTGCCCTGTGATATTGCTAGGATCGCACCTGATCGAGCGATGAGATTGTTCTCGATATCTATGATACCAGTCATATACTGGTGTCACTCAGTGAGTACACTCCCTACCTCAGGGCAATAAAAGAGTTCAGATTGCCATTCGACATGAGGACATGTCTTGATATAGTCCTGTATATATGTCTCTGCAGTCATGAATTTGTCTGTTGCCCACCGGAGTGTTCCTGTAGCAGTACTAAAGTATATGCCTCATATTTGCTCGATAGATCCACTATAGTTGACTCTGCCAGTCATAGTCGCTCCAGACCAGGTCAGGCCACTTGCTGTACGGATGATATAGGTATCGTCCGTGATTTGGTATATTTCATTTGCTTTTTGGAGTTTTCGATATGTGGGTTTCGGTAAGAGTGATACCTTTTCTATGAAAAAAGGCTTCTCACGATCGATCCTAAAATCCATAGTATTCATCAAATATCCAGACTCTGCGATACGCATCGTATAGTCACCATAGTCACTCATTCGCTTCTCATTATTATTGTAGACACCACTCCCGAGATATATACTTGCATCTCCTGGTGTTGTTTTAACATTGATGATTCCGAATGATCTGATAAGATCAGATGCTCCAGATCCAGTATTGCTTCCAGATTCTGAGAATATTCGTCGCATTCCGAGCGAAATATCAGGATAATACCCTTGGAAAAAATAATACAAGAAAAAAGCACATACAAATACAATGAGCCAAAATAAACGGGCTGCACGCCTTTTACGGATAATCTCGATTTGATATGATTCTATCATAGTTACTATAGTATATATTACGAGTTATTTTTTCGCTCCATCTTTTCAGTAGTATCGAACTGATCGATCCTTTTTCATAGAAAAAGTCGGATCTGTGACTCGATAGCAGGTATAGAGAAGAGGGTGAGAGTCAGTACTGGGACTGCGATCCACTGGAGCATATTCCAGAGATAGTCGAGGGCTCAAAAATGAGTATATCTCCGCATGATATGGATCGAGAGGATACTCGGGATGATGATCGTCGCAAATAATATAGTGAATATGAGTGAGCTCGCAATCGGTACTGTGAATGTGGCAAGAGAGTGATCTATGGATGTAAATACTCCTGGTACATATCCGATAAAAAAAAGCATAAATGGTCAACCTGCCCAGAAAAGGTGATTGTAGACCAGATATATTGTTTTTCGGATTTTTTCAGTGGTTTTTATTTTTTTATTTGCTATGAATGCAGGGAGAACAAACTCTATATCAGTACATCCCCATGACCAACGACGGAGCTGTTTGTACTGAGATCTGATAGTTCTGTAGAGATTCTTCTCATCCACGAGATCCATCTCACATATAGCAGGTGTATGTACAATACGAAATACTCCATCCCATCCAAAATAACTCCTCCAATATTGCATCCCATCTTCGACAATAGATGTGAGTGACCAATAATTTGCCCTATGAAGACATACGAGAGACTGTCCATATACTGCGAAATTGCGATAAAACTCTGGATTCTGGCTCTCAAAAAACTGCCACATCGTTGTACCAATACCGATGATACGGGCAAAGAAATGACCATCTCTCCAGTTATTGGAATATATCGGAGTATACTGGTATATTGCATGATCACGCATATCTGTCTGGATGAATGACTCCGTCACAATCATAAAAAAGTTGCTTTCCACCTTGGTATCCGTGTCTATTGTTGAGACGAATGTATTTTTTGGATCGAGTTTTTCTCATTTGCTATCCGTGTAGAGTCTCTCATATTCCTTGATCGCGTAGGTGATATTGGCTCACTTTACTCTGCCTTCTCACTCTCTATCTGATGGATGGATGATATTCACTATCTCTATATCACTATTGTTATAGTCTCATATGATATGTTCTGCATGCTTTTGTCCATCAGGAGCTCGAGCCTCTGTTGCAAGTAGTATAATGATATTTTTTTTATATGGATATATTGTCTTTTGTATTGCTGTTATATTCTCTGCTATGACATTGTATGGCTCTGTATATATTGGTACGATGACGATATGTTTGAGATTACTGGCTCATTTTGACACGACAGTATCTTTGCTCCAGTCTTTTTTTTCTAGACTCAGGAGTCTGATATACGACTTCAGGACATAGTAGTATGACTCAAATACCTTCACTGACCAGTATGATATATAGAGTGCTATGAAAAATAACCCCGTCTCATAGTGGATCTGCATAAGAGCGAGTGGCAAGATAAATGTCCCAATCAGAGCAAGGAGAGGAATCTTCGGAAGCCAGTAGATGAGTGTAGTATATTTTGACATTTGCTCAGTATTATAGGGGATTTCTGGATTTTGCAACTCGGGAATAGAGAGAAAAATAAACACTTTTTTGCAAAAAATCATATTCTTTATATATTGCCAATATGCAATCAACGTTTTTATCACATCGTTTCGATCTCTCAGAAGTTGAACTTGCTCAATTCGAGCATTTTCTCTGACTCTTTATCGAATACAATTCCCATACTAATCTCTCGGCAATTCGCGATAAAGACAGTATTATAGAGAAACACTTCATCGACTCCCTCTATGGTGTGAGTATTGTGAGTGAGATTATCGAACATACAGCAACTCAGCCAGTTCGACTACTCGATATCGGATCTGGTGGGGGATTTCCCGGTATTCCACTCAAACTCGTGATGCCAGAACTCTATGTCACACTCCTCGATAGTGTCGGCAAAAAAGTCAAAGCTATGAATCACTTTGTCTATACTCTGCACCTCGAAAATATCAGAGCTATCCAGGATCGAGCAGAGAATCTCGCAAAACTCCCAGAACACAAGGGACAATATGATATTGTAGTATCACGAGCCACGGCATATATCACGGATATACTCTTCTATTCGGCTCCATTTCTCACGAAGAACTGACGAATTATTCTCTATAAGATGCCAGGTGAGGATGAACGATGAGATATCGGACAAGCCTGCAAAAAATACCGACTCAAACTCACTGGAGAGCTCGAATATGAGCTCGGTGGCAAACCTCGCATCATCTACGTATTCGCACGAGCATAGTTTTTCGAAAAAAGTTTTGACAACTCCACAGGTTTTTATACAATGCGTGAGCTTTGTTACTCCTTGCGGGCGTAGCTCAATGGCTAGAGTCTCTGCCTTCCAAGCAGACTGTTATGGGTTCGAGTCCCATCGCCCGCTCCATGTATACAATTAGTAGTTACTAATTACTGATTAGTAACTTTTTCTTTTATTCGGGCGTATAGCTCAGCTGGTTAGAGCGCGACACTGATAATGTCGAGGTCCGTGGTTCAAGTCCACGTACGCCCACCATCCTATAGAAACATTCGGAGACTGGCGCAATTGGCTAGCGCACGTGCTTTGGGAGCACGGGGTTGTGGGTTCGAGTCCCACGTCTCCGACCATTTTGTTCCTTCGATTGAAATCTGAGTTTGCGAAGTAACAAAGTTTTTGGTCAATACTTTTGAGCTTCAAAAAACAAAGATTTTTTTCATATTACAGTTCCCTGGATCGTCTATGACGCCATCGTCCAGTGGTTAAGACAACGGGTTTTCATCCCGTAGACCGGAGTTCAATTCTCCGTGGCGTTACCATCATAATTTTCCTGTAAAAAACCATCAAAATCCAATGCTTGAAGCATTGGATTTTCTTTTGTATAAAGGAACTTCTCATCATCATAAAAAAGTTTAACCTGTATAGATTTCAAAATGCGTGATTTTTCAGCAAAGGTTTATATCAGGGATCTGCTTATTGGTCACCTATCAAAAGTATATTTACCCTCCAAGTTCTTTAATCCTTCATCGTGTTTCACTATATCTCTGCTGATGTTTTGTTTTTTTAATTGTCATTTTTCTGCCATCTACCATTTTTTGTGCAAGTTGTATTCAAAATAATTGCATAATTTCTGGTAGTAAGTTTTCAAAAATCTTTTTTATTCGCTTGCTGATGCGATTATTTCGTGAGGGATATTTTTGCAATATCTTCACTTTTTTATATGATGAGAACACTCTCTAAAAAAATTGTCTATGGCTACTGCTGAAGCCTCAAATTTTGAAGCACAACTCTTCAAAACTGCTGATAAACTCCGTAAAAACATCGATGCAGCCGAATACAAAAATGTCGTCCTTGGTCTGGTATTTTTGAAATACATCTCTGATAGTTTTCAGGAACTCTATGATGAACTCGAAAAAGATGAATACAGTGACGGCGAAGACCGTGATGAATATAAGGCAAGAAATGTATTTTTCGTTCCGACGATAGCCCGATGGAAAGAACTCCACGCAAGGGCAAAATTACCTTCGATAGGAACTGACCTCGATAATGCACTGGAGGCGATAGAACAAGAAAATCCAGAACTCCGAAATGTCCTATCAAAGGTATATGGAAAACCCAATCTTGATAAGTCTTCACTCGGAGAACTCATCGATGTTATCACAGATATAGAACTCAAAAAAGAACACAATAACACCAAAGACCTCCTCGGTCGTGTCTATGAATACTTCCTCGGTGAATTCGCGAATGCGGAAGGGAAAAAATGAGGACAATTCTATACGCCAAAATCAATAGTAAAACTGATGGTCGAGATGGTAGAGCCCTACAAGGGGCGTGTATATGACCCTGCTTGCGGAAGTGGTGGTATGTTCGTGATGAGTGAAAAATTCATCGAAGAACACCAATGAAATATCAAAGATATCACTATCTACGGACAAGAAAGCAATCAAACTACTTGGAAGCTCTCCAAGATGAACCTTGCCATCCGCAATATCAATTCACAGTTTGTGAGTTGGAATACGGAAGGTTCTTTTTTGCGAGATACACATCCCGACCTCAAGGCTGATTATATCCTTGCCAATCCACCATTCAATCAATCCGATTGGGGTATGGAAATACTCCAAGATGATGCCAGATGGAAATATGGAAAACCACCATCTGGAAATGCCAACTTCGGATGGATACAACATATGCTCTATCACCTCGCACCACACGGAGTGATGGCAACAGTTCTATCGAATGGCTCACTCTCATCGGGGAGCGGTGGCGAGTGAGAAATCCGTAAAAATCTGGTACAATCTGACCTCGTGGATTGTATCGTCGCACTCCCGAAACAACTCTTCTACAATACAGGTATTCCTGCTTGTATATGGTTTCTTCGGAGAGGGCGGACAGAGAGACAGGGTGAAGTTCTCTTTATCGATGCGTCAGAGATGTGATATATGAAAGACCGTGTCCATCGCGACCTCTCGGAAGAAGATATAGAAAAAATCACAAATACCTACCATAACTGGCGGAAAGATGACGGATATGAGAATGAAAAATGATATTGCCACTCTGCCAATCAGGCTGACCTCGAAAAACACGACTATATCCTGACACCATGAAGATATGTCGGCATCACTGATGTAATTGATGATGGTATCCCATTCGCAGATAAGATGAACGAACTGACGACGAAGCTCAGCGAACAGATGAAACAAGAAAAGCTCTTTGATGAAGAGATCAGACGACAACTTGCAAAAATCGGCTTTATCCTCTAAAAGTTCCCCTATGGCTCACGAACTCACCCCTCTTCCAAATTTCATCCTCTATACCACACCAAGTGGAGATGTGAAACTCAACGTCACTATCCAAAATGAAACTCTCTGGCTCACTCAGAAGATGATGGCAGAACTTTTTGACGTGAATATTCCAGCTATCTCAAAACATCTAGAAAATATCTATTCGGAAGGAGAGTTGAACCAAGATTGAACTATTTCCATTTTGGAAACAGTTCAAGATGAATGAGGACGACAAGTGAAAAGAAAGATCGAGTATTATAATCTCGACGCCATCATCGCGGTAGGCTATAGAGTGAACTCATGAAGAGCTACCCAGTTCCGTATATGGGCGACGAGCATCCTCCGAGAGTATATGATAAAAGGATTCGTGATGAATGATGAACGCCTGAAACAAGGAGAGAAAACATTCGGGAAAGACTACTTCCAGGAACTCCTCGAACGAGTGAGATCGATCCGTGCGAGTGAGCGGCGTATCTACCTACAGATCACCGATATCTTCGCCGAGTGTAGTACTGACTATGATCCACGATCAGCAGTCACTCAGGAGTTCTTCGCCACCGTCCAGAACAAGTTCCACTATGCTATCACAGGGCATACTGCTGCTGAGATCATATATACTCATGCTGATCGATCGAAGGGTCATATGGGGCTCAACAACTGGAAAAATGGACCAGAAGGACGAGTGATATCTACTGATGTGACGGTAGCAAAGAACTATCTCGCAGAGAAAGATATCAAGAAACTCGAACGTACGATATCAGCATTCTTCGACTATATAGAGAATCTCATCGAGAATCGTGAAACCTTCACGATGGCAGAGTTCGCTGAGAGCGTGAATAAGTTCCTCTCGTTCAATGAATATAGAATCCTAGACGGGAAGTGACAGATCTCGAAGGCTCAGGCTGAGAAAAAGGCACTCTCTGAATATGCAGAGTTCAATAAAACTCAAAAGATAGAGTCAGACTTCGAGAAAGAGATGAAGAAAATACTTAAAAGTGGTAAATAATACTCATGACTACGCACGACTCACAATACATACCCGAATGATGGAGAGAGACGACTTTAGGGGAAGTGTGTGATATTACTTCGAGCAAAAGGATTTTTGCAGAAGAGTATAAAACTTTTGGAGTACCTTTTTATCGTGGAAAGGAAATTATTGAAAAATTTAATGGTTGAAAGATATCAATAGAACTATATATAACCGAAGAAAAATATAGTGAAATTGAGACAAAATTTTGAGCACCAAAATCAGGTGATATGCTACTAACATCGGTATGAACAATCTGAATACCGTATATTGTAAAAGATGATGAAAGATTTTATTTCAAAGATGGAAACTTGACTTGGTTTAGAAATTTTAGTAGCATTTTAAATGTATTTTTATTTTACTGGCTAACTTCAGAATACTGAAAAGAAGAAATACAAAGACATAAAATATGATCTACCCAAGAAGCACTTACAATTATTTGATTAAAAAGTATCTCACTATCACTACCACCTCTCCCTGAACAAGTAGAAATCGCATCCATTCTTTCGAGTTTTGATAATAAAATCGAACTCCTCCGAAAACAAAATGAAACCCTCGAAAAAACGGCACAGACAATCTTTCAGGAATGGTTCGGGAAATATTCGGCAGAGAGATCAGAGGAGTTGCCAGAGGGGTGGAGAGTAGGGAAATTAGGGGAAGAGTTCGATATTTCAATCGGAAGAACTCCGCCAAGAGCTGAAAGCCAGTGGTTCTCAGATTCTCCTATCTGAAAAAAATGGATATCAATACGTGATATTGGAAATAGTGGAACTTATATTTTCAATACTTCGGAATACATTACAGATGAAGCTATCTTAAAGTTCAATATTCCAGTAATTCCAATAAATACAACAATTTTGAGTTTTAAAATGACTGTTTGAAAACTTACAATTACAACAGAGGAGATGCTATCCAATGAAGCAATAGCTCATCTAAAGATTAAAGAAAAATCAAATCTTACATCAGAATATATCTATCTTTATCTACAAAATCTTGATTTCAATCAATTAGGTAGTACATCCTCTATTGTTACAGCCATAAACTCAACTATAATAAAACAAATTGAGGTTATAGTTCCAGAATGATGAATTTTAGAAAGGTTTAATAATCTAAATCAGCCAATTTTCTGAAAGCTTCGCTCAAATTCAGAACAAATCCAATCTCTTTCAAAAACTCGCGATATGTTGTTGCCGAAGTTGATGAGTGGGGAGGTGAGGGTGGGAGTTTAGTTTTTAAAAATGCAAATATGTCTGATTCCATAGTTGATACTTTAAAAAATACTACTGATGATATCCTAGAGATAGCCAAAGAGAGACTATTTAGTCCCATGTATTTTTATTTCATAATAGCTTGGGTTATTACGAATTGGAAATTTGTGTACGTTTTTCTGTTTGCAGATGAAGAATTTCTGAAGATACCAAAACTAGATTATTTAGTCAGTCTTTACCCCTGTTATACTTGGCAGAATATCCTTTGGAACAGCATGGTATTATTTATTATTCCTGCAATTTCAGCATATATTGCCGTATGGTGGATGAGTCGAATATCAGAGAAGTTCTACGAACGATATGAGCAGTTCAAGATCAACCAGTTTGTTATACGTAGGAAGTTAGACTACACGGCCAAGGTTCAAGAAGCAAATGAAAAAAGAGAGATACGAGAAATTGAAGCAGATAAGAAAAATACTGATTTTGAAGATAATCCCGATTTTAATGATTATATTGATGAGTGATCAAATGATGTTGAGGTTATGGGCATTCGGATAAGACCATCCGAGGTTCTTTATAATAATGATTATCCTGCCTATAAGCAGGAACTCCTAGTATGGCAAGAAAATTTATCTACTTTTATAACTTTTCCTAATATGCAACATACTCCCGTTTCTTCAACAAATATTAGATCTATCTGATATGATTCTGCTTCACAAACATTAGAAGTAGAATTTCTCTCTAACTGAGTATACCAATATCTTTGAGTGCCCGAATGAGTCTATCTAGCATTCTTAAGTGCTTCTTCTAAAGGGGCATATTTTTCTCAGAATATCAAAGATACTTATAAATATGCAAAAAAATAGCTTATGTACTAATTATAAGTAAGTCTACAGAAATTCTTCGCTTTAGTTCGACTAATCTGTTATACTCATTCATATGGAAATAGAAATCAATCGCATCGCACTCTATCTTGCAGGGAAACTTCCACCCTACTACAAGCCATACCATAAATTTGCATTCATCGAGAATCTCGAAGCAAATTCTGATGGAACTTTCGTTGATAGTGTGTTCGATCGAATAGCAAAATATACCCCCACAGATGAAAGATTTTATGCTGAATGTCTTTTGAGGCTACAGACATATGATGATGATTTATTTCTCTCATTTCTCGATATTCTCGAAGTACCTCCTGATGCTCGTGGAAAGATAGTAATTGGAACTGAAGGAAAAGCGGAGGTTAAAAAAGAATTTGAGAAGACAATTGGTTTTATTACACCGTTTGATGGAAGAAAAGAGACTGTTAAAAAAGTTATTGATGAAATCATTGTTCCTCATAATTGGCAAATACAAGAATTTGATATGAATGAAGATGAATCAAAAATATTATGGGAGAGTATGAGGGAATTTTTAGAACAATATCCCGTATATGTTGTAGATTTAAGAAAAAAGAAAGGCACAACTCAAACAAATATCAATGTTGCGTTGGAATTATGATATATATTAGCACATTGAAAGGAATGTATCATCATAACAGATGATTCATTACCATCGGATATTCATTGATTCAAATATATCAAACCCTGAACAGTCACGGCTTGAGATTCAGATGGAGACAAAGTTAAAATTGATGCAGATTTTAAAAAACAATTGGAACAGGCAATAATCCCAAAAATAAAATAAGACCCATTTGGGTCTTATTTTTCGCTATTTTTCTTTCGTGACACCTTTATAGGGAGTTCCATCATCTTTTTGGCTCATAAATTGTCAGGTATCAGAATCTCGCTTGATCCAGCGATCAATAGTTGGATTGTATGTTTGTGAACGATCATTCACGGCACCATTTCGGTGCCCATCTCCACTTGGAGGATTTGTTGCCATAATTGTAATGTTAGGATTTAGAAGCGTGTGGTGGTCTATTTTCCCCAATGTAAGAATTGAGTCCTTGCCCAGCATGAGCAAGTTTTTTCATGTTCTCAATATGCATTATTCATGCACTCATATAAGTATAGAGATAGATAGTTGCAGATCCTGATTTGAATTTTACAGTGATGGAGTTTGCATCGTAGTGATATGCTACAATATTTGAATCTCAGCCGAGATTCTTGTATGGAATAAATGAAGTCATGGGATTGTATTGTGAATGATTGGAACCGAAGTGGAACTTGACTTGCTTGAGAAACCAATATAATCGTCGGGTGATTCTAGGATTAACTTCTTGGAGAACATCGGCATCTATCTGTTATAGCAGAATAGGTGTTTTTTTATTTGAGAAAGAGCATATATATTATCCGTGAATAGTAATATAACTATTATAGAAAAATCTTTCAGAAAAACAATACTTTTTATATTTTCTAACATTATATTGTTATGTTTTGTGAAAACATTTGCATTATCAACGGTTTTTCATATAATTCAGACACTTTATTCCTGATATACTAATTATGACTCTATCACTTTGAGCCAGGATCAAGGAAACGAGAGAAAGTATGGGTTTTTCCCAAGAACAACTTGCTATTATGTTAGATTTAGGGAGGGCTACATTGACTCAGATAGAATCAGACAAACGGAAACTGACACCTGATGAACTTAAGAAACTTTCTGAAATATTTGATGTGAGTATAGATTTTCTACTTTCAGGAAAAAAAGATCAGAAAATAAAAATAGAATCAGAACAAAAAGAAAAATTTGAATCACTTATTCTCTATATTTTATCAAAAGTTGGAGCAAAGTACAATCTATGAAAGGTTGTACTTTATAAACTCCTCTATTTTGTAGAATTTGATTTCTTTGAACTTCATAAGGAATATATCTCTGGATATCCCTTTATTAAACTTCCAATGTGACCTGCGCCATTTGCATTTGATACCCTCATATGAGAAATGAAAGCAGATAACAGAATCGCAACTGTCGTCACAGAATATAGATGATACTTTCAACAAAGATTTATTCCAAATGCCCCTGTTGATGAGAGTATATTTTCTCATAAAGAAAAGATGATGATTCAAGATGTTTTAGATAGATATTCTGATTTCAATGCACGCGATATTAGTGAAAAATCTCATGAAGATAAACCATGGCAGATAGCTTGAGACATGTGATTAATTTCATACGATCTTGTGAAATTTCGAGAATACCCATTTTCTCCACTTGCACGAATCGAGAAAAAGGAAGAAGTTCAATCATTTGCCAAAATGACAGGTTTTTTTGAAGATTTATCCACTGAACCAGACCTCTATGAAGAATACAGATAGTTTTTGTTTTTGAGATATCATACTCGCTGAATATGATTTCAGTGATGGTTCTGGATCGAAACTTCGGCCTGTCTTTGTACTCTTTCGAGAGAGGGAGGATTACACGGTCTTAAAGATGACATCCCAATCTGTTACTGGATGAGATATTCTTGTATTTGAACCAGATATCTGAAATGGATTAAAGATAAAAACATCCATTAGAATGCAGAAAATAAATACTTTTCATGAGACTCTTTTTGTAAAGAAAATCTGACAAGTAACTGATGACGATAAGAAAAAGATAAAAGAGTTTCTTATTCGTTTTATCAAAAACTTATAAAAGATATGTCTCTCTCAGAATCACACATCGAGCAAAATCTCATCGATCTCTTGAAAAATCAAGGGTATGAATACTACTATTGACCCGATATTTCACCGTTTGGCTCTTGCCCGATGAGAACAGGGTTCGATATGCCAATACTCGAAAGCGTATTGGAGGCATCACTCGTGCGTCTCAATCCTGATGTTCCAGCGTCTGCTCGTGCCGAGGCACTCGCAAAAGTCCGTAGGATGGCTACGACCGATATTATGGCGAATAATGAAGCATTCCAGGAGATGCTCACGGATGGTGTATCCGTAGAGTATTTCAAGGATGGTCAGACAATAGGGATGAATATCAGACTGATGGATGTGATCCGAGTAGAAAATAACTCATTCTACGCGGTCAATCAATTCGTCATCAAGGAAAATCAAAATGAGAAAAGATTGGATGTAGTGTTGTTTATCAATGGATTACCACTTGTGGTGATAGAACTCAAGAACCCAATAGATAAAGACGCTACGCTTGAGCGAGCATTTACCCAGATACAAAACTATAAAAAGGCTGTTCCATCGATTTTTTACTACAATGCCCTCTGTATTATCTCTGATGGGATGGATGCTCGTGTGAGTTCCGTATCTGCACCATACTCGAGATATCTGGTATGGAAATCACCTGATAAGGTGAATTTTTCCAACGGAAAAAGAGAGAATACCCTGGGGTGAAAGATGGAAAATGGACGACTTCCAGAATTACAGATACTTGCGGAGCGACTACTCGAAAAGAAAACGCTTTTGGAAGTTATTCGGTATAATACTGTCTTCGAAAAAGAAGAAGTAAAAGATAAGGATACAGGGATACTATCTCGGGTAACCGTCAAAAAAGTTGCAGCCTATCATCAGTACTATGCAGTAGAGAAGGCAATCAAGGAAACTATCAGAGCAACGAGTGAGACAGGAGATAACAAAATCGGTGTCGTCTGGCATACCCAAGGCTCTGGTAAGTCGCTCTCCATGGTTATTCTATACGGGGAGATTGGT
The DNA here is from genome assembly GCA_043787675.1 of Candidatus Altimarinota bacterium. Classification (GTDB taxonomy): domain Bacteria; phylum Patescibacteriota; class Gracilibacteria; order BD1-5; family UBA2023; genus JABFSX01. The sequence goes on along the minus strand of JAYVUT010000009.1, from coordinate 54,455 downwards.
AGTAGAGCCCGTGATGAAAAACCCGACTATTGTTATCCTTACAGACCGCAATGATTTGGATGAACAATTATTTACAACATTTGGAAACTGTAAATCACTCCTCCGACAGAAACCCGTACAAGCAAGCAGTCAGGAAAATCTCAAAGAACTTCTGAAAGTACTCGGATGAGGGATTATATTTACCACGATACAAAAGTTCTACCCAGAAGATGGAAAAAATACTTTCGAAACACTCACAGAACGCTCGAATGTCGTCGTCGTTGCTGATGAGGCACATCGGAGTCAGTATGGCTTCATAGGCAAGGTGGATACTGATGGAGAGATAAAATATGGAAATGCCAAATATATGCGTGATGCACTTCCGAACGCATCATTCATAGGATTTACAGGCACTCCTATAGAAAAAGAAGATAAATCTACGAAGGCAGTATTCGGTGAATATGTAGATATCTATGACATCGCACAGGCAGTACAAGATGGAGCAACTGTACCCATTAGTTATGAGAGCCGACTGGTAAAGATAAAGATGAATAATGAAGCGGTAGCAAAAATAGATGTGGCAATCGATGAAATCGACGAGATAACACCCGAACAAAGGGAAAAAGCCAAAAAACGGAACGCACAAATCGATGCTATCGTCGGGCATCCAGAGCGTGTTGCTGATATCGCAAAAGACTTGGTAGAACATTTTGAGGCACGACAGGCAGTATTCGAAGGAAAATGAATGATTGTCTGTATGACCAGACAGATTGCTGTAAATATGTACGCTGAAATAATCAAACTTCGTCCAGAATGGCATTCGGATAATCTCCTAAAAGGTGATATAAAAGTAGTGATGACCACTTCTACGAGCGACCCTGAAAGTTTCCAGCCACACCAGACGACAAAAGATCAGAGAAAAACTCTTGCTCTTCGTCTCAAAGACCCACACGACCCACTGAAACTTGTGATAGTTCAATCAATGTGGCTCACAGGTTTTGATGCACCATCTCTTCATACGATGTATCTCGATAAAAAGATGCAGGGGGCTAATCTAATGCAGGCTATTGCCCGAGTAAATCGTGTCTATAAAGATAAATCTGGATGACTGATTGTTGATTATATTGGTATTGGGCAAGACCTCCGAAATGCTATGGCTATCTATACAGAAAGTGGAGGAGAAGGTACAGCAATCCTCGATATAGCGGAGATAATTGCTGGAATGTATACAAAATTTGAGATTGTAGCACAGATGTTTCATGGTTTTGATTATAAGTCTTATTTCAAGGGCGATACGAATGAGAAACTGAAGATTTTGTTATGAGCACAGAACTTCATTCTTAAAAGTGAAGATTTGCAAAATAGATTTCTGTCTGAAATTATAGCACTTTCTAAATTATTTGTGATGGCAGTGCCAAGCGATGCGGCACTTGCGATCAAAGACTATATAGCATTTTTTCAGGCTATTAAGGCTCGCCTGAGTAAGTTCAGTTCCACTGGTGGAAAAAGTGATACAGAAATAAATACGGCTATTCGGCAGATTGTGGATGAGGCGTTATCCAGTGAGTGAGTGGTAGATATATTTGAGGCTGCGGGTATCAAGGCCCCATCACTGGAAATATTATCAGAAGAATTCCTCTTGGAAGTGAAAAATATGGAACATAAGAACCTTGCTTTTGAACTCCTTAAAAAACTCCTGACGGAAGAGGTAAAAGTTCGAAATAGAAAAAATATGTCCCAATGAAAGAAATTCTCCGAGATGCTCGGCAATGTCATAAAACGATATCACAATAATCAGATTGATACCGCTCAAGTTCTGGAGGAACTCTCTGAAATAGCACGGGAAATGCGTCTGGAAGATAATAAGGCAACTGAAATTGGACTTACACCAGAGGAATATGCTTTTTATTCTATCCTTTCAGAGAATACCTCTACACAATTTTTGGAAGACCATAAGATGAAGGAACTCATTCATACGATTGTAGAAACAGTACGGAAGAATGCAACTGTCGATTGGGATAAGCGAGACGATGTGAAGGCTCAACTTCGACTGACAGTCAAAAAAATCCTTATGCGATATGGATATCCACCAGATTTAGCAAAAATAGAAGCAGATAGGGTACTGGAGCAGAGCGAATTACTTGCGGAAGAGATTACTAAAAATTAAATGTTTTAATAAAAAATTATGATAACAATTCAAAAAGAGCGCGAAATTAAAAGACATCCGAGTACTTCACAGTATAGTTGTTGGATTAATTTAACAGAAAACTGAAAAGAAACTGAGTTTATATATATTTTTTCACATCCTTTTCGTGAATGGTTTATGAAAACGGATGAGGAAATCCTAACTTTTATTGATAAAATAATAGGTTGAAATATTGAAAATCTACTTTCGCTGCAATATCAAAATAATAAATCAATTTTTGATAATATTAGATATCGCTTTGTATTCCAGATATCAAAAGATATTAATAATGAGAATAGGGTTGCTTTTACATCGGACATCTCCGATGATGATAAGATAGTATCTTTCTACTTTTCAAAACCTGAAGATGATATCTCTATGAAATAGTAGGGGAGGAGTTATCAAAAAATCTCACTTCTTCCATAACTCGGAAATATACCTCAACAAAGTTCATTGTCTCTAAAACATCAGAATACAGTTTAGTAATAATCAAATTATAAAGTTTAACCTTATTCAATGATAGATTACCATCATTCATTTGAAGAAATCTCTATTTGAAATAATAGAGATTTTTTTATTGATTTATCTTATTTTTGCTCTATACTTTTGCAGTTACTTTATTTTATAAAATTATATACCCCAATGAAAAAAATTGCCCTCCCACTTGTTATGATAGCATCACTCACGACCCTTGTATCATGCTGAGACAATCAGAGTGTATCGACTCCTACAATCTCTCCAAAATCTCCTGTTGTAACTGGCGTTGTAATCACTCCTACTCAATCAGGTGCTACTACCTCTACTGGTATATCCACAGTCGTCTCTCCTAGTATCACCACTCAGACACCTGTAGCTCTAACTGGATCAAATTCTATGAGTATCGATCGCAGTGAAACAGTATCATACCAGAGTCCAGGTGGACTCGATCAGATGGATATATGAGTTGTGATAACAGATGGTATCATAGCATCAGTTACAGTGACACCAAAATGAAGTAACGATACATCAACACAATACCAAAAAGGATTCGCTGCAGAAGTAGCAAAAAAAGTCGTTGGTAAAAATGCAAAATCACTTCAGCTTTCTGCCATTGCTGGGGCATCTCTCACGACTGCAGCATTCGAGAAATTTGTACAGAGCATATAGGTTATACTCACCAATAATAAAAAACTCTCCTTACAAGGAGAGTTTTTTATTATGTATATTCTTTTTATTTTGGCATCAGAACTGAGTCGATAACGTGAGTCACCCCGTTTGAAGATATGACATCAGCAGTTTCGACCATAGCTGATCCATTTATCATGAGTTTTCCATTTACTCGTGTGAATTTGAGAGTTTTGCCCTCTACAGTTGTTAGAACGAGTCCATCAGTGAGATCACTTGACTTATATTTACCAGAAACAACATGATAGGTGAGTATATCTACGAGAGTACTCTTATTCTCAGGCTTGAGGAGTGTCTCTACAGTTCCTGCTGGGAGTGCTGCGAATGCTGCATTGTTCGGAGCAAATACTGTAAATGGTCCTGCTGACTTGAGTGTATCTACGAGTCCTGCTGCCTTCACTGCTGCAACTACAGTTGTAACATTGCTCGCTCGAACAGCATTATCTACGATATCTTGAGATCGAACCATCATTTGTCCTCATACCATTACTGCATCGCTCTTGAGTCCGAGGATGAACATTTTAATACGGATATTTTGAGAGAGAGTACCACGATATCCATCTACTCCTGCGAGTGCTGCGAGCTTGACTCTATCGCGTTTCCAGCTGTAACCGTAGTGAGAAGCAATGCTATAGACTGACTGTTTTGAGTAGTCCATTTTCATCATAGGTTTTTCCATAGACATTGATCCCTCCATCTTCATCATGGAGTCAGACCGCATCATCATAGATCAATCCATAGATGTCATCGCAAAACCCTGAACTCCGGATACGAGGATTGCTCATGCAACTCCAAGTGTGACAATACTTTTCATATAATAAAAAGTTAAAAAATAATGTGCCTCTGCACAAAAACAAATATACGATACAAGATTAAGATTAGATTAACAAAAATAAAGACTCTCCTATTTTTTAGAGAAATTTTTCTTAATCTATCCTTAATCTCTTAGTAGTATTATATTTCGTATATTTTTTTAACTTTTGTATGTATGATTTCTCGTATTATTAGTTTTGCGATTCTATTCTGGCTCTCTACAGTGGTCTCGGCAACACCGCTTACCAATTCACCTCCTCGTATCCGCTACAGTTCCATATATGATCTTTCACCTATTTCTTATAGTGTGACTCAACTTGGTAGTACTGAGACTCCATATGACAATCTATATTGGGATAATCACGAGGATGGTATATATGTCGATATCATCGATGGTACACCGCTTTTTTCCTCTCGGGATAAGTATGATTCTGGTACAGGGTGGCCCACATTTTCTCGTTGACTCAATAATAATAATATTTTTACTCAAGATGATATGTCATCAGGGGATCTCCGAATCGAGGTAAAATCCAAAAGATCTCATTCTCATCTTGGGCACCTCTTCGATGACGGTCCAGTAGAGTATAATAATGTGAGATATTGTATCAACTCAGCGGCACTCAGATTTGTACCACTCGCCAATATGAAAAAAGAAGGATATTTTGCATATGTACGATTGTTTCGTAGATAATTTGATTTTGTATATTCATCTAGATTCTCTATAATTATCCCTACTCACACTCTCTATGCATATTCTCATTATTGATGATAACCCTGATATCACCGAAAATATATCACTCTATCTCCAAGGAAAGTGATACCATACTTCGATAGCTTCAGATGGAGAAAAAGCTTTTGATATGATAACACGTACCAAGTACGATTTTCTCATTATTGATCGGATGATGCCCCATATCGATGGACTCGGACTTGTGAGACTCCTCCAGTCTCGCTCTATAGCTATACCGTTTATTTTCCTCACGGCACTTGGTAAACAGACTGATCGTATAGAGTGACTCTCACTTGGTGCGGATGACTATCTAGTCAAGCCGTTTGATCTCCAGGAACTTGTCCTCAGGATTGAGAATATCACTCGTCGAAATGGTGGTATTCTCACCCAAAAAGACAAAAATACCTATGAGTCTCACGATATCGTATTTGATACGATTTCGCATCGAGTGACTCGTCATGGACAGATCATAGATCTCTCACCCAAAGAATATGAGCTCCTTGATATTCTTTTCAAAAATCGCTGAAAAGTCCTAGATCGAGATTTTCTCTATGAGAAAGCATGGTGAGATTATGATGCAAGTGAAAAAATTTTAGACACAATCAATGTCCATATCGCTCATCTCCGCAAAAAACTCTCTCCAGATCTCATCCGAACAGTTAAACTTGTCTGATATATTATCGACTAATTTTCTTATCTATGTCATTCACCACCCGTACCAAAATTACTATACTCTTCGTATCTATAGTTACTATCCTGGTTATTCTTCTCAATATGCTCGTATTCGAGAGTGCTAATAGAGAATGGCAATCCAAGAAGTCTGAGTATATGCATCAGTCTATGGACTCAATGCTGACGCTCGAAGAGGCCAAAAAAATGTTCGTTGATCTAGAAGTCATCGATATGAGTGGAGCTACTATTTTTCAGCAGGGTATTTTTACCCATAATATGAAACATGAGAGTCTTGCTTCATGGTTTTTTGCAGATACAGATATCACGAGTGCTGGTGGGAGAGCCTATTATTGGGGCGTCGAGACCAAAAAAGACTGATATACCTATAAGACAGTAGATGATATAACTGATATCATATTTGCTCGTGATATGATGATTGAGCGAGCACTCTGGCTCTCACTGGTCGGTATACTTTTGATTATTCTCATCGGATATTTTTTCTCTGGCTATATCCTCAGGCCTATCCAAAATATGAACGCTGCTACGAGACGATTTTCTCTATCTCAAAAAGAAAACACAAATCATGTGGGAATCTATGGAAATATCAAAGATGAAGTAGTGATATTGGCTCGCTCTCTGGAGGAGCTCTTTGATCGAGTCAACAAAGAAGCTGAGCGACTTGAACAATTCTCAGATGATATTGCTCATGAGATCAAGAATAAGCTCTTTGAAGTGATGAGTTCACTCGATATAGCAAGTACTCCAGGGAATAGTGAATATGGCATAGCAAAAGCAAAAAGAGTACTGAAACAACTTTCAAGTGTTGTCGATGCACTCTTGTTCTTTGCTCGCAATGATGTCAAAAATCCTGAGGTTACTCAGATCACTACACTCATCAAAAATACTCTCGGGAGTGAAGATACACGAATATCTATCCATGGGGATGAAACAATATCTCAAAAAATATATCCAGAACTATTCATGGCTGCAGTTGGAAATATTGTATCCAATGCTCAGAAATTTACCCCTCTCGATGGTATGATAGATATTCATATTCAGTCTACTGGAATCACCATCATAGATACGGGTATCGGAATCAAAAAAGAAGATCTCACTCATATATTCGATCGACTCTACAAAGTAGATAGTGCTAGAACAAGCGGTTCTGGTCATGGACTCTGACTCTCGATCGCGAAGAAAATCATCGAGGATTTGCATAGAATGAGACTCACGGTAGAGAGTGAATATTGAAAGGGAACAAATTTTAGTATTTTTTGGGAAAAGGAGTAGTTATTTCCTAGATTCTTTATCTGTTGTTAATGCGTTGTTATATACTCAGTTATATATCTTTATTATTTTTCTATGTTTTCACTCGCACTTGTCTCTCTGATAGCCTGAATTCTCACGATCCTCGCACCCTGCGTACTTCCTGTCCTTCCTGTTATCCTTGCTGGGTCAATAGGGGAAAAATGAAAATGGTATCCATACATAGTGACAGGCTCTCTCGCTCTCTCTATCGTCATGTTCACTATCCTCCTCAAGGCATCAACTCTGCTTATCGATGTGCCTCCAGAATTCTGGAAGTATATCTCCGGAGTTATCCTCCTTGCACTCGGACTCGTCTATATATTTCCACATACTTGGACAAAAATAAGCTCAAAAATTTTTGGATCTCGAGCAAATACTTCTCTAGATCGAGCTCAAAATATCGAATCATCAACCCTGAGATGAATCGTTACTGGAGCAGTTCTCGGGCCAGTTTTTTCTACGTGTTCTCCAACATATTCACTACTTCTTGCTACTGTATTCCCAGTATCATTTCTCTCTGGAGTATTCTATACTTTTCTCTATGCTATTGGTCTCTCACTCGTACTCCTGATGATCAGTATATTCGGGAATTCACTCATCAAAAAACTCAAAATATTTGCAGATGAATGAGGGCTATTCCGCAAGGTTCTCGGTCTCATATTGGTGGTTGTATGACTCTTGATTCTGACAGGTATAGATAAAAAAATAGAAACATATCTCATTACACAATTTGATGTGACGAGTATCGAAGAGGGAATATTGGATCGATTTTTACCGACAAATCTCCCTCTCGAAAATAGAGTCACCTCAATAGAGAACCCTCTATCGTCTAGTATCTCACAATGACAAAAAAAGAATATCCCAAAACTCAGTATCGAAAAGCCTACAGTAGCTCCTGAGATCCCAGCATCTCTGACGAATTGGATCAACTCAAATCCGCTCACTATGGCGAGTCTGCGAGGTAAAGTTGTCCTCATCGACTTCTGGACATACTCATGTATCAACTGTCAACGGACACTCCCATATCTTATAGATTGGGACAAGAAATATAGAGATCAGTGACTCGTCATCATCGGTGTTCATGCTCCGGAATTCGCATTTGAAAAAGTAAAAAATAATGTAGAGCAAGCAGTATCAAGTGCGAGTATCGCATATCCAGTAGTTCTCGACAATGATTTCATACTCTGGAATCTCTATAACAATCGATATTGGCCAGCCAAATATTTTATCGATCGAGAAGGGAATCTCAGACATACACACTTCGGTGAAGGGGAGTATGCAGAGAGTGAGCAAGTGATACAATATCTCCTCACCGAATGACAATCATGATCAGGACTGATGCTCGATTCGACTCGTCCTCCAGATGTAGGAATCAATACTCCTCAAATAGAGAATATGAAGCCACAATCTCCAGAGACTTATCTCGGTACAGACAGACGAGCAAATATGGTTGCATCTGATATTCCTCTTGCATCCAATCAGTGGACACTCTCATGAAGATGGTATGAACAACCCCAGTCTATCATGTCTACCAAAAATAGTACCCTCAGATACAACTTCTCCGCTCGTGATGTCTATCTCGTATTGGGTGGGAAATGAACTATCAGAGTTACTGTGGATGGAAAAGTCCAAAATTCTGGAAAAGATATACAAGATGGCACTGGTATAATAGATGCTGATCGTATGTATCACATAGTACATGGATCTCAGTTTATGGAAGATGCGATATTGGAGATCGATTTCTCTCCTTGAGTCAGTGCATATGCTTTTACATTTGGTTCATAGAAATTTGCCATAAATATCAGAATATATTCTGATAGATTTGCTCCTGTGTATTAACCATTTTTTTATGAAAAATAAGTCCAATTCCTCTATGGTGTTTGTTGGGAATGATAGTAATCCTACTATAGGAGCAAAATGGAGGATAATAGTATCTATATTTATTATACTGATCTGAGCTCTGTACTCAGCCTATGTATGGAATATGCATCAGGAGCTCACTGTTCTCAAAATCGATCATCCAATCATAAAAAATGATACTCTGATGAATACGTGATATATAGACTATTCTCCAGAACTGTTAACTGCATCTCTTGCATCATGACAAACAGTTATATTATTTTTTGCAGCTCCATGGTGCCCGAGTTGTCGATCACTTGATACAACTATCCAGGCGAATCTCGGGTCTATACCAGTCGATTCTGTGATATTGAGAGTCAATTATGATAATTCTACAGAACTCAAGAGACAATACGGAGTCGTCACACAACATACAACCGTAGTGCTGAATCTTGATGGGAGTGAAAAATCGAAGAAAATAGGAGCCAGGACAGTTGCTGAAGCAATAGGAAAGCAGTAATATATAACAATATTTTTATGTCTAAATTTGGTTTTCCAATTCTCGCACTCTTCGCTATACTCGGATGAGCCTTTTACTATATTTTTTTTATGAATATGCAATCACACACAACATGACAGGGACAATCTGAGCAAAATCAGACACAAAAATTCTCCACTCTATCGAGCACTTCTCCTATAAAAGAAAATTGAAATCTCAGTAAGGCATATTTTGCAGGGTGATGTTTTTGGTGTATGGAGGGGATTTTCGAGGCTCAATCTGGTGTCACTCAGGCAATTGCTGGATATGCAGGAGGTACTAGCGAAGACGCTACGTATGAGCTTGTTTCAGCAGGTCGTATACAGCATCGAGAAGCCGTCGAGATCACCTATGATCCGAGTGTTATCAGTTATATGACACTCGTAGATCTCTACTTCACTCAGATCGATCCGACACAGACTGATTGACAGTTTGGTGATCGTGGATATCGCTATACTACAGCTATACTCTATATGACGGATGCGGAGCGACAGATTGTCAAATCAGCTATCGAAAAACTCGAAGCATCACACAAATTCGACAAGCCAATAGCTGTTAAGATGGAACCTCTTACTACATTTTTCATGGCGGAGGAGTATCATCAGGACTACTACAAGAAATCAGCATTTCGATACAATCTCTACAAAGAATGAAGTGGACGCAAGTGATATATTGATGATACTTGGACGGGAGAGATCCAAAAAATCGAAGCATCGATTGCTACGAGTTCTCAGGATAGAGTGGGATGACTGAATCCATCATTTTTTGAAACTCAGGGTGACATATCTGTACCAAAAAATCCAAAAGAAAATATCCGTGAAAAACTCACTGATATACAATATCGTGTTACACAAGAAGAAGGTACTGAGCAACCTTTTGTCAATCCGTATTGGGATAATCATGAGGGGGGAATATATGTCGATATCGTTGATGGCTCACCACTCTTTGCCTCTATCGATAAATTCGATAGTGGGACTGGATGGCCGAGCTTCACCCGAGTCATGACTGGTGCGAGCATAGTCGAGAAAACCGATACTCAATTATTCTCGACTCGTACTGAGGTCAGATCCAAAAATGCAGACTCTCATCTCGGACATCTCTTCACTGATGGTCCAGCTGATCAGGGCGGGATGCGATATTGTATCAACTCGGCAGCACTTCGTTTTATCCCTGTTGCAGATCTGGAGAAGGAGTGATATGAGGAGTATAAGTCAATTTTTGACAAGCAATAATGATCAGTGAGTTCATCCTGAATTTGACCAAAAAAATAAACTCTGATACGATAGTAGTATCGGGTTTCTTTTTTTGTACTCTATGTCTCTCATCATCTCCACGAATCCATCAGATCACTATAGTCCACTTGGATCTGTCATACCTACTTCACCTACTGAGATCGATACGATCGTCACCCAGGCACATAGGTCTCAGCTCATCTGGGCAGATATGAGCGTGATCGAGAGAGCTCGACTCCTACGGGAACTCCATGATACCTTTGCTCGTCAAAAAGAAACGATCGCTGTGAGTATATCGACTGAGATGGGTATGCCTATCCGATTGGCTCGTGATGAGGTCGCATACGGACTCAACTATATGCTCTGGTATCTCGATCATGCTGAGGAGAGTCTCGCTCCTGAGATAGTTTTCGAGAGCGATACCGAGATTCATATAGTCACTCACGAGCCCAAGTGAGTTATTGCTGCGATAACTCCATGGAACTATCCATTTATGCTGTGTATCTGGGCATGTATCCAGCCACTCCTCGCTGGCAATACGGTCATCTGGAAGATATCCAAAGAGGTGATATTGACTGGTAGATTGATTGGCTCTATGATCGAGTGATCATCACTCCCTCCCTGAGTCTGGACGGAGATATATGGAGATGGACATACGGGTGATCTCCTCACAGATGGAGATATCGATGGGATCACTTTCACAGGATCGACAGGTATCGGGAATATGTTATCACGCAAAGCCAGTGACAAGTGTATCACTGCACTCATGGAGCTCGGTGGATCTGCCCCAGGAGTCGTATGTGCAGATGCAGATATCGACTCAGTACTCGAGACAATATACTATATGCGATACTCCAACTCTGGTCAGATGTGTGATGGACTCAAGCGTCTCATCGTCCACACGAGTCGCTATGATGAGCTCATCGCGAAGTTATCGGACCTCCTCTTATCGAAAAAAATCGGAAACCCTCTCGATCCATCAACTGATATCGGGCCGCTCGTATCAGAGAATCAACTCACAAATATAGGCGAGCAATATAGAGATGCGATAGCAAAATGAGCAACTATCCTGGCAACATTGACTATTGCTTCTGATATTTCTGGTGCCTATTTTGCTCCAACAATACTCGCGAATATCACGACTGATATGCGAATCTGGCGAGAGGAAGTATTTGGGCCAATCCTTCCGATTATCACTTTCGATACTATAGAAGAGGCTATATCACTCGCGAATGATACGATCTACGGACTCGGAGCATATGTCTTCACTGAGAATAGAGAGACATTTGATCATCTCGCTCGACATATACAGAGTGGTATGGTACAACTCAACAATGTGAATTATTGTATTCCATCTGATCCATTCGGTGGATACAAGGCCTCGGGTATCGGTCGCGAACACGGGAAAGCAGGATTTTACGAATTTTGCAATACCAAGGTAATCTCTCGACCAAAATAAATATCAATATATGCATGATTTTTCTACTTTTTTCATATTTCTCTCGATCCTGATATATCTCATCGGATTTATCCCATATATCTATCATGTATTTTATGGTCGAGTGGTTCCGCATCCTTTTACCTGGACTATCGGTGTCATCCTCGTATCGATCAATACTATACAACTCTTCTCGACTGATGGGGTCTCTATATCTCTCGTGTCACCACTCCTGCGGATAGTTGCTCTCTCGATCGGAGTGATTGTTGGCTGGTACTATATCCGCAAGATAGCCATCAGTATATTTGATTATATCTGTCTATTTTTGGCCATCGTTGTTATCGGTATTGCCTTTATATGGTGAGTATCTCATGCGATCCTACCGACGATCGCGATCGATATGCTCGTCATGGCTCCAACTCTGAAAAAAATATGGATCAATCCACACTCCGAAGAGGCTCTTGCCTGGGTCACCGCTGGATTATCACTCCTATTTCTCGTTTGCTCGATGCGTATCTATACATTCGAGAGTATTATATTCTGGATATATGATATGGTACTCAACCTTGCAGTTGCTATTTTTATCATCTATCGTACTCGTTATATGGAGAGATGGACGAGTAGAGTCAAGTCATTCTTTTCTTCTATTTTAGCTTTTTATAGCAAGATATAGTATTGTTATTTCGCATATCTAACTCATATCTCTCATGCCAAAATCTCTCCCAAATCCACTCGAGTATTCTCAGAAATGGATCGATATCATCAAAAAAACTCAAAAACCTACAGAAAAAGAAGCTGAGTGGATCATATCGGAGTCACTGACGAACTTCTCGGAACACTTCAATAAATGATGGCTCGAAAATCGTAAATCAGTAACCCTATGAGGCATGTGGGCAGCAACTGAGTGGGAGTGAAATGGTGCGATATTCCGAGATGTGATGTGACGAGAATATATCGACTGGCTCGGTGGATATGGACTCTTCTCACATGGATGGTCCCATCCAGATATTGTGTCTGTCGTACAGGCACAACTCCTCCATAACCCTATGCCATCACAGGAACTCATCGATCCATTGCGTGGTGTCCTGGCTCGCCTCCTCGCAGAGATCACACCAGGAGACTTGAAGTACTCATTTTTTTGTGCGAGTGGTACCGAGGCCAATGAATGAGCTATAAAACTCGCGAAAATGTACACGAAAAAATCAGCATTTATCTCGACGGTAAATGCATTCCATGGCAAGACTATGGGATCACTCTCAATGATGGGGAAAGCTCTCTATCGAGATCCAGTCGGGCAGATGTACGGATGAGAAGTATACTTCGTGGAGTATGGGAATGCTGACGCTATGAAAGTACAACTCGAAACATGTAAGAAGCTCGGAATCGGAGTCGCAGGTGTCATCATCGAACCGATCCAGTGAGAGGCAGGTGCTGTCGTCCCTCCAGATGACTACTGGCCACGAGTACGAGAGATGACTCGTGAGCATGGAGCTCTCCTGATTGCAGATGAGGTCCAGACGGGTATGGGTCGTACAGGGAAGATGTTCTGAGTCGATCACTGGGGTGTGACTCCAGATATCATGACACTCGGGAAGTCTCTCGGTGGAGGGGTGATGCCGATATCAGCATTCGTCTCTACTGAGGAAATCTGGCAGTGCATGATGTATCCGAACCCGTTCATCCATACTACTACGACTGGTGGGGGAGCACTCGCGTGTAGTGCTGCGATCGCAGGTATCCAGGTGATGCTCAGAGACGATCTCCCAGGACAGGCGAAGGAGAAGTGAGATTATATGATGAGTCGCTTGCAAGAGTTCGTGGAGAAATACCCGAATATCTACGAGTCGATAACCGGGAAATGACTCCTCATCGGACAGCACTTCACCTCCAAGGAGATCGGATATCAGGTCGCATCAGAGCTATTTGCTCGTGGAGTACTCGTATGAGGTACCCTCAATAGTGCCAAGACTATTCGTATCGAACCACCACTCGTCATCACCTATCCAGAGATAGATAGAGGTCTCAAAATCCTCGAAGAAGTCCTCGAACATGTGAATGCTGATATAGTAGAGAATGGTAAGCCGACATTTTTCGATACTATTAGAAACTATATTCACGAAAAGACAGCATAAAAATACTTGAATTCCAAGTTTTATCTCTATAATGAGACAAGTTCTCATATTAAATAATCATAACATCATATGTCTAACAACAATCCATTTCTCTCAGCTCAATCTCAGATGCAGACGGCGTACGCCTTTCTCGCTGGTCGCTATGATGCTCAGTTCCCTAAGATGATGAATCCTGAGCGAGTTATCGAGGTCAATATCCCCGTCAAGATGGACTCCTGAGAGATCAAAAACTTTGTCTGATATCGCTCTCAGCACAACGGAGCTCGTGGCCCATACAAGGGTGGTATCCGCTATCACCAGGATGTCACGATCGATGAGGTCAAGGCACTCTCCACCTGGATGAGTATCAAGTGTGCGACTCTCGATCTCCCACTCGGAGGAGGCAAGGGTGGTATCATAGTTGACCCCAAGACACTCTCAGAAAATGAGCTCGAACAGCTCTCTCGTGGCTGGGTACAAAAGCTCTACAAATATATCGGTCCTCTCGATGATGTCCCAGCACCAGATGTGAATACGAACGGGCAGATTATGTCATGGATGGTAGATGAATACTCTCGACTCGTGGGTCACTGGACGCCAGGGACATTCACTGGCAAGCCAGTATCGATCGGGGGATCCCTCGGTCGTGATACGGCGACGGCTCAGGGTGGGCTCTATGTGCTCGAGGCATATCTCACATCGAAGTCAGAAACTCTAAAAGGCAAAAAAATAGTCATCCAAGGAGCAGGGAATGCAGGACTCAATATGATCGAACTCATAGCAAAAACTGGAGCCATCCTGATCGGAACCTCTGACTCTCATGGTGGGATCTACGACGAGAGTGGTCTCGATATAGCTCAGATCGTCGAACTCAAAACACACAAAAAATCACTCTCAGAATATAAGGGAGGATCGCAGATCACCAACTCAGGGCTCCTCGAACTCGAGTGTGATATCCTCATCCCAGCTGCTCTCGAGAACCAGATCACATCAGATAATGTAGCTCGTGTACAAGCGAAACTCATCCTCGAACTCGCCAATGGACCTATCACTCCTGATGCAGATACCGCACTCTTTGCTCGTGGTATCGCTGTCATCCCAGACATACTCGCCAATGCTGGAGGCGTGACGGTATCCTACTTCGAACAGGTACAGAACAATGCGAACTACTATTGGTCTCGTGCAGAGGTACAGGATAAGCTCAAGCTGAAGATGGAAACAGCTCTCGCAGGTGTGCTCAAGTCAGCAACTGAACACAATGTGATGCTCCGAACTGGTGCCTATGTAGTCGCTATGGAGCGAATTCTCGAAGCGATGAAGATGAAGTGAGAGTAATATCCTTGTATGCATTGACTCGAATATGATGATCTATATACTATGCCAGCTCCTAGTCCAACTACGGAGCTAGGAGTTATTTTTAACCCTCTCATTTATGAGAAAACTCCTGTATAGATGGCTTGCATTCTTCGGAATCAAGTCGGTTATCTCTTTTCGGAGAGTGACAGGTCGGAATCGACGAAAACTCATTCGTCAGTATCGATAACAGAAAAAGAGCCCTAGGAAGGCTCTTTTTCTTTGGAGTTATTTCTAACATCCTCCTGTATAGATTTTCGTCTTTCGACGACAGATATAGTATATCTCACTTGAGGAATAAATCAAATTTTATTTGTTTATTTTCCGCTCTTCATACGATTGCAATTCCGACAGAGCATCTGACAATTCTCGGCAGTTGTCCGACCTCCTGCATGCCACGGAGTGATATGGTCTGCCTCCATCTCTTGTATCTCAAAGTGTCCGGAACAAGCTGGACAGATTCATCATTGTCGTTCGTATGACTCTCGTTTTTGCTTGTCGGTAAAAGCTCTGATACTCAGAAATCTCTCCTTTCTCGTGAGGATATATTCATAGATTCCTGATTTTTTTGTCACATCTTCATCTTGCATGAGTACCCGAATCTCTTCTTCGAGTTTCCCTGAGTCATAGTGCTCAGACTGGAACTGATTATAGAGCATTCCCCAAGATACTCACTTCATCTCTTTCCTATAGTTTGGGAATACTACTCGAGTCCAGTTGATCACATTCTGATAGTAGAGCCAGAGCTCATTGGCATTCGGCTTATGTTGATGCTCAGACATATAGATCTCTATATGTTCATCCGAGATCCAGCTGATCGCCGTCTCGAGATAGTCCTGTCGTATCGGAGAACCGTTCAGATAGTCACTGCCGATCCCATAGGCAGGACAACTTGTGCGAGAGAAATACCTCTTCGCATCCGTGAGCCATGTCCCTGTATATATCGCATTGCGGAGCTCCTGATCGGTGAGCTTCTCGCCTGCGATGTTGATCGTCCGAAACCAATCCAACTTCTCTCTATCATTGCCCTCACAAAAATATACCATCAGCCGATAGTCGAGTATCTGCTCTTGCTCAGTATCAGTGAGATTATGAAAGAACATATTTTCTAGAGGAAAATTTCCTTCCACATATTCACATATGCTAATAGTGCGTTGTTGTCCATCGAGCACTTCAAAACTTCCATCTTCATTCTTCACCCAATACATGACATTAAGGGGAAAATCTTTTTGAACAGTCTCGATAACTGCATCTCGTTGTTTGTCCCGATAGACGAATTCTCGCTGATACTTTGGTCGGATATTGAGTTTACCACCATACCCGACGATTCACCCCTCGTCGTTATTAATATATCCAGATGACACTTCTCGTATAGAGATTTCTCAGAGTTTGATTTTCATAGTAGATAAAAGTTAGTGATTAGAGTTTCTTATTTTTGATGATGATCCGAAAATAAGGACATTTGCCATTGATTGACAAATCTTTATCATCATCTCATTTACGGAATTTTATTATTTCAAATTGTTCAGGATTGTATTTATCAAGAAAACTGATGGGCACTCCAATATTACCAGGATAATCTCTTGGGATATCCTTTACCTTGTCTACATTGATTGCATTATAATTATCATATTTTGGATATTCTGCTGGTGTATATTCTTTATAAAGTGTTAAGTCTTCATGTCTTTTTGCATGGTCGATATTTGTAAACCATACAACATTACGAAACTTCACTAGACCAGTCTCTTCATCGTATACTCCACTGGCAAACTCTTTTATATGTGGAGTCTTAAAATAAGCATTCCCACTATTAAATCCATAGCCTAGCCAAAGTTTATCCTCTTTTATAAGAGTAAATATCTCTTTGTACGTTATGGCATTCATATTTCCAATAATAACAAACTTCTTATTGTATTCTTGTAATTGTACTACATATTCTCGGAAAAGAGAAAATGGAGGATTGGTTACTACGATATCTGTTTGTTTCAGTAACTCTATACATTCTGGACTTCGAAAATCACCATCCCCCTGCAATGGTTTGATACCAATCTCATCTATACTTGGTATGCGATTTCCATCCTTATCACCTGTATATTCCAGGTAAATAGCTTCTTCTGAGAGATTTTGAGTGAATAGGTTTAGATTTTGGTTTTTATAACAAGTTGTTATAAGTTTCTTAAGTCAGATTTTCTCGAAATTATATGAGAAATAGTGGAAAAAATTACTCACTCTAGGGTCATCACAATTACAAAATATGGTTTTATTTCTGAAATACTCCTTATAATGTCTCATTTCATTACTAATATCAGGAAGCTGAGTATAGAATTCATCATTTTTTGCCTTATTTGCACTATGTAGACTTTTGTTTGAGGCACTATTTTTGGACATAAAAAATGGCAATTAAATAATAATTGCCGAGTTTTTCGGTGTTGTAAGCAAACAAAAATGGGTGACTTTATCAACCTATTCTGTTAGCTTACAACGAGATTTCCGAAGTCATCTTACGATAAAAACGGGCGGTGATAAAATCACCCATTTTGTACATAAAATGACATCAGAAAAATGTTTCTGAAAACCTCGGTTGTAAGCGAGGTGAAGTATATGGGAAAGAGAGAAGAAGGCAAGAAAAGAATTTGAAAAATAATAAGTACCTGTATAATTCTCACTTATAATACTATATTTAGTTCGAACCTAATTAATATGCTGAACTCTATCTCTCAGGAAATTCTACAAAAACTAGCTACAATCAAAGAAAGTATTGATACACTAAAATCAAAGCTTCCGAAAGATTCTGATACCTTCGAGGAAATGCATAAACATCCAAGATCATATTATTCTCATTCGGTTCTACAGGATATACAAGGCATGAATGCATCTATAGTAAAAACTATTTGATGGATGAATAACCCTCAGTTCAATGAACAAGGCAACACCGAAATTTGGACTTATGAACATACTGTCGAGCTTAATTTATGGCAAAGAAAGGTTTTCGAACATCTCATGAAAACTATTATGTTTTCACAAACAAACACTGATGATGAATATACTATATATCTACTATATAGTACGCTTTGAATGTTTCAATCTAATGCCAAAGATTGAAAGATGCTCTATAAATTTACACCACTTCATCTGCAAGAAGCGCTTACAAATTGGAAAGAACAAATAATACGAATCCAAAACGAAAAATCTATACAAAAAATGTGGTTTATGCGAGAATTACTCAGTGAGAATCCAAAAAAGGAGTCTTTTATGATTTCAAGTGAAAACCTCTTAGAACAAGTACGAGGTATAAAAGTATATAAATATAATCTACTTTTTTCATTGATATGAGAATATTGAAACTTGAGTAATCAGCTGCATGCTAATTTATTATTTCATACTGATGATTTAGATGAATGATGAATTTTAGGAAAAATAAATAACTATTGATTAGTTGTTCTAGTAGAGTTATTAATTCTACTGTTTAGTATAAACAGTATGGAAATACCGAATCAATTACTAGATATTTGATTGAATGAAGATTGAGCAAAAATAGATTTTGAGCAAATGTATTTAAAGGAATTCCAAGCATGACAACAAGTATTACATAGATTAAAGAATAATGAACTATGTACTGTTATTGAAAAAACTGAAAGTACTGATTTTAGTTACAACTATCTTGTAGAGGTTAATGGGATACGGGAAAATACCCCATCATTCTTTCTTCAATTGATTTAAAATCTTCTTCCTCCAACTTTTCCTCCTCCTGCAAATTCTTTTTATAAAAAGTATCATATTTGATACTTTTTATTGTAATTTGCATTACAAATAATTGACATACAATGATATATTCATATACTTTCTCTGTGACATTTTATTACTTTTTATGTATATGGACACAAAAATACTCAGATATCTCCGTGAACAAAAGTGATTTTCTCAAGATATCTTCGCAGAAAAAATAGGCATGAGTCGGGCAACCTATATCCGTATAGAGTCTGGAGAAAAATCTCCCACTCTCGATGAACTGAGCACTGTTGCTACGATACTAGGAGTCTCATTGGAGTCGCTCATATCAGATACTCGATCAGAGTCTGTCACACGAATCGATGAAGAGAAATATGCACAGATCCTAGAGAATTGTATCGAGTTCGGAGCAGATAAAGACGGAAAGATCACAAAAACTAAGCTCGCAAAACTGGCATATCTCGTGGATTTTGCCTGGTATTATGAACATCTCGTCTCCCTAACAGGACTCGGGTATCGTCGGCTGGAGCAATGACCAGTACCCAATGAATACTTCCGTACTATAGATACCCTCATGAATGCTGGAGCTATCAAAGTTGAATTCAAGGGTATTGCTCAGCTGATCCGCAATACAGACTCACCATCAACGAGCAAGCTATCACCTGACGAGATACAGCTCATACAAGCTATCTGTACCAAGTGGAAAGGTAAATCCACAAAAGATATCGTAGAATTCACACATAAGCAACTTCCATGGAGTATATGTCAAGAAGGAGAGATTATACCATATGAACTTATTACCCAAGAAGAACCCAATAATGTCTACTAATATTCGTACATACAATGTTATCATCCAAGAGTATGCGAAGAGGCATTTTATAAAGTGATTCCAGAAAAAATATAATACATGATGGCAACAAACATTGAAAACCATCTGTTTTATGTTGGAGCGTGCTGACTGACTCAGAAATACAGATAAAGCAGAGATTATCTATACTTGTGGACAAAGGCATATTATAAAGGGAAATTTCTCAGTTGTATGAACAAGAGAATCTCCAAAATCTTCATGAAATAGATATATAGCTTTTGTTGATGATGAGATGTGTATCTGTGAGATACTTCTAGTATATAGTAAACATGATATTGTCTGAAACCATGAAACAACATGGTGGCAGTGACTCATAGAAGATAATTTTCCTGAAATCATGAGATCTTTTGAGTAATCCACTTCTTTTATTTTCTCCAACTTTTCCTCCTCCTGCAAATTCTATAAAAAACTCCACCGAATCGGCGGAGTTTTCCTCTAATTCAATCCTCTGAGAAATGTGAGTATATCAGCTCCGCCACTATTCGGCCAGCTATGTGGATCATTGCCATAGGTCGAGTAGTTCTCACACCAGACGACAGGATTGCCAGTCGAGCAGTCTTTCCACTTTTGGCATGCGTTGCCTCATATCGTGATAGGCTCTGTCGTGGCTCCACACTTGTTTATCAGCTTCATCTTGGTCTCGGTAGCTCGTGCACTCGCAGGAGAGGAGAGCTGGTCGTCGGGACGCTGGAATATGAGTGAGGCAGTCGGAGTATCGTTGCAGCTACTCGTATAGCCACCACCTCAGACGATAGCGAGAGAGCGGAATATATCTCCCCGAGTACAGGCGAGACGAGAGGCGAACCAGGCACCGAGTGAGTGTGCGACTATACTGATATGAGAGCGATCGACACAGGAGCTATCTGAGATATCACGGATGATAGTATCGACAAATGTGATGTTCTCCTCGCTCGACCAGCTGTAGGCAGATCCATTCGGCAGTCCTGCAGGATAGGCGACGATGTAGTCACTCTGAGATCCTCCTCTGTGGCTTCACTCGAGTCCCATATAGTTCTGTACCATACTATTGCTATTCGTCCGACCATGGATCGCGATGATGAGCTTGGCAGGATTGGTGCTACTATAGCTGGATGGAACTGTGAGGATATAGCTGCGAGTCTTGCCTGCGACGGTGACTTCATGAGTTCCAGTTGTGAGAGTTTTTGGACTCGTACATCACTTCGAGAGATTGGTGAGTGGGGATTTTCTGGTATTGTATTCTCGGATATGGAGGATGAGTTCGCTTGCCTTGCCTCGTGTCATCGGAGAGCTCACGGAGTAGCTCGCAGAGTCGATGATATGGTTCATATTTGCGAGTTCCTGATAGGGGAGATACCACGGAGTTCCATTCGCAGGGGCGAGCGAGTAGAGTCTCAGTCACATCGTGAGAGCCTCGAGGACGGTCACAGGAGCATCAGGTCAAAATTTTCCATCGTCGAATCACTTCACGACTCAGAGTCTGACTCACTCACAGATATATGGATGATACCACTTGGTCACGACCACGTCAGGAAAACATCTCGTTTTTGTGACAACTGGAGTCACTCACTTGGCTCAAAACAGGATCTTCAGCAGCTCTGCACGAGTGATGGTATTATCAGGGCCGAATCTCCCATCCCCATACCCTGAGATGATACCCTCGTTCGCGAGTGTATCTATCGAGTCTCGGTAGTAGGAGAGATCTGTATCAGAAAACGCAGATACACTGGTCGTGAGGGAAAATACGAAGACAGTTATGGCTGAGAGGAGTTTTTTATACATAGAGAGGATTATATCATTTTTAGTATAGGGACTTTGTTGATAATACCTAGCAAGCACACAGACTCTTCACCTGATGGATATGTTGTCTCTCTCAGAGTGCTCTGATGACTCCATAGTATATTTTAGTGTGAATCAGGAGTGAGAAACCACCTAAATTCACGGTGTGCGAAGTATTTTACCCATTTCTTTTCCTTTTGCGAGGTCATCTATGAGCTTGTCGAGGTAGCGGATCTCCTTCATGAGTCAGTCTTCCATATCTTGGATTTTATATCCACAGATAGTTCCTGTGATATTTTTGCGTAGCGGATTCAGATGCGGTGCTTCATGGAAAAATGTCTCGAAGTCAGTCTGATCTTCGAGTATTTCTACTAGAGATTTTTCATCATATCCCGTGAGCCAGGAGATGACCGTATCGAGTTCTGATTTTGTTCGTCATTTTTTCTCTACTTTCGCTATGTAGAGTGGATAGACTCGTGCGAATGGCATATGGAATATCTTGGTGTTTTGCATAGGTCTAGATCATGAATTTCCCTCTCCAACCCCGTGCCGCATAGTAGGAGTCGGCACCGTTATGGTAGGTGAATATGGTATCATATCGACGGTCACAGAAGAGGGCTCATCCGAGCTCTCTGATAGCTCCAGGCGTAGCGATCCAGCTCGAAGTCTTCAGGTCGACTCCTTCGAGAGATTGGAGATATCGGTATTCCGCTTCTGTGAGGAGTGATACACCCAGAGTCGTTGCCATATCTATGACAGTATTTTTTGGCTTATTCTCCTTGCGTGCATCGAGTGCTACTCGGTCATAGCAGAGACTCCGCCTGTCTGTAGGGCTTTCTTTCGCACAGTCCATCCAGATATATTCGTCTTTCGCACTGTCATACCCGACAATATCAGGTTCGCCTCAGCTTGATTCCATAGCTTCGAGAGCGGAGATCTTGTCTGATGATTCGAGTTTCACTTCGACATTTGCCCATGAGAGCGATGGGTGTCGGTGCATGTTTTTCTCGAATCGGTCGCGGAGGGTAGATATGAGGGGAGTCATATATATGAAGTATTACCAGCTAAATGTAGTACTGAGCAGTGGATCAACACTTCGTGATGTGAGTGTTCCGGTAGTCTTGTCTCCAGCGAGGGTCCACTTCATACTGATATCGATCGTCTGCCCATCGTCCTCTCGCGTCTGGATCTCGGCAGTACCACTACAGTCAGCATTCTCTGTGAGATTCGCTGTCATCTTGGTCGACTCTATCGTGTAGGACTCTCGTCCTGTCGAGTCACGCGTCGTCGTCAAGGTAGAGGATTGTTTATTTTTATCTACAGATCGGATGATGATATTCCCAGGATCGCCGAGTGTTCCCTCGAGTGTGAGACTCTCGCCAGTGGTGCTACTTTTTTCACTCAGGACTTCTCGTATATAGTGGTTCGTAGTGGCATCGAGCTTCGTCTTGGTCTGCATGCTTGGTCCGAGATTGAGATCCACACACTGCGTCTGTCCAGCATCATCGGTCGCAGAGCATGAGAACATGAGCCCCATACTTCCGAGAGCGGTAGTGGTATGTGCCATACCTGGAATAGGGAGGACTTTGATAGTTTTGGCGACTTCCGATAGCTGAGCCTCCTGAGAGAGACCCTCTATATATTTCGACCAGGCAGTCATCATATCGATTCCTGCGACACCGAGTGAGTCCATCATGACATATGCTTTCGAGAGGTCTTGCGAGAGACTCGGAGTTACATTCTGTCCATCAGACTTCGTCGTATCTGCGGCACAGATATTGCCGAGCTTGATACTACTCGATCTCGGTGGAGCGACCTGAGTTGTCATGGAGTCTACCATCGAGAGATATGGACTCATCTTCTGATAGGAGAAATACCCACCAGAGAGGAGGAGTAATACAATAATAAAACTAATAATAGATACCCGAGATACTGCGATAGACATAAAAAAAAGAAAAAAATATAAAATCTGATACACTATACTGTCGACACCTGACTCGCATCCATCCAGAATACTTCCCAGATATGACCGTCCGGGTCCTCGAAGTCTCGACCATACATCCATCCATGATCCTGTGTTTCTATCGTCTTCTTTCCACCTGTTGCTAGAGCCTTCTCGAAGAGATCGTCGACCGCTTCTCGTGAATCGAGCTCGAGAGCATTGAGTACTTCAGTCGTCGCATGAGCATCAGAAATAGTTTTTCCATTCAGAAAATTCCCACAAAATCCATGTGTGAGGAGCATAACAGAGAGAGTATCGTCGTAGATCATCGCGGAAGCATCGCTATTCGAGAACTGCGGATTGAGATGGAATCCGATTGCTTCATAGAAACTCGTAGACTTCGCAAGATCTGAAACCGGGAGATTGATATAGAGACGAGCCATAGATGATATTTTAGAGAGTAGTATGGACGGAGTTATTTCTACATCGTGAGGATATATGCAGCTATGAGAAGTGATATGAGTCTACCAATACTTGCTACAGCTATTTTTGTGCACATGTATCTCTTCATGTCATTGCCCCAGATGATAGTACTTGTCATCGTCGTGACGATGAATGAGAGCCAGAGCATGAATGCTGTCTGCAATCCAGAATACTGTGGTATAGCACGGATGATGCACGCGAGTCCGATGACCATGAGAAGTGAGAGGATGAGCTCTGTGAGCATGAGTTTCCACATGCCTTTTGAGGCTTCTTGCATTTCTTTCGCGTTGAAGCTGTCTTTACCATGATGTATACGCATCCAGAGTTTTCCGAATATTGGCCCATGCCATACTGCACCGAATCCGAACATGATAACCGTCGAGATGATGATCGCCATCCAGTTGAGTGTAGCCATAGGAAAAAAGATAAGAAGTAAAACTCTCACATTATACCAGTTGTGAGAAGATTGCAAATCTATAATGATTCTATATACTTCTTCAGATTCTCGAGTATTGCTGTCCATCATTGTATTTGTTGATCAGAAGAGTGAGTATCCTCAGCATCGAATGTCTCAGTGATTTTCACGCCTTCTGATGACTCCTCGAATATGATATCTACCACGCGTCCAGCATCGAGGAAATACTCCTTCATCTCGCCGAGTGTGTAGCTCATAGACTTCATCGGAGTCACCTCTGTGTACTGAGCTGTGAGGTCAAATCCGAATGATCCATCTCGAGCCTCCATACGAGTCGTGAATATCCCTCACACTTGAGGCTCTTCTCACTTCGCCCAAGGGCAGTGCCAAGTGGCTTCGTCAGCAAATCCCCAGTGGACAATATGTTCAGGATTCCACATGGCATTCCAGACAAGCTCGATAGGAGCTGAGATGATGATAGAGACGGTGAGTTTGGACATAAAAAAATTATCTAAAAAATAAAACAGCCTGTCGAAAATCTGCAGCTATAGATATGTTTTCTACATCGAGTTTTTGATAAAAAGCATTGGTTATCTCATCCGTTCCAACAAGAATAATTCTTTTTTTTGCCTGGATAGCAAGGCTCACTTCAGAAGAAGTTCCTGCTCACATCCCACATGCAAACACTATATCACTCGAGAGCACATTCATATAGTTCCTCCCACTTCGCATATTAGTGATAATAGGGATATCTACATATTCTGAGATTTTGCTTCTGTCATCATCTGGAAGTATGCCAACAGTGATTCATCATGCTGACTTGGCTCACTTGAGTCACGCCTCCATGACTCATATATTACGTCCTCCAGTGAGGACTATATATCCTTGTTATGCCGCATACTTTCCTATTTCGAAAGCATTTTGCTTGTCAGTTTCCGTGACGCCATCACCAGGTCACATGATTCAGATTATAGTTTTCATAGCTTTTAATAAAAGTTAAGTATTTACCCCTTCGCACTCACAGCGATCGTCAGCTCTGTATGTGCCTCGTTGTACATGTCGAGATCATATCCATAACTGCGAGTGAGCTCAGATACTGGCATTGCATTGATCGTATTCCATGCACCAGATATATTTTCTGGAGAGATATCACTGAGTGTCATATATCTGTAGTCCTGAGCTGGGATTTCTATAGTCGTGATGGTTGGATCTTTCTGTACTGTTCCTGTTTTTGTGATATATCTGATGAGCATATCGTATCACTTTTTCGTGAGGTCGAGTGCATCATGATAGTTATAGTAGACAGCATGTACGCTGGGATATTCTTTATCTGATATACATTCACTGATATTTTCTGTGAAAAAATCTTTCCACGCAGTCATGATGATTGCTTGTTCGTTCTCTGGATTTGCTATCGTGACACAGTAACCTGAGATTTCGAATGGTCCGTGTGAGTATGAGTCCATAGAGATAAGGATAAGATATTATGTTATGACTATATCGTATTTCAAGAGAAATCAAAAATTTAGTTAAAAGAATTACCGATACTGACAGCAAGATGCTACACAACTATGTAAACCTCTAAAGACCCTATGATATAAAAAACTCACTATTTGAGGGTGAGTTTTTCTTTTATGAAAAGATGATGACATGTCTCTATCATTTTTTCCCCTGTCCGATACCGAATACCATATTCACGAGGGCGAGGATGACTGCAAATATCGCTGCGACCCAAAATCCACTAATCCCGAATCCAGGTACAAATTTCGCGACGAGTAGTACCATGAGGACATTGATGACGAGAGAGAGGAGTCCAAGAGTGAGGATATTGAGAGGGAGAGTGAGGACTTTCAGGAATGGCGATATAGTACTATTTACGATCGCGAGTACCACGGCGACGACTATGGCAGTCAGATATCCATCGATAGTGACTCAGGGTGTGAGATATGCAGCTATAGCTACTGCAATAGCAGAGATGAGGATGTTTATGAGAATATTCATACAAAAAAAGTGAAGAATTGGGATACTACTATACGGATATATCCAATTTAGCAAAGAAAAATCCAAGACGATTGATAAATTATCTTTATAAAAACAGAGATAGAACTCTGTGGGATCTTTTGCTTATAACTCCTTTTCTCTCGAAAATCAAGAAAAATCCCCACCTGACCGTGGAGATTTTATTAAAGCTGTATGTGTAATTTGATTTATCTATTAGCTCCAGTACCATTTCTGATTTCTATTACTTTTTTTCTCATTTCTTCTCGTTTCATTCTTGCTGCATCTTGTGTAGTATTTCGGATCTCTTTGATTTCTGTACGAGTCTCTTTCTTGACTTCCTTGATCTCCTCTCGTTGTTCCACATATTTCGCCATATCGATTCCTTTGCTAGCAAGATATTCTCGGATTGTCTTCATGAGAGCTTCTCTATCTGTAGTAGAGAGTTGACCTATTGCGAGCATGAGTCCTTTACCTGGATTTTCTGTAGTACCACTTCCCATAGGAGGTTTTGGCATTGGCATCAATGTACCAGATTGTCATACCATAGGCATTGGGTGGTGATTATCACTTCCTGTCTGTGATGTTGCAGGGGTCATAGGTGGACGACGATCATCACTTCCACTCTCTGTTTTAGCTGGTGGCGGTGGTGGGAGTACTGGACCTGTACCAGTCACAGGGGATTGTATTGCAACTTGTTTTTTGATTTCGAGACATCGTCACTTTGCATCTGCCGTGAATGTATCACAATTGAGTCCCTGGATATAGGCGATCTCTACCTGATTATAGACACGAGGAGCACTCGTAGTGCTCTCAGCACCAAACGAAATAAGCGGGAAGCTCGCAGTAGCAATGAGACCAAGTGAGAGTCATGAACGAAAATTCATAGGTAAAAAATAAGATATAAATGTCTCCAAAATAAGAAACGAATACTAGTATATACGATCGGGAGTATTGATCAAATATATTCAGATGACTTTTGTTATATATATGTCGTATATTAGGCGAGTTTTGCTCCATTATTGACCGATTTTTCTGGTATAGCAAGGATCACCGATCCATCTTCGCGGTAAAATCCTGTACATAAGAATTCACTGACAAAGGGCCCAATTTGTTTTGCTGGAAAATTCACGACTCCAACTATCTGTTTGCCGATGAGCTCTTCTCTAGAATAGTGTACTGTGATCTGTGCACTCGACTGTCTGACTCCGATATCTTCGCCGAAATCCACCCAAATCTTGTATGCGGGTTTGCGAGCCTCTGGGAAGTCCTCGACACGGATGATAGTACCGACTCGGAGTTCTACCGATTCGAATTCTGGCCATGTGATAGTATGCATAGATTATATTTAGATGATGATATCTTTTACTACTACCTGCACACTCACTTTTCCTTTCCACTCATTCTCAGTGATCTCGACTATGAGTGATACGATATTGCCGACTCTGACGTGTGCCTTTTTGTCACTTGCATTCCAGAGTAGGAATCTGAGTGATGGATTCTCAGATATCGTGATCGAGAGGTGTTTTTCCTCTTGTCCGAGGGGTTTCGTAGATGCTATCGTCACATTCTCTATGAGCCAGAGTGGACGAGGATTGCCGATACCATATGGTCGGAATCTGTCTATCTGTTCTAGTGTTGTGACGGTGATATCAGATACGGGGAGTATACACTCTATATCGAGGATTTTTTTCGGGAGATTTTTTGTATCATGTACCCTAGAGATCGCGTTCCACATGGCTTCTCTGAATTCTGGTATTCGACTCGTCTCTATCGTGAATCCTGCTGCCTGACGATGTCCCCCATATCTGATAAAAAAGTGCTTGCACTCATCAAGTAACTCGATCAGATTGCACCACTCAGGAGCTCGACATGATCCGATGGAGAGTTCTTTTCACACTCCTGTATCTCATGTATCATCTATAGCGACAGTATCTCATTTTCTCGATGTGAGCGGATGATTGTGTCCGTTTTTCATCACGATACTGGGTTTATTGTAGAGCTCAGTGAGACGACCTGCGACGAGTCCGATGATTCCATGATCGAGGTCAGCAGCTGAGAAAAATAATATAGCTCGAGTAGTATCTACATTCTCGAGTGCTTTTTTGTATTGCGTTTCAGTGGTTCATTTCCTCGTTTCGTTGAGGTGCTCGAGTTCACCAAAAAACTCGTCAGTGCGTCACTCACTCGCGAGCAACCAACGGAGTGCTGTGAGTGGTGTATCCATACGACCCGCTGCATTGATACGAGGTCCTATCTGGAATCCTATGATATCTGTATTGCCATCCACGCTCTCCCGTCCACCCAAGAACTCCCTGAGTCCTGCAGATTCTGACTGCTGCATCTGCCTGAGTCCGAGTGTCGTGATGGTCCTATTCTCTCATATGATCGGCATACAGTCAGCAACAGTACCGAGGGATGCAAAGTCGATGTATCGAGTCAGTGTTGCTTCGATAGTATTACTTCACATTCATATCAGTATCCCATGTAATAGCTTGAATGCTACACCGGCACCAGCGAGATCCCGAAATGGATATATACTATCTTTTCTTTTCGGATTCACTATTGCGATGACCTCCGTTGGTATGATATCTGGGACGGCATGATGATCTGTCACGATGACATCGATCCCGAGGCTCTTGGCATGACGGATCGGCTCGATATCTCGTGTCCCACAGTCGACAGTGATGACGAGAGTGACTCATTTTGAGGCGAGCTCATCGAAAAAATATCACTTGAGTCCATACCCATCATGGACTCGATGTGGGAGTCTATATGATACGAGACAACCTATTTCTGTGAGAAATCTGACGAGGATAGCGGTCGACGAGACTCCATCGACATCATAGTCACCGAATATGACGATTCGTTCTTTTGTATCTCTTGCTTCGAGTATTCTTTTGACAGCTTTCTCCATATCTGGCATCAGATAGGGATCATGGAGATCGGATATCTGTGGTTCAAAAAATGAAGGCAAATCCTCAGGATCAAGTCGGCGATTTGCAAGGAGAAGCTCATAGATATTTTCACTATATGGCGAGAGAATATTGATACTATGTCCACTGAGGGTTTGCATGGGTTTTGACTTTATTATATTTCGGATTATACTCGGCTCTGTTGTCTTGCCAAGTTTTTATTTATTTTTTCATTAACTCTATGCGATCATACCTCCTCATCATCTCATCTCTCGTAGTTCTTTCTAGTTGTACTCTACCATGGTCTCGCTCGAGTGCCCCTACAAGTATAGAGTATGCTACTACTCAATCAGGTTCGCCTGCTGCCCTCTATTGCAGTGCACATGGATGACAAGTATCTTATGAGAAAAATCCTCAAGTTCCAACAATGGATCTCATCTACTGTACGGTTGGAGGAGAGAAGATAGATGCATGGAAGTATATGGATATCCAGACGATGCAGACAGGTGCTATGACGGGGAGTGGGAGTATGCCTCTCTAATATTTGATTTTCTTTCCCATGAATCTCCTCCAGATATTCTTCATCATCTCAGGGCTCATCATATTCCTCGTAGCACTCGATATCGCGAAAAAAGAACGGTTCAACGCCCTCCATTTTCTTGTGTTTCTTGGAGTAGGATCAGGACTTTTGGTATTTACTATATTTCCGAATTCACTCAATTTGCTGGGTCAACTTTTTGGGCTCCAGAGATGAGCAGATTTGCTCGTATATGTGAGTATTATTTTTCTATTTTATTTTGTTCTCCTTCTCCTGCGGAAGGTGGAGAATACGCGAGAAGAGGTCACGAGACTCATCCGCGAGATAGCTCTCTCCAATGCAAAAAAATAAAATCATATTCCTCATCAGGGCCTACAATGAAGCTACTCGTATCATAGCTGTGATCGAGGGTATCATAGCGGCTGGATATGAGCAGATACTCGTCGTCGATGATGGATCTACCGACGGTACACAGTCTCTCCTATCATCATTCGTAGGATCAGAGCAGATACACCTGGTACATCATATCACCAATCGTGGCGCCTGAGCAGCACTCGAGACGGGACTCGAGTATATCCGACAAAATGCTCTAAAAAATAATTGGAAATATCTCGTTACATTCGATGCAGATGGACAGCATAATATTGCTGATATATGACATTTTGAGGATGCGTTCGCAGCTGATAAGTCACTCGATATCGTACTTGGATCTCGTTTTATCGTGAAGACGAATACCAATGTCCCGTTTATTCGCAAGTGTATCTTGGCTGGAGGTCGTATATTTACCTCGATTGTCTCAGGTATACATCTGACCGATGCACACAATTGATATCGTATGATGCGAGTCTGAGTGCTCGATCGAGTACGGATCACGATGGATGGTATGGAATATGCCAGCGAGCTCATCGATCAGATTGGGATATATCATCTCCATTTCGCTGAGGTTCCAGTCAATATACACTACGATGAGTACACTCTTAGCAAGTGACAACGATACGGCGGGCCACTACGGATCGTGATCCGTATGTTATTCAAAAAATTTTTCTAATATGCAAACCATCATCGTTACCTGAGGAGCTGGATTCATCGGTTCCAATTTTCTCTCAAAATATGTACTCCTCTTTCCAGAAATACAGTTCGTGAATATAGATGCACTTACCTATGCAGGTAATATCGAAAAAATATCTCTGAAAGTGAGAAATACTCACAATTACCATTTTGAACAAGTCGATATCCGCGACATAGATGCTCTGAGAAAAATATATCAAAAATATAACCCAACAGATATTATTCACTTCGCAGCAGAGTCACATGTTGATAATTCTATTCGCAATCCCAGACTTTTTACCGAGGTGAATGTTCTCGGTACACAGACTCTTCTCGATCTTCATAGAGAATTCTCTATGAATCGGTTTCACTATATATCCACAGATGAGGTCTATGGAGATATTCCAGATTCTGGATACTTCACCGAGGAGACTCATATTGAGCCATCTTCGCCATACTCAGCATCCAAGGCAGCAGGAGATATACTTACACAGGCATATGGTCGAACTTTTGGCCTCAACTATACTATCACTCGTTGTTCGAATAACTATGGGGCCAATCAGAATCTGATTTCTCTGATTCCACTTTTTATATCAAAAATAGAGAAAAATGAAAAAGTTCCGCTCTATGGTGATGGATCCAATATCCGAGACTGGCTTTATGTCGAGGATCATTGTGATGCTATCTGGGAGGTTTTCACTCGTGCAAAAAACGGAAGTATATATAATATCGGTGGCAATAACGAATATACCAATCTCGAGATTACAAAAATATTACTCCAAGCAATGTGAAAATGAGAAGACTTGATCTCATTCGTCCCAGACAGACCCTGACATGACAAGAGATATGCTATAGATGCGAGTAAAATAAAAAATGAGCTCGGATGGGAGCCAAAGGTAAATTTCGAAGAGGGGATAGTAAGGACAGTTGGATTTTATAACCAGAGATAAAACTATGAAATGAATAATTCTCGCCTGAGGCTCAGGTACTCGTCTCTATCCTATCACGATGGCCATATCGAAGCAACTCATGCCGATATATGACAAGCCGATGATCTACTATCCGCTCACAACTCTGATGCTCGCAGGTATTCGCGATATTCTCATCATCACGACTCCTGATGACCAGTCTGGATTTGTTCGACTCCTTGGTGACGGATCACAGTTTGGGATATCTCTCACATATGCAGTACAACCGAGTCCTGATTGACTCGCTCAGGCTTTTATTATCGGCGAAGAGTTTATCGGTGATGATGATGTCTGTTTGATTTTAGGTGACAATCTATTTTATGGATCAGGATTCTCGACTCTTTTGAGAGAATCAGTACGGATCGTCAAGCAAGAATGCAAATCAGTCATATTCGGTTACGAAGTAGGAGATCCTGAGAGATATGGTGTCGTTGAGTTCGATAGGGCTCATACTGCACTCTCTATCGAAGAAAAACCAAAAAATCCGAAGTCAAATTTTGCTGTCGTAGGACTCTATTTCTATACGAACTCGGTGATCAGTATAGCGAAACATATACAACCAAGTGATAGGTGAGAACTCGAGATCACCTCGGTGAACTCCGCATATCTAGAGAAGTGAGAACTCAAGGTAGAGCTCATGAATCGCGGGTATGCATGGCTCGACACCGGTACTCATGAGAGTATGATGGATGCTGCTAACTATGTCCAGATCATCCAAAAACGTCAGTGAGTCCAAGTAGGATCTCCTGAGGAAGTTGCCTATCGTATGGGCTGGATCGACCAAGATCAGATCCGATTGCTCGCAAAACCGATGATGAAAAATGAGTATGGACAGTATCTGATGAATCTAGTAAAATAATTATGTCATTCAAAAAAATAGAAACTACACTCTCGGGCTGTTACATTATCGAGCCTCAGGTTTTCTGAGATTCGAGAGGTTTTTTTATGGAAACATACTCAATAGCAGAATTCGAGAAAATATGAATCACTGTGAATTTTGTCCAAGATAACCATTCAAAGAGCAAAAAATGAGTAGTCCGTGGTCTCCATTTCCAGTCTCGCAAGCCCCAAGCAAAGCTCGTACGAGTGACGGCTGGCTCTGTCTATGATGTAGTTGTTGATTTGCGTGTTGGGTCTCCGACATTTGGTCAATGGGAAGGATTTGTTCTCTCAGCAGAAAATAAAAAAATGCTCTTCATACCTCGGGGTTACGCTCATGGATTCCTCACTCTGGAAGAAGGAACGGAGTTCCTCTACAAGTGTGATGATATCTATGATCCAGAGTATGAGGTCGGGATCCGTTGGGATGATCCGACACTCCAGATCGACTGGCAACAATATATGGATCAACAGAGTATCACAGATATCCAGATCGCTCCCAAAGATCAACACAATATGAATTGGAATATCTATCTTCTTGCTCCTATTTTCTCATGCTAAAAAAGAAAATCCTTATCACCGGCGGGCGAGGTATGCTCGCGTATGATTTTTATCGTACACAAAAAGAAAAATATGAGGTTATTCTCGTGGATAAAAATGAGTGTGATATCACATCTTTTGAATCTGTGATGCAGTGTATCGCTCTCCACTCCCCGGATATACTCCTCAATTGTGCTGCCTATACAAGAGTTGATGATGCAGAGGATATTGGTATGAAAATATGTTTTGATGTGAATACTCTTGGGGTCAAGAATCTCGCAAAAGCAACATCAGTGTTTGGAGTCGCATTTATCACTATTTCGACGGATTATGTTTTTGATGGGGCAAAAGCAGAGGGATACCTGCCATCTGATGAGCCTAATCCTATCGGGATATATGGTATGAGCAAATATCTCGGTGAACAACTCGCTATGGATGAAAATCCTCGGACGATTATCGTGAGAACGAGTTGGTTGTATGGTTGAGAAATATGAATGTTTCACAACTTTGTGAATACTATGTTGAAACTCTCAGAAACTCGTACTGAATTAAAAGTTGTTGCAGATCAACATGGTATTCCTACTTCATGTATAGATCTCTCATCTGCTATCTCTGATCTCATAGATCGTTTGGATGATATTTTCACAGCCGAGAACCGTATATTTCACTTTTCTAGTGCTTGTGAAGGGAGGAGTATTACTTGGGCTGACTTTGCTCGCGAGATATTGAGAATTTCAAAATCAAGTACTACAATAATCAACTGCACTTCTGAGCAATATCTAACAAAAGCCAAGAGGCCAGAGTATTCGATTTTACAAAATGATTCGGGTATTGTATTGCCAGATTGGACACAATGAATTTGGGAATATTTAGGCAAATAATTTTGTATTCCTTAGAAATTTCCTATACTCTCGTCCTATTTTAGGATGACTATGAGCGATGAGCCCCAGTCTCCATATATAATAATACAAATGTATGATTCCCAATTTTCTGACTGATCCCTCATGAACTCAGCATCTTGTGTGTGAAGCACTTGATTTCTTTTTTAATCCAGAAACACTGGTGATTTGCGATACTCGTATTCTTATAAAAAAAGAAATACTCCCACATATTCCATATGTTGGATATTATGATCAGAGAATCTTACCGATACTTAAAAATGTAGACTTTGTCATATCTGACGCTATGAATGAGGATATTTTGAACTATTTTCATTCTCTCTGACTAGCTCATGGAGTCAATATACTGAGCCTTCCAAACAAGACTCAACTTACTCTTACAGAAAATATTCTCCAATCACCAGACTCACTAGAAGTTCTAAAAAATAAAAAATATAAAAAACTCCTCACGCTTGCAGTTGATGAAGATACAGAAAAATTAGCAAAAATCATAGGTGCACATAACTATATCTCGTATGCTATTATGCAGGCAGCAAATGATAAACTTCAGCTCAAAAATTTTCTCATATCAGCAGGACTACCATTTATTGAATGAATTTCTACAGCTGATCCTGATATCATCAGAGAGTATTTTTATAAAACAGAACATTATTTTTTCAAATCACCACAAGGAGTTTCCGGATATGGTTTCTGGAGTAATCAAAAAAATACTCTCCCAGATATATTGGAATGATATAATTGAGAAGAAATTATCATCGAGCGAGTTATCGAAAAGATAGGATCTCCGAGTATACAATTTTGTATCTGGTGAGATAAAATAATAAAGTCATGTATTTTCGGATATACTGATCAGATTCTGCAAGATTGACAATATTATCTTGGAAATGCTTCCCCAAGTAACTTTTTGCAAACACATCCACATTTGACACAAAAAATATTTTCTCTCTCAGAAGCGGTTATCAGATATATCCAATCTATAGGATATATTGGATTTTGAGGTATCGATTTTATGATCGGTTCTGATGATGAGGTGTATGCTACAGAGGTGAATGCTCGATTCACGGGTGCAACATATCCAGCTATTACGAGTTTTTTGCTATCGAGTCGATTTGATATGCCTTGGCGCTATACAACTGAAGAAAATCAGAAAATGAGTATCCGAGAATATATCGAAAATTCTATCCAAAATCCATGAGAATCTTGAATTTTTCCACTTTGTATTGCTCCATTGGAATTATATCAGAGAGTACAAACACTCTCTATAGATCTGTGAAAATAAATTTGCAAAAATATATTTCTGTGTTATTATTATGCTAATAAATTCAATTATTTATGAATAAACCTACTCTTGCCATCATTTCTTCCGTACCTATCGGAGGATTTAATTTTGTATCATCTACTGATCCTCGTTTTTTGCCATCTGAACTTGCAAGTGCACAAAAATCAGAATCACAAGCATTTGTAGATGCAATAGATATTGCGGGTTTACAACAAAAAATCGATATCCAAGTAATACATGCTATTGAAGGTATTCCATCAGATTTCTCAGCTGATGCGTATATTCTCGGTGGATCCCCATCTATGGTAACTGATCGAGAAAAACATGATTGGATCAATCGATTGCATCGATTTGTTCGTCAGGAGGTAGAATCTGGTAAGCCACTTTTTGGTATATGTTTTGGCCACCAAGTCCTCGCTCAGGCCTTTGGCGGGAAAGTGGATTATATGAAAGAGAGAAAGATCGGTCCCAGTGAGATTGTAACTAAAAATTGAGAAACAATCCAATCTTTATGGTCTCATAAACAAGCTGTCTATACCTCTGGTGAAGCTCAGATTATGGCACAAGATGATCATTGAGACGGGGTTATACAGATGATACAAGTGGGAGATAGGGCTCATGGAGTCCAATTTCATCCTGAATTCACTCCTGAGTTTACTGCCTTTCTTGTGCGGCTCATGAAAGATCAGATATCAGAAGAGGGATGAGATCCTGACACAATTATCGATTCCATATATAGAATGGGGAAAAATCCATCTGCAGATATGTTGAAAATATTTATTCAAAAATATTATAATTTGTAGATATATTTAGGGAAAATATATTTGTGAAAATGTGGTATATAGATATACTCATCCCAATTAATTTTCCCTATGAAAAAAGCACTCATAACTGGTATCACTGGACAAGATGGAGCCTATCTTGCTGAGCTCCTCCTCTCCAAGTGATACGAGGTTCATGGAATCAAGCGGAGAGCATCATCACTCAATACCTCTAGAATTGATCATCTATTCAAGGATCTTCATGAAAAAGGAACCAGTCTCCATCTTCATTATGGTGATATGACAGATTCTGCGAATCTCATCAAGCTGGTTGCAGATATACAACCAGATGAGATATATAATCTTGCAGCCCAGTCACATGTGAAGGTGAGTTTCGATATGCCAGAGTATACAGCCAATACTGATGGTATTGGTACACTTCGACTACTAGAGGCGATCCGTGTGAATTGACTCGAGAAAAAAACTCGATTCTATCAAGCCTCTACATCAGAGATGTTTGGTGGAGTTGGGTTCAATATGCCTGAGACTGGATATATTGAAGAGTCTCCTTTTTATCCTAGGAGTCCATATGGGGCTGCCAAGATGTACGCGTATTGGATCACGATCAACTATCGTGAGAGTTATGGTATGTATGCTTGCAATGGTATACTTTTTAATCATGAGTCTCCGATTCGTGGTGAGACATTTGTCACTCGCAAGATTACTCGTGCTGTAGCTCGTATCCATCTTGGACTCGACAAAACTCTCTATATAGGAAATATAGATGCAAAAAGAGATTGGGGTCATGCCAAGGATTACGTCAAAGGTATGTGGCTCATGCTCCAACAGGATACTCCAGAGGACTTCGTACTGGCAACTGGAGAGACGTATAGTGTTCGTCAGTTTATCGAATGGGGATTTGCGGAAGTAGGAATTGATATTGAGTGGAAAGGAACTGGAGTAGATGAAAAATGATATAATAAGGCAACAGGTGAGTGCATCGTTAGCATTGATCCAAGATATTTCCGTCCTGCCGAAGTGGATCTTCTCCTTGGTAACCCAGCCAAGGCTGAGAAACAACTTGGATGGAAACGAGAATATACTATTGCTGAGATGGTTGCTGAGATGGTCAAATCAGATATTGAGATATTTCGAAAAGAAGAGATCCTCAAAAAACACGGTTATGAGATACTTGCTCAATATGACTAGTATGTTCATAGAAAAAGAACTCTATATAGATATTCTTAATTGTATGCCGATACCTACGGTGGATATTTTATTTTTGAATTCAAAAAATCAAATCCTACTCTGAAAGAGGAATAATGAGCCACTGATGTGAGTGTATTATATTCCTGGTTGACGAGTGAACAAGTGAGAACATTCACTTGATACAGCAAAGCGAAAAGCTCGAGAAGAGCTCGGTATTGATATTGATAGTACCAGGCTCCAATTCATATGAGTATATGATGATATATTTGAGAATTCTGCTTTCGAGGGTATTAGTACTCACTGTATTCCTGTGACGTATCTCTATCCATTGACTCTAGCAGAAGAATCACAACTCTCTCTTTGAGATACTCAGCATTCTGATCTACGCTTCTTTTCACTTGATGATCCGAGTCTCCATGAGATGGTGAAGATACGAATACAGGATATGAAGTAATGTTGACATTAAAGTAATTTAATATAAAATGTTATTTTTTAATATGTTATTTTTTATGCTATGAGCGGTCTTGATTTAAATTTAGAGAAATTTAAGTACAATGATTTTGTTGCATTTACGAGTACTTTTTATAAGGACGATATCGAATGAAAAGTGAGAAGTGAGGCATGTTTCGAAATGCTTGATAATGCCCTGAGGCTATGAATTAGAGTTGTTGTTGGAGATGGCTGATCTGGGTCATGATTTATTGAGAGGCTACAGAAATATCCCAATGTGACCTATATTGCATCATGAAAATGATGAGAGAATACGGATCTTACAATGGCTTGAGAGCGTCGTTTTACGGCTAAAAAAGCTATGGAGAATTTTTGAGATGTTTCGAATTTTCTCTAGCTCGAACCGGAAAAAGCGGAACTCATGAAAATGGGAAATATCGATGCTATCTTGGCTCCTCTTCGTGATGGATCTGCTGATATGGTAGTGCCTTCTCGAAAATCTAAAGAAACTCTTCCCCCACAACAAAGAGCTGCTGAAAATAGAGCGAATAAAAGAGCTATGGATATTATTGATACAAGAGACA
Organism: Candidatus Altimarinota bacterium; assembly: GCA_043787675.1. GTDB lineage: Bacteria > Patescibacteriota > Gracilibacteria > BD1-5 > UBA2023 > JABFSX01. Next base: position 15,831 of record JAYVUT010000009.1, on the reverse strand, counting down.
TGTCCCCAGTGCATGAGTTTCGTAAAAAATTCACAGCAAGTATCATGCCAAGTCAGACGGATCCTTCTTTTCCGAGTGATAAAGTATATAGAGACAATGAAGATTGGGAAAATGCAGATCGTGATACAGCTTGGTCTATGGCGCCCGAACTCAATGCTCCATATGATCTCTGGTTTTGACCAAAAGCATTTACGAAAAAAAGTTTAGAAGAAGATTTTCTCTCATATAAGTGAGCTAAGTGGGACGGTATTATTACCTCAGTATTGGCTGGAAAACTACGATGAAAAAATGTAGTAGATGTACCAGTGGAATTCACCTATCCTTCCAAACAAACTGAGTTGGAATCAGATCCAATTCAAGGCATAAAATATCAGAAACTCAGACGAAGCCAGTATCGATATATTATCAAGACGATAAAAAAAATAGTTAGTGAAATATAGTTTCTTTCTGAGAACGTACTATTTTCTTATTTTCTCGTGACAAAATCCTCCTTTTTCATATAATCCCCTCATTCTTCAGGGGATTTTTATTGATACAATTATATGGCTATACAACTCATCAAATCAGCATTTTATCATGAGATGGAAACCCGAGCAAAGCTCTGCGACTTTCTCTCTCGTCCAGAACAACTCAGTGTTGGCAAATATTGCCGAGAATTCGAGGAGAAATTTGCTAAGTGGCAAGAGAGAAAATACTGTGTATTTGTGAATAGTGGGAGCTCTGCGAATCTGATTTTACTACAATCACTTCTCAATACGGGCCGTCTCCAGAAGGGTGATGAGGTAGGATTTTCTTCACTCACTTGGGCAACCAATCCTATGCCACTCATGCAACTTGGATATACACCAGTTCCTATAGATATCGAACTTAATACACTCAATGTATCACTTGAGAGCTTCAAGCGTTCTATCGAAGGGAAAAATATCAAGGCACTTTTTATTACCAATGTACTTGGTTTTTGTGATAATATCGATGCGATTGCAGAGTATTGTGAATCTCAGAATATTCTCCTTATAGAGGATAATTGTGAATCTATGGGTACAATATACAAGGGAAAGAAGCTCGGTAACTATGGTCTTGCGTCAACATTTTCTACATATATCGGACATCATATGTCCACGATAGAGTGAGGTATGGTTTGTACGGATGATCGTGATCTCTATATCAACTTGATTATGACTCGAGCGCATGGTTGGGATCGCAATCTTCCAGCAGATATCCAAGAAGAGATCCGTGCCAAGTATGGTGTAGGAGGATTCTATGCCAAGTATGCATTCTATACACTTGGTTACAATGTACGACCGAATGAAGTGAATGGATTTATTGGATCAGATCAGATGCAATATATCGATGAGATTGTGACAATTAGAGAGGCCAATTTTCAGCGATTTGTCGAAAAAGTAAATAATAATCCTGACTTCTACCCAATACAACATGATCATATAGAAAAGGTTTCGAATTTTGCTATCCCGGTCGTGTGTAAGAGTCTAGAGATACTCGAAAAGTATAAAGTCAGATTTGAAAAAGAAGAAGTTGAGATACGACCTATTATCTCGGGTGATATCACCGAACATATTTTCTGGAAAGAGGCTTACGGAGAACTGAATAAAAAGACTACCGCTCAACTGGTTCATTCTCAAGGATTTTATTTTGGAAATAGTCCAGAGTACACTGAAGAAGAGATTCAGATTCTCGTTAATCTCCTCAAGGTATAATCATGGAAAAAAATTCAAAAATCTACGTAGCAGGAAGTACCGGTCTTGTTGGATGAGCTATTGCTCACCGTCTTCAGGATGAGGGATATACGAATATTATCACTCGAACACGGAGCGAGCTAGATCTCACAAATAAACAAGCGGTAAATGCATTCTATGCAAGTTTCCAGCCTGAATATGTTATTATCTCTGCAGCAAAGGTTGGAGGCATCAAAGCAAATATGACGTATCCAGCAGATTTTCTCTATGAGAATCTGGAGATCCAAAATAATCTGATATGGTGAGCTCATCTTGTGTGAGTAAAAAAACTATTATTTCTCTGAAGTAGTTGTATCTATCCTCGCGAATGTCCCCAGCCAATGAAGGAAGAATATCTCATGACAGGGAAACTCGAACCTACGAATGAGTGATATGCCATAGCAAAGATAGCAGGAATGAGACTCTGTGAATATATTTCTCGGCAATTTGGTAAGAATTTTATCTCTTGTATGCCGACGAATATCTATGGTCCTGGAGATCACTTTGATGCTGAGAGATGACATGTGATTCCAGCCATGATAACAAGGATGCATGCCGCTAAAGTTGCTGGAGATACCACATTCGGCGTATGGTGAACAGGGAGTGCTCGTCGCGAATTTCTCTATGTAGATGATCTTGCGGAAGTAGTAATGTATCTCATGGATAGTTATACTGGTACAGATTTTCTCAATATTGGAACTGGGGAGGATGTTTCTATCAAGGAACTCACATATATACTCATGGATATCATGGATTATCATCCTGAGATTATCTTTGATACTTCCAAGCCTGATGGTATGCCCCGAAAACTCCTTGATGTTACAAAGCTCACAGAAACAGGATGGAAGTATAGGACTGATCTTACTATGTGACTAAAAAATACCTATGAATATTATAAGAACACTATTACGTCTCATTAAGAGTTCTATTGTATGATTTCAGGTTTCATTTTTGCAGCGTATTCAGCGTGCTAATCTGAGCGTCTCGAAAAATACCACCATTGCAAATACGGCGTTTGTGAGTCATGATAGCCATATTGGATATCATGTCTATATCGGATATAACTGATTTGTGACAAAGGCAATAATCGGAAACTATTCATCAATCGCTAATAATGCTAGTATTTGAATGTGAGAGCATGATCTAGATGGCATATCTACGAATAGCATATTTTATGCATCTGCCTATGATAAGCTCACAGAAAAAGATTGCATCATCTGAAATGATGTATGGATTGGAGTTGATGTGAGTATCAGACGCTGAGTAACAATCGGAAATGGCGCAGTGATATGAGCTAATTCATTTGTGAATCAGGATATCCCACCATTTGCGATTGCTGTTGGTTCTCCTGCAAAGATACTGAAATATCGTTTTTCTCCAGAAAAAATAGCCCGTATACAAGCATCTGAATGGTGGAATGAAAAAGATACAAAAAAGGCTAAACAAATAATCGAAGAACTCTCTAAGAAATAATATCTATGATAATAACAAAAATCACAGGAGGTCTCGGAAATCAGATGTTTCAATACGCTGTAGGACGAACACTTTCTCTAAAAAATAATACTGAATTGAAGCTTGATATATCAGCATTTGCTACGTATCGACTCCATGAATATTCTCTTGAAAAACTCTCTATAGAGAAGAATTATACAAATCATCAAGATCTGCCATGGTATGAGAATTCTTCATCGAACAAATATATTGATTTTATACTTCAGAAAACTAAAAACCTAGTTGCTCCTTATAATAAACATCATTTTCGAGAAAATGGCTTTGAGTGTTTTAATGAAAAGGTTCTCATGCTTCCTGATGGAGCGTATTTAGACGGATACTTTCAATCTGATAAATACTTTCAGGAATATGCAGACATAATTCGTAAGGATTTCGAGGTAAGTGTCCCAGCCTCCGCACAAAACATAGAAATTATCACCAAGATACAGAGTGTGAATGCAGTGAGTCTCCATATCCGAAGAGGGGATTACGTCAAGAATTCCAATACCCAGGCACTGCATGGACTCTGTAATGCAGAATATTATAAAAATGCGATTGCATATATTGCAGCGAAAATTGAGAATCCTGTATTTTTTATATTTTCTGATGATATTGCCTGGGCACAAGAAAATATGAAAACGGGTTTTGAACAATATTATATAGATTTCAATAATGCTTCTCAGAATCATGAGGATCTCCGTCTGATGAAAAATTGTAAACACCATATTATTGCTAATAGTACTTTTTCTTGGTGGGGGGCATGGCTCAATCCTAGCTTGGATAAAATTGTAACTATCCCCTCAGTATGGTTCTCAGGATATAATTATGATACACATGATCTATATCCAGATGGATGGATTAGAATTTAATTATGCTTTTATGAAGATAGCTATCTTATGGGACAAAAGATTTGATAATAATGAATTTCTCAATCTGAGTATAGATCAGAATCTGAGTCCTTTTATTGAGCTCGCTGAAGAAAATGGTATTGAGGATATGATATCTTATAATTTGCTCGAAAATCGAGCAGATCGAGATAAATTTATTATTTTTTGTTTTCTTACTTTTTCTCTTTTTAATATTCGAGAATATATAAAGATGCTCTGGAAATATCCAAAAAATAAGAAATATCTTTTTCTTTTTGAGCCATCAGTTGTAGCTCCAATGAGTTATTCTAAGATACTACATCTTTTTTTTACTCGTGTGTATACTTGGGATGATTCTTTAATAAATAGTAAGAAATATTTCAAGTATATTTGGCCACAATCATGGAACTCATTCCAGGAATCTGTTCCATTTCATGAGAAGAAAAATATCGTACTTATGAATGCGAATAAATTTTCTCTCGGGAAACATGAACTCTATTCATTACGAGTAGATATTATTCGTTATTTTGAAAAAAATGGAATAGAATTCGATCTCTATGGTCCTGGATGGGGAAGAGCTAATCTATACCAACGTATATTTGGGTATAGCCCATTTCCCTCATGGAAGTGAAGAGCGGAGAATAAGATAACAACTATAGCGAATTATAAATACAATATTTGTTTTGAGAATATGTCAGATACACCCGGATATATTACTGAGAAAATATGGGATAGTTTCAAGGCAAAAACGGTTCCGATATATTGGGGAGCTAGCAATATAGAAGAATATGTACCCAAGAATTGTTTTATTGACTATCGTGATTTTGGAGATTTTTCTAGTTTAGAAAGATTTCTTTCCCATATTACGGAAGATCAATATAATACTTATATCCAAAATATTGAATGATTTCTTCAAACAGAAAAGGCGAAAAAATGGTTTGATCAGGATTGGGCTATTAATTTTATAAAAAATGCTTAATAATAAAATTGAGCCATTAGTTTCTATAATTCTTCCAACTTTTAATCCAAGAAAAGAATGGATCGAACTTGCTATACAATCAGTATTAACTCAAGATTATAAGAATTTTGAGCTTTTTGTAATTGATGATGCGGGATCTAATATTACAATATCAGAGATACAAACATTACTCGAATCAGATTCGCGGATTACTCTTATGCAGAATCCAGAGAATATGTGACTTTCAGATAGTTACAATATCTGAATAAGACAATCAGGGTGAATATATATAGCACGAATCGATCATGATGATATCTGGTCAGATACATCTAAGCTACAGAAACAAGTAGATTTTATGGAGAATAATAAGGACTATTGACTATGTGGTACATGACTCACCACTATGGATTTAGAGGGAAATCTTTTAGATAAAGTTCCTGTACGTACTTCGGATACAGAAATCCGTAAGCATATTCTGAGGGATTCTCAATTCGCTCATCCATCCGTACTTATTCGAAAATCTGCACTTGATGCTGTATGACTCTATGATCCCGATTGGAATTATGCTGAGGATTATGAATTATGGTTGCGTATTGGTAAAAAGTATAAGTTTACAAATTTGATCGATAATTGTCTCTACTATCGTATAAACCCAAAATGAGCGAGTGGTACCAAATATTTTCGACAAAAATGGATGTGACTCCTATTAACATGGAAATATCGTAATGATTACCCTCGCTTCTATACTGCAATAATACTCAAGATTCCATATGTTTTCTTACCTAGAAAAATCTCCCAATTTGTTCTCAAATTCATAAAAAAATAATGACTCCTACTATCTCCATCTGTATAGCTGCATATAATGTAGAATTATATATTTCAGAGTGTCTTCTGAGTATTTTTGAGTTCGAGAATACTATCCAAAAAGAGATCATTATTGTGGATGATTGTTCGAATGATAGTACCGTGAAGATTGTTGCATCAATTATCGAAAAATATCCGGAACAGAATATAGTTCTCATCGAAAACAGTCAAAATCTCTGACCAGCAGGAACCTACAATAAGGCTGTAGAAAATGCACACTGAAAATATATCACTTTTTTGGATTCTGATGATTTTCTCATAGCATCTGGATTATCCAAAAAAATCGAAATACTCGAAAATAATATAGAGTTACAGATGATCTATGGAAATGGAGTATTCTTCGAAAAATGAATTCGGGGTCTCCAGATCCAATGACATATGGGAAGTCTACTTGCATGATCTACCTGAGATATCCAGAAAAAACTCTATACAACCATTCCGATGTTATCGGTTTCTTGTAGTGTTATGAGGCGAGATTTTTTCGACCAGATTTGAGGTTTTGACTCTCATTGTCAGTCCAACGACTGGGTACTCAATATTCGTATATTTCAACATCTTATGTCCGACAAGAATTTTACTTATAGTCTTGATCCAGTCTTTGCCTATAGGATGCATGCGAACAATATCTCCAAAGATCAAAATAGGATGATAGAACTCCTCACTCAGGTAGTAGATAACTATATTCCCATAGAATACAGACAAAAACAGTATGCGAATATGTATTTTTTCTCAGCACTCAATCTGATAACTCAATCGCGATATAGTGATTCTCTCCGATTCTTTAGGTCTTCTCTCACTTATGAGTTCTATATTTCTCGTATCTGTATATATTTGCTTGCTCTGGTGAGTCCAATCACCTATATTGCTCACCACTTTCCGAATATATTTGTGATACTCAAAAAAATAGTACAAAAACTCTCAGGCTAGTTCCTGAGATTTTTGATCCACCACTCATCTCCTTTCACCTGTTCTATTTTTTTCCCCATCATTCGAAAGGGAATCCGTTCAATCGGATTGATCCATTTCCCGAGTCATAGAAAATTGAGGATTGGGTAGATTACTTTTCTTTTTATTTCCCAACCAATTGTCAGAGTCGCGTAGAGAAATGAGTGGAGCTCGTAGGCTCTTCGTATATTTTCTATAGTGAGGTGGTGCCACTTGTAACTATAATTGGCACTGGTAGATTTGATCAAGTGAAGTGTGAGGGGCTCATCGAGATTATATATTTTTTTCTCTCATCCACAGAGATTGTATTTGAGTGAATAGGCATCACACATATACTCTACTTGAGTATCATAGCGGAATATATGATCATTTCTGAATACGAGTGATGGGTGAACTGTATAATAATTCTCTGTATCGAGCAGATATTCGAAGTATTTCCGATCCGCCTCATAATACATAATAGTATTCGTTCCACATCATACGTATTCTCTGTGTTCCTCAAGAAAACTAAGCTGTTTCTCGAGTTTTTCTGGATGCCAGATATCATCATGATCTTGTATAGCTATATACTCTCATTTTGCCTCTTCTAGCAGTCTATTGAGTCATCGATATGGACCGAGATTTTCTGTACTTTTGATCAGTCGGATCTTGCTAAACTCTACAGAATCAGTTGGGAAATACACGGAAATATCCTCACTTGAATTGTTATCGAGTATGAGGATTTCTGTATTTTGGTAGGTCTGATCCAGGCAAGATTTGAGAGTATTTTTGAGATACTTCCCAGGATTATATGCGACGATGAGTATCGAGATGAGTGGATTATTTTGCATGGGTTTGTATATATTCGAGTATATTTTTTTGAAATACTTCTTTTGAGAATAGTTTGGCATGATTTTTGATGATTTCTGGATCAAAGGTCATTTTTTCAAATTTTTCTATTACTTGATTCAGAGATTCAGGAGTTTGCTCGAAGAAAAATGTACCTGTTTTTCAGTCTATTACAGTTTCAAGAGCTCATCATTTTCAGTAGGCTATCACGGGAGTTCCCATTGCCATAGCTTCGAGCGGAACGAGGCCAAAGTCTTCTTCCGGAGGAAAGAGGAATGCCTTGGCACCTGCCATGAGTGAGTCTTTTTCCGCATGTGATATCCTATATTTCCATTCTATGTTAGGTTTAGATTTTTCTTTGAGTTCTCTAAATAGGGGAGTATCTGTAGCGGTACAGAGAATCAGATTTTTTCCATTTTGATTGAAGGCATCAACGAGAAGATCGAATCTCTTATATGGAATACAGCGACCGACACTGATATAGCAGTCAATTTCACAGTTTCACAGTTTCACAGTTTCACAGATTTTTTTTTGGTCATTTTCCTCCTTTCATTCTCTGCTTCTGTTATCCTGTAATACTATTCCAGGATATATCACCTCACTCACGCGGTTATAGTATTTCCCGATTCTCTCTTTCGTATTTTCAGAATTTGCAACAAAAAAATCTACTTTTTGAGCTGCTGTATAATCCAGTTTTCTGAGCCATCAGATGAGAAGATTGAGTATGGACTTGGCAAGAGGATTAAAAAAGCCAAATTCCATCATATTTTTGTATTCATCAAAATGACTCCAATAGTAGCGAGTTGGAGTATGGCAATAACAGATATGTTTTGTATTTTTTCATCGTTTTGTATATCCCGCATTTTTGGACTCTGCACTACTCGATGAGAGGATGATATCATATCCCGAGAGATCAAATGATCGAAAAGCAAATGGACGGAGAATCCCCGCAAGTTTGTGTTTGCGGTTAAAAAATGGAATATGTTGGAGCCAGCTTGTATATACTCGCCTTCACTCTAGCATCGGATGATCCATGAAACAAACACTCGTATATATATCTGCATCTGGAAATAGTTCCAAGAGGTGAGATATGACGAGTTCTGCTCATCCAAAATCGATGAGCCAGTCGCAGACGATGGCGATGTGTTTGTTTTTCATTTCTCCCCAAATTCTATTGTTTTTCTCTTAGAATTCAATATTCTTTTCATATGCAAAATCAGAAACCAAAAATCGCCATTCTCCATGATGCTTTCCTGTATCGTTGAGGAGGAGAGAGATTGGTCTCACTCATGGCTCAGGCACTTGATGCAGATCTCGTATCTGGTTTTTTCTCAGATGGGAGTTTTGATCCAAGAGAACTCGCCTTCACGGGGAAGATGATTGCACTCGGGAAACCTGTTTTTGCCAAGGGATTTCGTCATGCAGTCCTCAAGTATAGATTCATACAGAAGACAGAGTTTCTCTCTGGATACGATATCGTGATTTTCTCTGGCAATTGTCTGGATGCCGTTCGCCATATTCCAAAAACTACCAAAAAAATCTACTATTGCCATACACCTCCTCGATATATTTTTGACTTTCGCATGCGGTATATGTCGAGATTTCCAAAGTGGCTCCATAAGATTGCGGATAGAGTACTAGATCGAGAGGCTCGCAATTATACGAGACAGCTTTCTCAGATGGATCAGATATTTACCAATTCACAGAATGTACATGATCGATTGCTTGCTTTTTGCGGTTTTGAGAGTGAGATTCTTTATCCACCAACTGATGTGGATTGTTTTATTCCAGATGAGAAATCACTTTCCAAAAATTATTTCTTCTCATTTGCTCGACTCTCCCCACCAAAACGGATCGATATTATTGTAGATGCATTTATCGGTATGCCAGACAAAAATCTGATATTCTCCTATGGAAAAAATGATCCTATCAAAGATAAGATACTCATGAAAATACAATGAAAAGACAATATAAGAGCAATAGAATCACCAAATGATAATGAACTCATACAACTCATCGCTTGAGCCCAAGCAACGATCTATATCCCTATTGATGAAGATTTCGGAATGTCTCCAGTTGAGAGTATGGCTTGTGGAACTCCAGTAATCGGTGCCAACGAATGAGGACTCAAAGAAACAATCATCCAAAATAAAACAGGCAAACTCATAGAGATTCCGGGTTCAGTACTCTGAATCCAGAATCTCCGAACAGTAATACAGGAGACACATACTGTAGAATGGGAATCTATGAAAGACGATTGTATCGCTCGTGCTCGTGATTTTTCTCTTGACGCATTCGAAAAAAAGCTAAAATCATCTCTATATATCTAATATTATTCATATTATGACTCGTCTTGCTATCACGTCTATGTACGCCAATCCAATCCATCCCGGACATATCGAGTGTCTCGATCTCTCTCTAGAACATGCAGATGAACTCTGGGTCATCGTCAACAATGATAAACAGGCTGAGATGAAACGAGGAGTCAAGAGTTTTCAGGATGAAGCTTTTCGTGTTGCAGTTGTATGAGCACTCAGGAGTGTTACAAGTGTATTCCTCTCGATAGACAAGGATGGGAGTGTCTGTGCCAGTCTCGCTCATCTCATTGCTGAGGCGAAGGCAAGTGGGAAGTATAGTGAAATCATATTTACGAAGTGAGGAGATAGATTTGCATCTGAGATTCCTGAGGCAGTATTGCTGCGTAGTGAGTGAGTCCGTATTATCGATGGACTCTGAGCAAAGACTCACAACTCATCTGATATGATCAAACGTGTTCAGAGTAAGGCAGATGAGGCTGATCTCGATCAGAAGCTCGCAGCACTTCCCAAAGATATCACTGATGGAAGATATCTCGAAGTAGGGAATAGACCATGGGGAGTCTACTATGTGATGGAGGATAGTCCCCTCTACAAAGTGAAGAAGCTCGTAGTCAATCCCGGGCATAGACTCTCACTCCAGTCACACGAGCATCGTAGCGAACATTGGGTTGTAGTATCTGGAGTGGCAACGGTCGATTTACGTCATCCAGAATTTATGCATACTGAGCAACTCAGGATGTTCCGGCCCAATGAGTGATGTCATATTCCACAGGGACATCTGCATCGTCTCGCCAATACTGGATCTGGGCCACTCGTGATTGTCGAGGTACAATGCGGTAGCTACACAGGAGAGGATGACATCAAGCGATATGATGATGATTTTGGTCGCAAATAATATATTATGCAATTCCTCTGACTCGACATCTATAATGGACGATATAGCGAGTTCTTTGAATTGATCAAAAATCCAATCACAAAAACACTCGTATTCACTCCCAATCCTGAAATGCTGGTTCGTGCCTACTTTGACAGTGACTTTCTCTATGTTTTGAGAAAAGCAACCTATAATACTCCAGATGCAAACTGACTCTATGTATGATCCCTTATGCAAGGGAAGATTGGGTTTTTGCGTGCTTGCATATTTCTCATATTTAACAAAAAAAAACTGAGTATAGACTATGGTGATCTTATCAAGGGGAGTGATCTCACACGAGATCTCTTCACATATGCAGTAGAGTCAAATAAGAGAGTACTAATGATCGATAATTATCGTATTACTACGCCGACCAATCAGTTTGAGCGTGATAAGATGCAGATACAGTCAGATCTTACCAATTTATTCAAAATGAAATTTCCAAGTCTCGATATCATTCTTATTTTTGACTGAGAAAAAAATCCTGAGCAAATTGCAGACCTGATCACATCAAATAATATCTCATATGTGTTCTCATGTATCGGGATGAAGATACAAGAGGAAAGACTTATAGAGATATTTTCCCATCTTCCAAAAGAGCAGTGAGTCGTTGGACTTGCTGTCGGTGCATCGATTGATTTTTTGCTGGGATTACAGAAACGGGCTCCGATTATTTTCCAGTCACTCGCTCTCGAGTGGCTGTATAGACTCATGATGGAACCTCGCAAGAGATGGCGACGTATATACACAGCAATAGTAGAGTTCCCAAGAATTATAAAAATATTGACAAATAAATAAATAAGTGATATCATACATTAGTAATATAAATATATGGCTACAAAAATATCTGAATCAACTCGTGTACAAGAATCAAAAATAGTAACACGTCTTAATAGGGCATCTTCTGGATTATTGGGTGCTATCGCGGATCGCATATCTTTTGCTCTGCGACCTTTTGATACAGAGACTTTAGAAAAAGTGAAAATATTTTTGCGAGATCACGACCTAGTAGAGGTACTAAATACGGTCTCACACGATCAACTCGGTACACAGATTGACTACAATATTTCTTTGTTTAAAAACAAAGAAAGTGGACTATTGGTAGTGCGGATAGAATCAACTAAGCATGATGATGATCATTGAACCAAACTTCGTTCTCTCAAAGTAGTTTCTCTGAATGAGATGAGTCAGTGGGAAACACTAAAATCTAAAAAAGGAATAACATTAGTACATTATATCAATGCGATGGAGAACAGAGAAACAAAATAAAATCATAGTATCTAGATAAGATCAATAAATTGATTCAAGCATTATATTTTATATAATAAAATTATTTTTAACTGTAATACACTATGACTAGTAATTCAGTAATAGAAAAATCTCCTGAATTAGATATCGATGCAATATCTCCAAGTCTTCAGAAAATACTCTCATCTGGCGTACAATATACCATCGGTGCAGATGTAACAAAATTATTAGAATTAGAACAATCAGAAAATTATATAGCATATAATCAGTTATTGAGTCTCCTTCGAGGAGGCAATAATAACTCTCTTTCTCAAGAGACATGACCTCTATATGATAAAATATTTTATGTTGCTGATAGTATTCAAAGTGCACAGTGAGACATGCCTATGACTATTCATATAGGATCTCAACCATTTGTTCGTCTCAATGAAAAAGTAAAAGTTAATTGAATTCCAACAGTTGCAGATTTACGTGATCGAATCAGTGATGGGATTTTATTTTCTGGTGTTGGTGCTCTGCATATCCAGACAAAAGAATGACTACGTATTCCCTTACTTCAACGCGATTCTGGTGCCCCTACTGATGCAGGAAAGTATACTCTTCCTGCTGGTCGTGCAGATAAAACACCAGGACTCACAGCATATGAAGAAATACTTGAAGAACTTGTACTCTTTGGTAAGAAAAATGATGAACTCTACTTGATTGTTCCATATATTTCAGGTGGTTGAATTTCAAAAGAAAAAGCTTCACAACTTGTTTCTATCGCTCAAGGAAAATATATCAATGCTCTCCTCAAGTCGGGAAATATGTCCCTGAGGAACGCAACTCAGCTCATATCTGCAAATCCAATTTTTGTTCCATTATCTATTTCACAGAAGTGAGAAAATATCAAAACGGTTTTTCGGGATGAGCAGTGAAATATGTCTCATGAAAGTCTAGAGAATGGATTCTTTCCTTTCCACGATAAGACCGTAAATACGTATGAAATGATACGGTGATTTCACCTTAATCTAAAAGATTTTGATGAAATCATTGCTTGAGATGGGGATTGATTCTGACGAAATTCACAATTATTCTCTCTCTCAGAGATTAAGGAAATGAATTTATCAGCAGACGTTGTTACGTCACTAAAATGAGCTATAGAGCTCGGTGTCTTTGAGGCATAATATTTATCAACAATATAATCCCTGCTAACTGCAGGGATTATATATATTATCTCTCATCCTTCATGAATATGAGTCCTTCGAGAGAGAACTTTTTCCCACCGACCCAGACAGCAGGTACCTTGAAATCTTCCTCTCATTCGAAGAATCCTCGAGTTTCGCGAGTGAGACCATCAGCAATGAGTAGTTTTAATTTTCGCATCACACCCATACGCTCCATCACATCGTAGACTCGATTGACTCCATCAGTATAGCGAGTATCAGTCATACGAGCGATCTCCTCGATACGAATTCCCGTGATTTCATAGTCATTGTCTTCTCGCTTTCGGATGACACATCGTTTTGGGTCATTTTGTCTTTTGAGATCATAGAACCTTGGGATATCTGGACTACTCAGAGTCATAGCTACAGCATCAGGATCCTGTATGATCCCATCTTCGTCCTCGACGAGGATGAGTTCCTCTTCTCTTGTATCTGGGATACGCTGGATGAGGAGATCACGGAGCTCGTCGATACGGATATAGGCACCTGCTGATATAGTGAGATCGACTTTTTTATTCGTTTCTTTTTCGAAAATTTTCACCATCTCCTCAAGTTGCTCACTATCTACGAGCTCTGCCTTTGAGAATATGATGAGCTCATCTTTGTGTGCCATTTCTGGATTCCAGTTCTCGAGCTCTCGACGTATGACTCGATAATTCTCGATCATTGCCTCTTCCCCCTGAGTAGCATCGAGAAGATGGATGATGATACGACACCGGTCGATATGTTTGAGAAACTGGAACCCGAGTCATTTCCCCTCACTGGCACCCTCGATAAGTCCTGGAACATCCTCTATTACTAGAGATCGATCTCTCCATTCCATCACTCCCAGATTCGGGATGAGTGTGGTGAAGGCGTAGGCGGCAATTTTTGGTTTTACATTCGTGATTGACTGTATGACGGTTGATTTTCCAGCATTTGGCAGACCTACCAGTCCGACATCGGCGACGAGCTTGAGTTCCATTTTGACCTCGCGGATATCTCCAGCATCTCATAGCTCCGCAAAATTCGGGGCCTGGCGAGTACTCGAGGGGAAGTGAGCATTACCAAATCCACCCTTACCACCTTCACATATCTGGAATCTCTGACCCGGAGTTGTGAGATCACATATCATCGTTCCAGTATCTGCATCTGTTACCATTGTTCCAACAGGTACCTCGAGTATGAGTACTGGTGCTGTAGCCCCATGACATTCCTGGGTTCCACCCTTTTCACCATCTTCGGCTGTGATGATCTTTTGATGTCGATATTTTCCCAGAGTGGTCTCATGAGTAGTCGCAACGAGGACGATATGTCCGCCATTACCCCCATCACCACCAAAAGGTCCACCCTTGGGGATATATTTCTCACGACGCCATGAAATGATACCATCACCTCATTTACCTGCCTTGAGTGTCATTTTTACTTCATCGATAAACATATTTTAGAATTTATATTTTAGAATCTGAGATTGAAGCCATACTTCAATATATCATATTATCGAGACTATACAAAAAAATGAGAAAAAAGCAAAAGAGAAGAGAAAAACTTGCAAATATATAATTTTCTATATAATCCACACATTCGAATTCTAGATGTATGTTGCATACTCTAAAATCTAAAGATATCCTAATATTCTAACATTCTAGTCTATGGCAAAAGGTAAATGTACATATCAAGTTGGTAAGTCGGCAGAAGGTGGACGTACAGACTACGTCTATGCAGTCAACAAGAAGAATCTCCCAGCAGGTGAGAAGCTCAAGCTCAAGAAGTATGATAAGCAACTTCGCAAACATGTACTTTATACATTCAAGGATGTAAAATAGCCTTTATTGTATAAAAAACCCTCTCTGATTTTAGAGAGGGTTTTTTATGCGGATGTAGTGACATGGAGCTCATATTCTGGGATCGACGAGAGGAATTCTTCTACCTCGCTTCGTTTAGCATTATTGATATCATCATAATACTCTTGTATAGTGATGAGACGAGCATCGAGAAATGCTCTCTCCGAATGTGAAAGTATCACTCGAGTGATCTCCTCATATTTCATATTATATTGCAATAGCTTACTTACGAGTTTTTTGCTCACCTCCACCTCGCTCGCAGTACCGAAGAGTGATGAGAGTTTTTGTGATTTTTTTGCAGATGTTGGAGTTGTTTTCTTGGCCATAGAGATATCTTACCCGAGTTCTTTTTTTTTTGCAAATTCTTTTCCTTGCCAAGGCATTATTTTTACTCGAAAAAAGTGTTGCTTTTTACGGACTTACGTCTATACTCCCATTGCATTTTTTATATGCATTTTATTTTCCTTCTTTTTACTGGTCATAAAAAGATACTAACCCACAGGAACTATGAGACAATACGAACTCATGATGATACTTGATTCTGGGCTCTCTGATGCTGATCGTGATACACTCATATCAGAAATCGAGACCGAGATCAAGGCTACTGGTGCTACTATCGCCGCAGCAGATCATCCAGGC